>JBATNS010000119.1:0-12361 GCA_049290475.1 Candidatus Moraniibacteriota bacterium | reverse complement strand
GTATCTACAAGGAGCCCCTCGGCCTGCTCCGTATTCCCTGGTTTCCAACTCTTGGCTACCAGGTTACCGTTGGCAAATGGGCTCATGATGACATCCCCTTTCTGAACATCAATCAAGTCACGACGTGCGGCCGGTTTCTTTGTCAGTTCGAGGTATTTTCTTGCTGGGTCGATTGGCATCGGTGCGTCCGCGCTCTTTCCTGAAAGCGCATTCACGAGCTTGATCGTATTTGTCGGATGAGGCAATGTCAGATACGAGAGCAACTGCCATGACTCATGTATGCGAGCCTTCTGGTAGTTATCAATTGATATCATCGTCGCCGGTTGGGAGGAGTCAACAACTTGAGCCTTATTTTTCGATACCGCAAAGCCCCAATAATTTGCAAAGTTCACTGGCGATTTATCTTTAAATTGAGGTAACGGTGCGACGGCGAAGTTCAGTTTCGCGTTCTTCTGACGGATGGTCGGATAATGATAGGAGTAATTGATCATCATCGCCAACGTCCCTTCAAAAAAAGCATCTATGGAAAAGTGCTGACGAAGATTCCACGTGTACGTCGGTCGGCCAAGTTGAGCAAACTGGGTGTAAAAACCAAGCGCTTGCTGACCAGATGTCTTACTGAAATGCTGGTCGACTATCGAGCCACCATGCTGGAGGATGAGATTGAGGAGGATATCCGAAGAACGATTTACATTCTCGCCGGTCCCGAGAGCAATGGCTGATTGATTAATATTTCCAAATTCATCTACCCGTTTGAGGAGAGGCACCATAGCAATAAGCTCTTCCCACGTCTTTGGCGGGGCGGATATTCCAGCCACATTGAGAATATCCTTGTTGTAGTAGAGGGCCAGCGAATCAACAGAGAGTGGGGCAGCCATGAGCTGTTTCTGGTCATTGAGAAAATCCTCAGCTACCACATCGATAAAACTATCACGCACCGTCTTTTCGGTGAAAAATCCGGCAGGCGATGGCACTGACTTATCTGAAAAATCGTTCAGCCACGTATTCCGAAGCATAAAGATATCCGGTCCATTGCCAGAAGCCATCGCATTGAGAAGGTCCTCTTTATATGTCTCCGGGGGAAGTTTCCGGTACCGAATCTCCTTGACGTACGGATTGATTTTCCTGTAGTCAGCGGTTACTTGATTGAACGCATCTGAATCATCAAAAACACCCCAGACATCCAGCGTCACAAGATACGGGGCTGACTTTTCCTCGCCACAACCCGACAGCGTGAGGAGTGACACTCCTAGGAGTACAACCGCAACAAATTGCGTAATGTGTCGTTTCATAGGTTACTGTTTCTTCTCGACAAGAAAAGCATAGTGAAACCCGCCAACAGACGGTTCGCCAACGACCGCCAGCCCGGCATCTTCGATAAGCTGCCTCATACTCTCCGGCTTAATCCGCATCTCCCGCTCAGGTCCGACAATCGATTCGTTTGGATCCCATTCGACGATGAGCGCCCGACCGGAAGGTTTCAAAATACGTGATACCTCGCGCAATATGATGCTCTTATTCTGATTTTGGAGAAGTACATCCTTGGCGACAACCCAGTCGACAGAGCTCGTACCGAGTCCTGAGCCGTTTGCTCGTTCTAGATTGCAGCGCTGAGCAACCACGTTCGTGAGACCGAGCGTTTTAGCCTGACTCGTAATCGCCTCAAGCGCCGAGGGAAGCACATCGAGTGCGTAGACCGTTCCTTCCAGACCAACCGCGCGAGCAAATTCAAAAGAAAAATAGCCTGAGCCAGCACCAAAATCCGCGACCGTATCGCCAGTACCGACCGATAGTGCGCGTATCACCGTACGCGGTTCAACAAATGTAAGCCCCTTAGGTACGTCCATATTCTAATCTGTTCTCTCATTGTACAACGAAGAGAGAGACTTTCCAACAAATAAAGGATGGGTTAGTTGCCCTCCTGGCATTCTTTCGCTACACTGTGGTCGTTAGAAAGATTGGACGACTATGCTGATACTGAGTTCATGTCAGCAGGCAAACGGAAAGGTGGCCGAGTGGTTTAAGGTACTTGCTTGGAAAGCAAGCGTGCGAGAAATCGTACCGGGGGTTCGAATCCCCCCCTTTCCGCCAAAATTGGAAATCGGAATTCAAATTTCCGCAAAAAATATGGAAACAATACAAGAATCTCAACCCTCGCAACAACCAATAAATAAAAAACAGCTACCAATTCTCGCGGTTAGCGTTTTAGTAACGACAGTTATTAGACGCAATTTCTATTTTAAACCTCTTGAATCACAAATCATTCTTGAGCAACCAAACATAATTACTCCAGAAAGGAAAGGCTTTACGGTTGTAGAGTGGGGCGGATTGTTGGATAAATAAGAAAGAATTTTTCAAGGAAAACTTGAAATCAAGTTTGAATCCTAGCCGCCGAATTTCCGAAAACCCCCAGTCCGAAACCCGCCCGCATTCCTCCCCAGACCCCTCCTGCGGGCGGGAAATCAGTCGAGGCAGGGCGAATCCATTCCCCCAGACAAATAGTTTCGCCCTGCCGAGTCCGCTTTAATCGTTTGGATTTTGACGACTAATCGCACGCGCTCCGCGCGTGCGAAGTGGGTTCGCGCAAAGGTTGATACATCACCGCACCGGAAAAAATATCAGACTCCTGAACGGGGTCTGATATTGTTTTAGACTGATGATTGAAGGACCGGGCAAGAACACCTCTTACTATTCAGCTACGGACCGGCCAGTCCAATGTTTCAAGAGTCGACCCACTATGTGCGTCACAAATAGGAGCACAAACACCGCAGTAAGCGTTCGGATTCCGAGGACATAGATATTTTTGACGCCAGCACCCCCCTGTCCAACCAACAGCCCAATCCCGCCGATGACAAAAACATAGAGCGCGATACCGCACAGATCATAGATGATAAATCTTACAATGGGGAGGCATTTTTTGGCGACTAAATATACCGTGAGAACAAAGCGTACTCCGAAAAGAAACTTGATGCCGAGGAGTGCGAAAAATGGGCTTCCAAGAAATACCCGTTCATGCAATGGTTCCGGACCTGTCCCATCTGATTTCCTGAAGAATCTTTCAGCACCAAACCGTGCAAGTGCGTAGAGAATGAGATCATTGGTGAGCGCTCCCGCTATGGAGGCTAGCACTAGCCCGGACAGCCCCCATGAGTCAGCCGGTGATGCCAGTGAAAATGCCGTGAGGATGGCACCCTCATTGAAAACCATAACGCCGAGATACGTTGAGAGGATAGAGTGATCAGCAATATGGCCGAGGAAGGTGCTCAGCATATTTTTACTGGGTACTTTTCTCACGCTCCGAAACTGGCATGCTGGCACCAACTACGCGATATATAGCAAAGGTACTTTTCATATCACTATACATCCTTCGAAAGCGAGGGGAGTTGCCTATTAGCTCAATGACATCTTTCCGGTCGAGTCGAACCAAAATAATGTCCGTCCCGAATTCCTGTTTAATTGCATCAGCAATCCGATCGCCCTCTTCTACAAAGAATTGCCCACGAACATCGAGCGACCCCAGCGACCGTTCTTTACGCCTAAGTGCTGTCGTACAATTCGGTATGTCACAGTAGATACCTTCGTCTCCGATATGCCGCCACATCCAATAGAGACGAGTGTCATAGTCATAGAGGAACCGTGGTTCCAGGCCCGTCACGTACCGAAACCGGTCGCCAGTGAAGTAGTAGAAGAGAGGGAAAGCATCCCAATCAGTGTTGAAAATAAGCTGACCCGACGGCAGGTGTTCATTCATCCAATCGCTCGGCGCTTGCGCAGTGAGATATGAAGGAATCTCTTTGGTATACGAGCGAATCCTTGACGGTGCATTCAATAAAAACAAGGTGAGCACGAGAATTATTCCGATTTTGAACGGCCGCCACGAGAAATGCACGTATCGCCTCAACTCATGGAAAAGCGCCTGGCCAGCGAGCGCACTATACATGATGCTGAAGTAGGCAAAATAATCTGCGAAACGTAAACTGAAGAATGAGGCAACAAGAAGCGCTGCCGCACCAAGGAAAAACGTCGTCTTCAGGGCAGACTGCGCCGAATCTACTAATGGAGTTAGCAACACACTACTCTTTGCCCGTCTCAGAAACTCCACGATATCAGCACAGCCAAAAATGATAAGCGGGGCGATAAGAAAAGAAAGTGATTGATAGAGTAGTGGAAAGCTTACGCCATAGACCTCAAACCCCTCAGCTATTTCTCCACCCAGTAATGACGTATCGAGGAGGACTGGAAAGGTTATATCCCTGAGATAGATGCCCACCCCGGGGAAAATGAGATAGGAGAGAGCAATCGCGGCCAGCGTTCCCAGAAAAGGCAGACTGATTATCTTCCATTCAAACTTTTCATGCGCTCTATAGTATCGATTGAACAGAAAATATGCGGTGGCAACCAGGATCGGTAGGAAGAAGGTCGCCGTGTGCCAGTAAAAATATACGAAAGAAATCCCTGCTCCAGCGAGAAACTGGCGCTTGTATAAGAGAAAAAGTATCACCAAGAGCAAAACTGGCGCTAGTGCGAACGGACGGGCTGAGAGAAACCGTACTATAAGACCCGACTCAATGAGTGCGACCAGGAAAAAAAGTGTCCAAAGAAAAGGCTGATGGACGGCCAACCTTCGAAAAAGACTATACACCGTCGTTAAAGAGACGGCTAGCGCAAAAACCCCGAACAGCTTCAAGCCGAAAACAAGCGGCGAAAAGAGTGAGAACGGCAGCAGAACTAGATAAAAAAGAAAATTGTAGTAGATGAGATGCTCCTGCTTCGTCACAATCTCTGTGAGCGGAAGAGACTGAAAATGAGTGAATGCTTCTACTCCCGTTTCTCGGATCATCTGCGCAAAACGAATATGAAAAAAATGGTCATCAACAGAAAAAACACCATCCGCGGCAAAGTAAAGGGATAGGGAAAATAACGTGAAAAAGAAAAAAACGTATGCTTCATACAAACGCTCTTTTTGAAGCATTGTCAGGCACCAGGCAAATATCTCCCTCAAGAAGATACGGGATTCATTCAACGGCATAAACAGAATTACGTCCTAAAGACGCTCTAATAGTATCAGTGTATCATGGGAGTTATGAAGGAAATTCTACCCAATAGAGCGACTGAAAAAGCCCGCATTGTTTTTAGTCAACAAAAAGTGGCACTCTTTATTGTCACTTACAATGCCGAGAGTCAGATCGAAAAAACAATCCGGAGGATACCGGAGTGGTGCCGCCCACTCTTTGCGGAAATATTCGTCATCGATGATTCATCAACGGATAGGACCGTCGCTCGAGCGATTGGAACAGGACAGATGCTCGGTCTCAAAAATTTCTCCGTTATGAAAACGCCAACGAATCAGGGCTACGGTGGAAATCAAAAAATCGGTTATAGCTACGCTATACAACAAGGCTACGACATCGTTATCTTGCTTCATGGTGATGGACAATATCCGCCCGAATACCTCCCGGACATTGTTGCCGACTATGCCGATTCCGCTGTTGGCGCAGTTTTTGGATCGCGCATGATTAACCGAGCTGACGCACTGCGTGGCGGGATGCCGCTCTATAAGTGGTTCGGCAATCAGATCCTGACCCGGATTGAGAACGCCATTCTCGGAACTGCACTCAGCGAATTCCACAGTGGCTACCGCTCCTATCGGACGAATATGCTCGCAAAAGTCCCCTACCAGCTCAATAGCGACGGCTTCCATTTCGATACCGATATTATCATCCAGCTCGATCTCATCGGAGCACAAATCATCGAGATTCCGATGCCAACCCATTACGGCGATGAAGAGTGCCGTGTTGACGGCATGAAATATGCCTGGAACTGCATCAAATCATCAGTGAAGTCACGACTCCATCAGGCTGGACTCTTCTTCCAACCGAACTATGAATTCCCGAATAACATTTCCCGCACCTATCAGATGAAATCAGCCGACACCTCGCTCCACGCCTACGTCCTGCGTCAACCCTGGAAGTCCGGAATGCATATCGCAGACCTCGGTGCGAACGATTGCGAATTGGCGCAACGGATTGCCGAACGAGGTACCATCGTCACGGCTGTCGACACCGCTCTCCCAATTGAAACCCTCGGTATCCGGTCTTTTCAGCTCGATCTAAATGAAGACTTCCCAGAAAAAATTGGCCAAGACGCCTACAACGCGGTTATCGCCCTCGATGTGATCGAGCACCTCTATCCGCCGGAACGAGCTACTGAACGAATATACCGTATCCTAAAACCAGATGGCCTGCTCTTTGCCTCAACCGCCAATATCAGCTATGTCGTTATGCGAATCACACATCTCTTAGGCTGGTTCAACTACGGTAAAAAAGGTATCCTCGATCGGACCCATCACCGACTCTTCACGATCCACTCATTCCGCCGTCTCCTTGAGAATTCGGGCTTCCGGGTAATCCGCATCCGAGGATTCGGTCCACCCATTCGCGATGCCTTTGGAAATGGGATGCTTTGGACCACCCTCGATCGAGTTTCCGCCTTCCTCGCAGAGATGTACCCTGCGCTCTTCGCATTCAACTTTCTTATCATCGCGCGGAAAACTCCTACCACTGAAGAAAGGATGCTTAGCACGCTCGCCTCAAAGCAGTCTTAACTGTACGACTGAGAAAAAAGACTCCTCCCTCACTATAAAAGTCTGGGGCAGTATTGTTGTAGATTCAGATGTCACAAAATATCTGCCGAATCCTATTTTCTATCGGCCTCTTTAGTGGTAAAATTGGTATACAGATATAGATACAGAAACAAATGCTTCCTACTAACAATCAGCAAGGTCTACTTGCTTTCGAAAGACAGGGTAAGGTTCGTCTTTTTTGGCGCTCCACTGAGCACTCCATGCCCGGCATTCTCTCAATTGAAAGTGCTGATGGCCGAACCTTCGATAAATCGCTCCTATTTGTAGCGCTTTATCGCCCAGATGGAACGAAAACCCTTCTTTCTTCAGTCCCTGAAATCCGGGCAAGCTCTCTTGGATTCAAAAGTCTGATTTCTTTTCTTGATGAGAGAAAAAACACACTTTTTGCGATAGTCGAAAAAAGCGGCGCCTGGAAGATTATTGCAGCAACTGATTTTTTTCGGGCTCCCGTGGTCGTTTTATCCCTCAAAACCACCCCAAAGGACAAAGGATCAATTCTCGCATTCTCCCGATCGGAGAGCGGTCACGCGATCACGCTCGCCCGTTCAACCGGAGAACTTGATCACTGGGAGGATTATGGCGTCATTCTCAAAGCCCGAAAGGGGGCTTTTGATACAACCGATCTCTCGCCCGTTCATACCGAACTGACGAAAAAAGGAATTCTCATCGTCTATACTGCCAAAGATGTAACCGGCCGTCTTGGTATCGGTGCCGCGCTCTTCGACCGTGAACAACCAGGGGTGCTCCTCTGGCGAAGTGAGTACTCACTCTGGCAAACGACATGGGAGATGCCCGCTGATACCAAAGTTATCGGCGGCGCCAACACCGGAAAATATTTTTCTCTCTACACTCAATCGCAAGAACGCGGTATCGAATCCTATCCGATTGCTCGATACTGGGAAGCCTACCGCAAAACATTACTCCCCGCAGCCACGCTCCCGCCGCGTATCAAGGGTATTCGCATCCCACTAGAACGCTATCAGGCAAACCCTGTCCTCGAACCAATCGGGAGGCATGCTTGGGAGGCGTTCGCCACCTTTAATCCGGCTGCCTTGTGCCTCGATGACCAGGTCCACCTCCTCTACCGTGCCCAGGGCTATGACGGACTTTCGGTCCTTGGTTATGCTGCAAGCTCTGACGGCATCCACATTGACGAACGCCAGGCCGACCCCGCTTTTGTTCCATCACGGGTCCAACATGTCAAAGCTGGTGCAAAACACGATGATACCAGCGCCTATCTTTCCGGTAGCAGCTCCGGCGGCTGTGAAGATCCTCGTCTTGTCGAAATCGAAGGTATTGTCTACCTGGTTTATATCGCTTTCGATGGGGTGAATCCGCCCGGCGTTGCCCTCTCATACATTTCGAAATCTGACTTTGTCGCAAAACGATGGCGTTGGGCGAGACCGCGACTGATCTCCCGGCCGGGACAAATCCAGAAGAACTGGGTGCTCTTCCCTGAAAAAATCAACGGAAAATACGCGATTATCCACGGCATCAGCCCACAAATAAAGATTGAGTACCTGGACAACCTGCAAGAGCTCGGCAATGGGAACTACATCGACAGCCTCATCTCCCATGGCGGACGGGGCTACATAGAGCCTGAACGCCTCCTCGCTTGGGACAACATCGTGCGCGGTGTTGGTGCTCCGCCACTCAAGACGCCGGAAGGTTGGGTTGTTTTCTACCACGGCATGGACATGCGTGATCCGGGAAAATATAAAGTTGGTGTCATGCTCCTCGACTTGGAACATCCGGAGATAATCCTGCGGCGAGCGCTCGAGCCAGTACTCGAACCGGAAACTGCCTATGAGAACGGTGGCCATAAACCCGGCGTTATCTATGTCTGTGGCGCAATCATCAAAGGATCGAAAATATTTGTCTACTACGGCGCAGGCGACCGAACAACTGGGGTCGCGATGACCGACCTCGCTACATTCATGGGCGATCTCATGAAAAATCAGCCGCCGACTCTCAGTAAAATGAAGTTGAAAAAAATTGAGTAATCATTCTTTACCCCCCTATGCCGTTTTTCAAGCGCTCGTTCGAAAATCCGATCCTCGTTCCCCAGAATGACCTCCCCTGGGAAGCTGAGGGCGCGTTTAACGGCAGTGCCGTCCGAGAAAAGGGAAAAACCCGTCTCCTCTACCGAGCACAGTCCCTCCCACTCCTTCATGATGACGGACCCTGGCTCTCGATCTCATCTATCGGCCATGCTGAAAGCACCGATGGTATCCACTTCAAGCACCATCGTCCCTGCATCGAGCCTGAGCTCCCGTGGGAACGATTCGGTTGCGAAGATCCGCGCGTCACAAAGTGTGACGGCAAGTACTATGTTTTCTACACCGCGCTTTCGGAGTTCCCCTTTCGCGCCGAAGGCATCTCCGTTGGTCTCGCTATCACAAAGAATTTCAAGAGTTTCGAAAAACATCACATCACCCCCTTCAATGCGAAGGCGATGGCACTCTTTCCAGAGCGAATCAATGGCAAGCTGTGGGCGATTCTCTCGGCCAATACCGACCAACCGCCGTCGACCATCGCGCTCGCTTCCTTTGACGAAGAATCCGACATCTGGGACAAAGACAAGTGGCAGGTCTGGTATCAAAATCTCGATAAACACGGAATCGAGCTCCAACGGACCGAAAATGACCACGTTGAAATCGGCGCCCAGCCAATCAAGACAAAAGAGGGGTGGCTACTCCTCTATTCGTACATCCAGAAATATCACTCGACAACACCTATTTTCACTGTCGAAGCAGTGCTCCTCGATCTTAAAAATCCACGTAAAGTCATTGCTCGAACCGATGTTCCGCTTCTCGTTCCCGAGGAAGAGTACGAATACTACGGAAAAGTAAAAGATATCGTTTTTCCGACCGGAGCAATCGTCCGCGGTGATGCGCTCTACCTCTACTACGGCGCCGCTGACACGACAACCTGTGTTGCCCTCGGTAGTTTGAAAACAATCCTGAAAGAAATGAAAGCTAGCGCCAAGAGCCGACCCGCTTTCACTCGCTACAAACGGAATCCTATTATCACTCCTCAGGCGAAGCATGACTGGGAATCCAAAGCGGTTTTCAATCCAGCCGCCATCGATGTTCCAGGGAAAACTATGCTCCTCTACCGTGCCATGGGTGAAGATGATACTTCTGTTTTTGGTTATGCTGAAAGTAAGAATGGTTTCAATATTAGCAAGCGTCGTACTGAGCCAGTCTACGTCCCAAGAGCGCCCTTCGAGATGAAGAATGCGCCCGGAAATTCCGGCTGCGAAGACCCTCGTTTGACACGTTTTGACGATACCTATTACATGCTCTACACCGCTGTCGATGCCGCAACACCACCGCGTGTTGCGCTATCAACGATCCCAGTCAAAGACTTCCTGACTGAACGCTTCAATTGCTTCTCAGACCCGGTACTCATCTCGCCCCCTGGCATCGATGACAAAGATGCCTGTCTCTTTCCCGAAAAGATTAACGGGAAGTACATCGTTCTCCACCGCATCCAACCATCCATCGATATCAACTTCCTCGATGACCTTGCTTTCGACGGTACCTCCCGTTTCCTCATGCATCGGCCGTTCATCTTCCCGCGGCGCGGCATGTGGGATAGCCGAAAAATCGGCATCAATACTGCGCCCATTCGTACCAAGGCCGGGTGGCTCATCCTCTATCACGGTGTATCCGAATATGATGGCCACTACCGAGTCGGAGCTATTCTCCTCGATCGCGAGCATCCCGAACGCATTATTGGCCGCAGCCGCCATCCGCTCTTCAGCCCCGAAGAGGACTACGAGCGGGTAGGTGTAGTCCCAAACGTCGTCTTTCCCTGCGGAGCAGTTGTTCATGGACAAAAGCTCATCACTTACTACGGTGGCGCGGATCGAGTGATTGGCGTTGCATCGATTCCCTTGCCCAAACTCCTAAAGTCCCTCCTCGCCGATGGCGTCTAGCGGAAAGAAGTAAAAAAACTGCCCAATCATCGGGCAGTTTTCTCTATCTCGCAAAACACTAGTAGGCCGCGGGTATGCTCGGGACAGTCATCCCGGCCGGCAGCTTATCCTTCCTTCCCTCCATCATCTTCATCGACTGTTCCATCATCGCACACTGATCGGTAAAGATGACGTCCTTCGGAATCGTGAAGTCAGCACCTGACGTCGGCTCACACTTCACATTCTTTGCCATGTCAAAAGCCTTCTCCATATCTTGCAGCGCGGTGGCAGGCGCTTCAGTTGGCTTAGCCATATTCTGAGCGGTCGTTTGTAGTTTCTCGAGACAAGCCTTGGACATCTTCATACCTGTCTTGGTCGCACTCGTCCAGGAATACTGATTCTCGCCGTCAAAGACACCATAGACCGTCATAGTGTCAATCTTAGTCGTCGACGCATACTGTTTCCCATCCACCACCACCTTCGACTCGAGAGCCTTTCCGCCCTCGTTCATCGTATAGGTGCACTGCATTTTTTGGCCGAGACCCATGGCCTCCTTAATGGAGGACGCCATGCCCGTTTCCTCCTTGGTCATTCCCAGGACCTCGCCCGGGACCGCCGTCACGCCATCGTCAGTTTTCTCCATGCTAGTCGGACCACTTTGTTGGCTATTCCAATAGAGGAATCCGCCGATAAGGAACACTGCGATAACCACCAGCCCGATAATTTTTCCCATAGCGATAGATTAATTGCTATCAGTATATCACTGTTGGTTTCAGGCTTTGGATCGAAACTCTTTGATAAGAATAAAAAAGGTTGAAAATAAGCCCTATCTAAGAGTGCTTTGATAAGTCCGCGGCGGTTTACAGCCAGCTCGTTTCCTGCTAGGCTCCCGATACAGGCTCTATGCTCGCGCAACTCTCCGAACCGACTGTACTTTTCGCCTGCCTGGGCGTTTTTTTCCTTTTATTGTCAGCGCTCGCTACGTGGATGATACTCCTCCACCGAAAGCTCCGACGACAGGAAGAAAAGCTGGCGGTATTCTTTTCTGGGAAAGATGCGAAAAGCCTTGAATCACTCCTCATTGAGGAGAAAGAGCTCATCGCCTCTGTTGATGGTGATGTCCAAGAGCTCTTCGACATCTCAAATACCCTCCATCAGCTCGGGAATCGGAGCTTGCACAAATGTGCTGTCCGACGTTTCAATCCTTTCGGTGAAAGTGGTGGTAATCAGAGTTTTGCTGTCGCCCTCCTTGATGGAAAAGGCTGCGGCGTCGTCATCTCATCGATTCATACCCGCGACACGACTCGCGTCTTCGCCAAACCAGTAAAGCATGGGGAGGCCGATGGTTTCCCTTTCACTGAGGAGGAGAAATCGACTATCCGGGAGGCTGAGCAAAATCTGCAAGAAAAAAAGGTGTAGTCCATCTTCCCTGCTGTCCGATACAATTATTTTTATTCATCAAAAATTACTCATACCATGAACACTCCCGAGACTGAACCCATGAAATCCGTTGCTCTTCCCGAAACGGTCACCGTCAAAAAGTTGGCGGATATTCTTCATGTCCCAGTATCTAGCATTATCATGGAGCTCATGAAAAACAAAATCATCGCGACAATCAACGAAGAAATAGACTTCGACACCGCATCGATTATCGCGAACGACATCGGCTTTCAGACGACCGCTGATACGACGGAAAAGGCTGGCACTCTCACACTCGAGGATCTCGCCAAGATTGCAGCAGACGAGAAAAATGAAGCCGATCGCAAACTTATCTCACGCTCGCCGATTGTCACTAT
>JBATNS010000118.1:0-6885 GCA_049290475.1 Candidatus Moraniibacteriota bacterium | reverse complement strand
TTTGAAGACTGATGTCATCGTTGATAATCATAAGGTGATCAATGCACTCAAGTGGGCAGTCGGCGAAATGGAGCGCCGACTCAAGGTCCTCGAATCGGCGGGTTCACGGGATATTGATTCGTATCGTGAGAAGCACCTGCGGGGTGAGAAGAAGCGCGTCATTGATCCGGAAACGAATGAGGTTCGTGAGGAGGAATTATCGCCACTCCCGTACATCGTCATCGTCATCGATGAGATGGCTGATCTCATGGCAGCACACGGAAAAGAAGTTGATGCCTCAATTATCCGACTAGCCTCGAAATCTCGGGCGGCCGGTATCCATCTCATCTTTGCAACCCAGCGACCAGAGGTGAATGTCATTACCGGTCTCATCAAGGCCAATATGCCGGCGCGTATTTCATTCAAGCTGAAGTCCAACGTGGATTCACGCACTATCCTTGATGCAGGAGGCGCTGAAAAACTCATGGGAAACGGCGATATGCTGTATTCTTCCGCGGAAGCATCGAACCTCCAGCGCATCCAGGGTGTTTTTGTTTCAGAGAACGAAGTGGAAAAGGTGGTGCATTTCCTCGAACAGCAGAAAGTGGATAAGGGAATGGATGAGATTGGTGAAGATTTTGGAGGCGGGAGTGAAGAGAATCCAATCGATCTCGACCATGAGGGAGGGAATGATGAAGATGAACACGATCCAATCTACCAGGCAGCCAAAAAATTGGTCGTTGAAACGCAGCGAGCGTCGACAACGTACCTTCAAACTTATCTAAAAATTGGCTATCCAAAAGCAGCCCGCGTGATGCAGACGCTCGAACAGCGGGGTGTTGTTGGGCCAGAAGTGAACAAAAAGCGCGAAGTCCTCCTGAAGACGCTCGAGGAGGGAAAGCAGTATGGTGATGATCCCTTGGTTGACCAGGCAGCAAGGGAAAAATGGCAGATATAAGCCTTTTTACCTAGTCAAAAAGAGTGCAAAAGACCGGCCGTTGGCCGGTTTTCGCTTCCTTCTTGGCATTTGGTATAGTGAGGTATATGAATGATGGATTCGTCCGCAAGAAAGTTGAATCATTGACCCTCGGGGAGAAGCTCCGGAAGCTCCGACAGCAGTACCGAATGAGCTACGCTGAGATTGCCAAAGCAACTCGGATACAGGCAAAGTATCTGGAGTATCTTGAAAATGGTGAATACAAAAAACTTCCGGCGGAAGTGTACGTGAGGGGATTTCTCCGTAACTATGCCCGCCATCTCGGCTTGGATGATGAGGCCTTTTTGAAGTTGTACGATAAGGAAAAAGATATTCGGGAAAATCTTGGCCAGGAACCGGGAGTCAAAGAGCTGGTCCGGTATCCGGCTATGAACACCTGGATTATTACGCCGAAAACCCTCCTCCTCGTTTGGCTGGTGCTCGTTTTGGGGGGGGCATTTTTGTATCTAGTACTAGAGTTTCGGAGCTTTGTGGCTGAGCCCCGGCTGCTTATCATTGACCCGCTTCCGGGTGCTACAATAGAGGGGTCAAGCATACTCCTGCGGGGTCAAACTGACCCGAGCGCTGAAGTGACCGCCAATGGCGAGCCGGTATTTGTTGGAAGTACTGGTGAGTTTTCTGAAGAAATTACGCTTCAGCAAGGCTTGAATCGAGTTATTGTCCGTTCCACGAACCGTTTCGACAAGACGAAGGAAGAGATGGTTGCTATCGAAAGCCGAGTAAATCCAAACGGCACGACGAGCGAGGAGGAAGCGGTATCGTCAGGCTTCACTTTTACGGTCTTCGCAAAAATTAAACCAGTGGATGTAACCGTCGCAAGTGGCGAGACAGTGTTGTATAGTGGTACCCTCTCGCCCGGAAAGGAGCAGCGGTTCGAAAACTTGGAAGCCCCGGTGCGCCTCTCGACGGATGATGCGCTGCATACCGAAACGAGCCTTGATGATGAGCCAGCCGTCCCGGTTGGAGAGGGGGCGATACCAGTCAGTGGGAGAATATATGAAAAATTAAAACAGCAATCTACAGAACCGATAAGTACTAATCCATAATTACACGCCTATGGCAAAGGAAAAGGTAGTGGGCAGAGAGAGGAAGAATATTGATGCGGTAGTTGATGAGATTAAGGGCAAGTTTGGCGAGGGAATGATCATGAAGCTTGGTGATGTCCGAAAGGTTGACGTCGAGGCGATACCAACCGGATCACTCTCGCTCGATATCGCGCTCGGGATCGGCGGGGTGCCCCGCGGGCGGATTGTCGAGGTCTACGGTCCAGAGTCATCAGGCAAAACGACACTGACGCTGCACACAATTGCTAACGCCCAGAAGGCGGGCGGCGTCGCCGCATTCATCGACGCGGAGCACGCGCTTGATCCAGAGTACGCCAAGCGGATTGGCGTGAATGTAAATGAACTTCTCATTTCTCAGCCGGACTCTGGTGAGCAAGCGCTCGATATCGTCGAGACGCTCGTACGCTCGAATGCGGTCGATATCATCGTCATCGATTCTGTCGCGGCACTTGTTCCGCGGGCAGAAATTGAGGGCGAGATGGGGGATCAGCATGTTGGTCGGCAGGCGCGACTTATGAGTCAGGCACTCCGAAAATTGACGGCTATCATTGCTCGTTCAAATGTCGTCGTCATTTTCATCAACCAGCTCAGGATGAAGATTGGCGTGATGTTCGGCAATCCCGAGACAACAACCGGCGGTAATGCGCTCAAATTCTACTCATCCGTTCGTATTGAGGTCCGGAAAAGCGCCCAGGTAAAGAAAGGCGAAGAAGTCGTGGGTAACCAGGTCAATGTAAAAGTCGTGAAGAACAAGGTTGCCCCGCCGTTCCGGACCACGTCATTCTTTATTATGTACAATGAAGGCATCTCATGGAGCGATGATGTCCTCGATACGGGCGTAAAATATGAGGTCATCAAGAAGCAGGGGAATACGCATAGTTTCGGTGAAGTGAAGATCGGTGTTGGGCGTGAACAGGCGAGAACTTTTCTCCGGGAAAATCCGAAGGTCGGTAAAGAGATCGAGAAAGCAGTCTGGAAGCGAGTGAAAGAGATAGAAATTGAGGCTTCAAAGTAGAAAGACGGTAAAAGAGGCTCGGCGGAGCCTCTTTTTGCATGAGGTATAATGGGAATATGCGTATCAAAACAAACAAGTATCGCTTGCTTTTTCTTTTTGTTCCCTTGCTCGTGCTCTGGAGTGTCTTATTCAGCATACCGGAAGTATCCGCTCAGGATGACCCAGAAGAGTTGAAGAATGACATTTCGGATATTGAAAAGAAATTGAAACAAGCTGAAGCCAAAAAGAGGGCCCTTGAGTCCGAACTCGCCGGTATCAACGTATCGTTGTCTTCGACTCAGCGAGCCATTGCTGAGACACAGATCAAGATCCAGCAAGCAGCCAACACAATCGAGCGGAAAGAAGCCGAAGTAGCTTTGCTTGAAGCGGGGATTGCTGACAAGAAAGGGCTCATCACAGGATTGATGCGTGAACTCTACTATCAGGGAGAGTGGCCGCTACCTCGTATCCTTGTTACCGAAGAGCATTTTACAGAAGTCGTGAATGATCCGGATAAACTGTTGACGGTCGGGGAAAAAATAGCTTCCCTTCTCAATTCTTTGACTCTGTCGAGAGCTGATACGGAATCAGAGAAACTGTCGCTCGAGGACGCAAAGAAGGATCATGAAACATTGCTTCAAAAGAAGGCGGTCGAAAAGAACATACTTGTTTCTGATCAACAGGAAACGATCGAAGATGTCGAGGATGTCGCGAAGACTGTCAATCGTTTGAAGAAAGAGTTGGCGGAACTCCAAGGAGACCTAGCAACACTCACCGGGAAATCCTATAACGCTAAGGATATTCGCGAAGCGGTCGAGGATGCGAGTAATGAGACGGGTGTCCCCGAGGGTGTTCTCTACGGGTTCCTGAAAATGGAAACGAATCTTGGGGCCAATACGGGACAATGCACGTATAGCGAAGTGGAAAAAGTGTCGCTCGCCCGCTACAAGAAATACGGAAAGAAATATCAGGCATCAATTAACCTACTCTCCAAACGGAAGGAAATCTTCTACGATATCGTCGATGCGCTCGGGTACAACAAATCGAAGAAGGTTTCCTGCTCACCGAATTATATTGGCCAGGGTGGGGCGATGGGCGTGGCGCAGTTCATGTCGGATGTCTGGCGCGGATACGAAGCAGAAATTCGTTCCAAAACCGGGCATAAGAATCCTGATCCCTGGAGTCTGACGGATGGTGTGATGGCGATGGCTCTGAAGCTCCGCAAGGCCGGAGCGACTTCGGACAAGGAAGCCGCTATCCGCAGGGCATCAATCAATTACCTCGGCGCCTTCAATGCGCACTATTACAATGGCATCGTCTACTGGTCCAAGAATTACAAGAAGTTGTTCAATTGATTGCCTTAGATTTTTAGGGGTGTGAGTCCGAAAAAGCGCCTTTCCAAGCGCTTTTTCTCTTGACATTTAGCAAGGATGTGGTAATTTGACCCCAACGAGATTTGGGGGATAACTACCCGCACAGAACTCGGAAACGGGACTCTTCGGAGTCATTGTGTCCCTTCCCAACCAAGGAGCCAATCATGGCTTACTATCGAGCAATCAGCCGACTCTTCCGCTTGGGGGGCATGCTTGCTGCAGGCCTCGTCATCGCTGCCTGTGGTGGCGGCGGTTCAGGAGGAGATATTTCACCTCCGCCCCCGCCTCCTCTGACGGCAGACATCACCGCGCCGTCCACGCCATCCAATGTTGTCATCACAGCGACTTCCTCTACGAGCGCTAGGGTCATCTGGACCCCTTCGGTTGACCCGACCGTAGCCGGTGCGACGACGTCCGGCATGAGCGGCTACCAGGTACTCCGCTGCCAAGGGGCCGGCTGTGCACCGATTACTGTCTTCGCCAATCCCTCAGTGCCAGAGGTGATGCTTGATGGACTCAGTCCTGGTACGACGTATCGGGTTGCCGTGCTGGCGACAGATTTCGCGAGCAATCGCTCGGAAACATCGACGCTTGCAGAAGTTACCTTGCCGACCGTTCCACCGCCTCCACCGCCAGGTGATACAACGCCACCACAAGTGGCAACTGTTTCGCCAGTCAATGGGCAGCTCGGTGTGGATCCGGCAATCGGCCAAGTGGTGGTCGAGATGAGCGAGCAGGTGCAATGCCCGTCCGCAGTACCGAATGCGGTTACCCTCACGGGTGGCGGCATGCAGGTGTCTGCAACACTCACGTGCGGCGCCGATGCTCAGTCCAACACCCTTTTCCTCGGCCTCGGATCGCAACGGCTCCTCTACCGGACGCTGTATACGGTCACGATTGCCGGTGGAGTCGTGAAGGATCTCGCGGGCAATGCCATGGCAGCAGCCTCTGTGTCACAATTCACGACGACTGCTTCTCCGATGGCGGCTGCCGCGCGCGTGTACACGGCGAACTATGGCGCGACACCAGCGAATGGCCGGCAATACATCTCGTCGGTTGATCCGAGCAACGGCTATGCCGTCGAGCATGTGACGCTTGGTCTCGTCTCGACCCAGTGGGCGATCGCGTCTGATGCGGCGGCTGGCAAGGTCTATAGCGCCGGCATTGCTACGTCCCGCGGCATCGATGTCAT
The DNA here is from genome assembly GCA_049290475.1 of Candidatus Moraniibacteriota bacterium. GTDB lineage: Bacteria > Patescibacteriota > Minisyncoccia > Moranbacterales > UBA1568 > SSEF01. The sequence goes on along the minus strand of JBATNS010000118.1, from coordinate 1,286 downwards.
CGACGTGGCAACGGGAGCAACCTCGAGCATTTCGTTCGATCCTGATCCGGCGCAATTCGAGTATGTCGAGGCACTCGCTGTCCGGCCAGAGGGTGTCTACGCGGCCTATAGCAATAACATGGGCTATCCGGGGCAGCCGACTTTGCGGAACCGGATTTTCCGCTTTGACCGTCTGACCCAGGTGGAACTGAACCGGTCTGGTGCCCTCACTGCCGACTCGATGACGCCCGTGGGTCTCGTGGCCCACCCTGACCCGCTCACCAAGCGGATCTATGTGTTGAGCGCCACCAAGAGCGCGATGAATGTCATTGATGTGAACTGCGGTATCCGTGACTACCAGCCCGGTACCGTGGGAACGGTGACCGAACTCAACGCGGAGACGCTTGCGACGCTCAGGACCTTTTCCGTGGGCTCAGTACCGATGAGTGGGGTCATTCATCAGGCTACCAACAAGCTGTACGTTGGTAATGCCGGAGATCGAACCATCTCGACGGTCGATCTCGCCACCGGCGCAGTCACTACTGCGTCTCGTCTGGCGACTTTCACGGGTTGCCGACAGCCGGGTGGGATGGCGCTCGACCTGACCGGCGCGCGGCTCTGGGTGAGTGACTCCAATGACGGCGTCCATGCCTTCAACCTCGCGATGGTGGAGACAGCTTTCGTCTCGACAGGGAACAAGTCGTTTCCGTACGGACTGACGTTTGCCGATGGCAAGCTGTACGCGGCCCTGTGGGGCCCCGGCTACAACTCCGTGTCTGAGATCGCGGGCGTCTCGCTCGCGCGGACCGTTTCTGTCGGTCCCAATCCGGTCGCTCTCACGACCTTCGTTCCGAACTAGTCTCGGGACAAACTGGATACCGTCCAGGCCAGGCGCTTTGCAGAAATCTTCTGCCGGGCGCCATTTTTTTTTAAAAAAATTATTTTATAGTGGTAGACTATATTCATGTTGAGACTGCCATTCGTCCAAATCAAATGAACAGAAAAGCGTCCTTCCAGCTTCTTTTTGTAATCGTATTTTTCGTAGTGTTTGTTCCGATTGGCCGCGCACAGGCAGAAGTCCTGCCGTCAGATGCTTCAATTGGCTCAGGCGGGCCGGAGAATGCTGGTGAACGGGCTATTCCTCTAGATGTCGATGCCCTGCCAGATACTCTGCTGGGTGATGTCTCTACGCGAGGGGTTGATATGCCTGATACTCCGGCTGGCAATGCTAGCTGTTTCGACTACTATACTTTTGGCAGTGTCGTTACCAATATCGCTTCGGTCGTTGATGAGGCGGTGCCTGGAAC
>JBATNS010000117.1:0-3630 GCA_049290475.1 Candidatus Moraniibacteriota bacterium | reverse complement strand
CCTCATGGAGGATCCAGATTCGCCGGGTGGGATGTGGATTCATTGGCGTCTCTGGAATATTGATCCGAAAACGACCGCGATCAAGGAGGCTTCTGTTCCTACAGGTGCCATTCAGGGAGTGAATACGTTTGGTCGGGCCGAGTACGGCGGTCCATGCCCGCACCGGGGCGAACACATTTATATTTTCCGTATCTACGCGCTCAAAGGTCTGCTCCACATCCCGCCGGAAGCGAGCGACCTCATGTTCCGGAATGCTCTCATCGGGAATACTATCGCCGAAGCCGACTTGGTCGGCTACTATCGCCGGGCGGAACAAAAATAAACACTAGTGCGCCGGAGCTTCTTCGCAAGAGAGGCTTTTTGTTTGGCGCCACTCGCATGCTTTCTCCAGGTAGCGGTCGCGGCCCGAGCCGCTGCGATAGTATTGGTAGCGGACGGAATTCTTCTTCCAGTAATCCTGATGATATGCTTCTGCTGGATAAAACCGTTCGAACGGTCGGACGGCGGTGACGATTGCTTTCGGATAGACGGCTGCATCCGTCAGTCGTTTGATTTCAGTGATAGCGGCGAGTTGCTCACCCTCCGTCTGATAGAAGACGGCTCCCGTGTAGCTGTCGCCCTGATCGGCAAACTGACCGTTTGGATCGGTCGGATCGATATGGGCGAAAAAGTAGCGGATGAGCGTCTCATAGCTGACGAGCGTCGGATCATAGCGGACCTCGACAGTCTCTAAGTGCCCCGTCGTATGGCTTGAGACGGCTGTATAGGTCGGATCGGTTGTCATTCCACCCGAGTAGCCGGAGATGGCTTCGCTGACCCCCGGGAGATGTTCGAAGTCGGACTCGGTGCACCAGAAACAGCCACCTGCGAAGTAGGCGGTGGCTGTCCCGCTTGTGACCGGCATGACGATAGCTCGTTCATCATAGCGATGAGCTCGCCAATACAGTCCGTAGAGGGCAGTAGTGAGCACAAGGGCTGCAGAGAGAAAAAGGATGTTTCGGCGAATCATGTCTTCAGTATACCGTGGAACGCTACCGATCAGGGAAAAAAACGGCTCGAGCAGTTTCCTTATTCCGGAAGGCATCAGTATCGGTTTCGATCTCAAAGCCGACCGGGCGCGCGGCCTGACCGTCGACGAGAGTGGCATCGTTGTCGTGCCACGCGGCTTCCGGTTCTGAAGTCACGTAATTCACTTCCATGGATAATGTGGTTTATGGAGTCCGAGGCGTTTCCCTACCAGGGCGACGCCTCATTTCTTTTTATAAACCAGAAAGTATTTTCGATGCGTCCGCCCGAACGGGTTCTCATTGTGGACAAAGAAAAAAGCCCGGCGGTTACGCTGACCGGCAGGGCTCCAAAAACGAGCGGGGGGGTGATGTTGAAAATGTGTTGCCGAACAACCTTAGGTGGCGTATCGGCGGAAGAGTCGGGCAATCAACCAAAAGATGAGAGCAAGAGCAAAGTGCTTCAGGGACGTGAAGAAGTACACTTGACTGTCCATGACGAGGCTGACGACGAAATAACCGAGGCCGGCAAGCGCCGAGAGGGCGGCCATGGCTTGGCCGATATCGTAAAGAGTGCCAATCAAAATACGGAAAATCCACATGTTGTTCTCCGGTGAATTGGGAAAGAATGTGCTCCATTATTAGCGAGTTTGCGCTCATTGTCAATGAGAAGTGGGGTGACGGCAATCTTTATTTTTCAGTGGCAAGCCGTAGAAAATTCATGGTCAGGAAAAAACCCGAGCGGCAGATGCGCGCTCGGGTCTCACGACAGTGGACGGGTTCTTCACCGCGACGCTCGCTTCAGCCGTTCGCTGTCTCGCGGCGTGATATCGAGTCCGTAGTAGGGGTCATCATCCTGAGTCAGCAGTCGGAAACCGTGCTTTCTCAGGAAACTCGTTGCCGATTTCAGCCGGCGGGAGGCGGCTGTCTGGAGCAATCCGATAGCTGGTACGCCGTTGGCATAGGCTTCTTCGCGCGTCCAGGCAATCGTCGCTTCGAGGAGTATTCCGGCGATGCCGTGTCGCTGATGTTGGTGTGCGACGATGAAGTCATGGATGACGCCGATTCGGACGTCGAAGAGGCGGATCGGGGTGCAGAACATCATGCCAAGGACCCGGCCTTTGCCATTCGGTTCGATCGCCCAGAAGAGGTGACGACTTTCGGATGTACAGAGGTTTTCGTAGGGTTGAGGGCCAATCGGATAAAGCCCCCATTCGTCATAGAGCCTTGCCCAACTTTGGGCGGCCTCGGGGTGCATGCTCCGGACGAGACGGCGCTTTACCGGTTCGTCGTGCGGCGCGGGCGGGAAGAGATGGCGGACGATGCGGCAGGCGGGGAGTTCCTTCGTGTTCACGCTGTCCTCCTTCAGGTGTTGGGAGCGGATGTTAAATAACTCAGGTGATTTATACGTCGGAAGGTGGCCATTGTCAATTTTGGCCGGACTCACCTTGCCACACATGGCTTTTCCTGTCAATATAATGAACACTTTACAGTCATTCATTCTTCGTACAGAATATGGAAATCAAGAAAGCTGTCTTCATCAAGGGGGTTATCGGGACTGAGGGACTTCCAGAGCCGTCACGGCCGGTGGTCGCGTTTTTTGGTCGTTCCAATGTCGGGAAATCAAGCGCTATCAACGCACTCACTCGACAGAAGGATCTCGCCCATGCCAACAAGCGTGCCGGACGAACGACTGAAATCAATTACTTTCTCGTGAATGATGAGTGGTATCTGGCCGATCTCCCTGGCTATGGCTATGCCAATGTCCCTGGACCACTGCGAAAGAAGATGGCCGGGTATATCTCTTGGTTTGCGGCAGATATGTCGATTGATATCCGTGCCGCCGTCCTCATCGTCGACGCCGAAATTGGTGCCAAGGATTCCGACTGCGAGATTTTCAAACTCCTCATGGAGTATGGCCGACCAGTCATCATCCTCGCGAATAAATGTGATAAGGGTCGCCGAGTCGATGTCGATCGCAACATCCGTCTGTTCGAAACGGAATTCGCTCCTGCGCCTGTCGTCCGTCATTCGGCAAAAACTGGCGAGGGGAGGCCTGAACTGCTCAAGGCCATATTTCAAAAAATAAAACACCCAACGGTCAGTTAACCGTCAGGCGAAAGGGTAGCTGAGCTTGGCCAGTTTTGGTTCATCAGTGAGTTCGGTATCGTGACCGATCTCGACTTGGATGTAACGCTTCAGGGCGAAGATTTCGACGAAATCACCCACGCGGAGTTCATAGCCGATGTGTTCCTGCATCCGGTCTCGAGTAATCGGACGAAAGATGCGCGTGATCGGATGGTATAAACCGGTGAACTTGATAAAAAGCGGCCGGAGATCGACCGCGCGAATATAGATGATATCCGGAGTTGATTCCATGACAACCTTTCGGGAGAGAGCACGTATCCTGTATCCCATGCACGAGCGAGCGAGTCAAGCCAAGAAAAACGGCTCATTCTCGGTTGAGATGGGCCGCTGCGCATTCCTGGACGTGGCCGGTGTGTCGATGAACTCACCGCTTGATACCACTTTCTAACGCCTTTTGGCGCTTGGTCCAATCGATGCCGCTCCCTGTACGACATTCTCAAAGCCGGCGAGGACAAAAGTATCGAGGGCTGTATGGCGC
>JBATNS010000116.1:0-1520 GCA_049290475.1 Candidatus Moraniibacteriota bacterium | reverse complement strand
GCAGCAAATTCCTCCGACGTCATATCGAACTCGACAACATCAGACACCTCGATGGCTGGCTGAAGTGGTTTCTTCGATACCTCTTCAAGACTCGGTATTTCCATAACCCAAACATTTTTAGTTAATCGCTTCCGGGAACACGAGCTTGAACTGTTTCATCTTTCCATCGAGCTCAGCACGCTTTTTGGCCATGTTTTCACCAAGCTCAGCAACCGATGATTCCGTCTTCGTAAAGTCGACGACCATGTCCGGATCTACTGGGCCTGATTCCCGCATCATCGCCGTCAAACCCTTCAGACGAGCCGCATCCCTTTTCCATTGTGATTCAAGCGCGACCACCTCTGCCTGCAGCGTCATAATTTCTGCTTCTGCCTCTTGCCGTGCCGCCTCCTTACTCGCACGCTGCTCTGTTGTAAGGAGCGGTTGATTCTCAGACTTGACAACTGGCTCTACCTCGACAGTTCTCTTGTTCTGTTCCTCCGTGATTTGACTCACCCATTCATTTTCAGCATTCCGTGCTTGTGCAGCAGACTTGTGACCACTTTCAAAACCGCTCATAGCTTGTCATTAGGATTATTACCCCGATTATACACCCTATTTCAGGCCGATTACAGCACCCTCACTCTATACTTTTTCGTCCGGAAAATCACCGAAATCCCGCTTATAGTTTGCGAGACTACGGTCCAATACGTCCTGCATCAGCTCTTTCTCATCTGGAGTAACTGCCAAAACGATCATCTGACGAAGTTCAAGGACCTTATCCCAATAGCGCGTGCGAAGTGTTTCACGCTCGGACTCTTTCCCTGGTGCTGCCTCTACTGTATTCAACTTCTTGCTTGGATCAACGCGGAAGGCGTTCAGTCCTTCAGGATACTTCGATCCTTCCACGGCCCGTTTTGCAGCTTTCCATTTATCTTCGACACCAACGACTCCACCAGGAGTGCGAAGACTCATTATCCCTTCTGGATTATCGACGCGGGCAGCGCGCTGTGCAGCCCTCCATTCATCCTCCACACCTTCCACGCTGCCAGATGTCCGCAAATCGTCAACTGTCCCCATCGGTGTCGCCGGACGAGGATCTACCCGTGGTCCGGTAAACATATCTGGTTGCCAAGGCAACTTTTTTATCTTGATCGGATCAGGTAGCTTTCCAGAGACCAATGCCTGTTCTACTTCTTTCTTATCAGGATAGAAACCCTCTGCTCGCGCCCTTGCCTGGAGAGACTCAGCTACTCTCGGCGTGGCTAGACCACCAAGTTCAACAGGATCGTTGAGGGCGTCCTCGAGTGCCCCGCTCTCCATACGCGTTAGGCTTCCGATATCCTCACTAGACATCGCCGTGACTGGCTGTACCGCTCCCCGCGGCCCATGGTCGCGATGGGCGCCGTACTGGTTTGGATTGAGCGGATTATCGATGTGACTTTCTCCTGTCCGGAAAGTAGACCCTGTTTTGGGCAACGCCTCTTCCCGCCGGGCAGCATGAACGATTGCGGCTTTTGCCTCACGTTCGGCTGCCAATG
>JBATNS010000115.1:0-17209 GCA_049290475.1 Candidatus Moraniibacteriota bacterium | reverse complement strand
ACGCTGCTTCGAACAGTGTTCATAGATCTTGAGCGCGAGCGGAAGCCGATTCTCTTTCTCTTCTGGGATAGCGAGGAAGAGCGCGACAGACATGTACATCTCCTGAGGGAGTTCCCGGATGATTTTGTTTGGATTGAGCAGGTACCGCTTGATGAAGGAAACAATCGTCGTATATTCATAGCTCTCATCGGTCTCCTTAGAGAGGTGGTGACCCGCTTCGAGGATGTCCTCAGCTGAGTAATATTGGTAGAAATCCTTGAAGTACATCTCCTTTTTGACGTAGTCATCGAAGTGAGTCTTGTAGGCCTCGGCGGAGTAGATGTCTTTTTGGGCGAGGCCGCGATTCTTGATGGCCTTCTTGTAAAGGCCACCCAAGAGGATACGGGCGGCGATATTTTGCCAGAGAATATTTTCAACCGTCACGAGGTCGACGCAGGTCTTGACGAGCAGGGCCTCGATGTCCGATGTCTTGATGTCATCGACTAAGTTCTTCTTAAAGGAGTCCATGAGGTCTTCGAAGCGACACTCCTCCTCATAGCCTTTCGAAGCCCGGTCGAAGACGGCGCGAAGCTTCTTCATGTCGAAATACTCCTTGGATCCGTCAGCCTTTGTCACCTTCAGTGTGCGTTCTTCGAATTCGCGCACCAGTCGCTCATGACGCTCTTCCCGCTCTTGCTTCCGCTCTTCCCGGTACAGGATATATGTCTTGGCGAGGTCGAAATGGTTTGCTTTGACCAGTTCGCGCTCGACGATATCCTGAATGTCCTCTACCGTCGGTACTCGATTGACGAAAATCTCAGAGTAGACACGCTCGACGTCTTTGATGACTTCGTCTGTGACGGTCGGAATGAATGTCTTGTCGGTAATGGCGATTGCATCGCAAGCGAGTTCAATCGCGTGTTCGATGCGATGGCGGTCGAACGGGATGATTTCTCCATCACGGCGGCGGATTTTTTCTACGGGCATATTTTTGTGTTGCGCAGGGCAGCGTGAGCGTTAAGGATGAATGGATTGATGCGGATTTTGTGAGATTACCGGGTGAATCGCTGCTCGACGACTGACCAGTCGATTGCCTTCATAAAGGCGGCGATATAGTCGGCGCGGCGGAGGCCGTAGTCGACCATAAAAGCGTGCTCAAAGACATCCATGACGAGGAGCGGTGTCGTTCCGACCAGGTGGCCGAGATCATGCTCATTCACCCAGACGTTGTACAGCTTCCCTGTCTCGATGTCGTGCGTGAGAACAACCCAGCCGATACCGCGCAGACTGCCCGTCCCAACAAAGTTCTTCTCCCAGTTTTCGAGGCTGCCATAGGTGGTAACGATCTTTTCTTTCAGTGCCCCGTCGGTGAGGGTAGTTGCTGCTTTCGACATATTGCCGAAGTACAGCTCATGCATCCGCATCCCATTCCACTCCCAGCCGAATCGTCGCTTGAACTCAGCAAATTCTGGCGTAGAGAACTCACCTTTTTCGGTGAGGGCTTTCAGCTTGTCTGAGAGTGCATTGGTATTCTTCACGTAGCCTTCGTAGAGCGTGAAGTGATTATTGAGAAGCGCTTCAGAAAAACCTGCGAGACCGAGAAGGTGCGAGTAGTTTTTTGCGCTGTAGGCCATATGGTTTGACTAGATTTTTCCAACGAGATCGATGCCCGGCTTCAGGGTCTTGCCGCCTTTCTTCCAGTTGGCAGGGCAGACTTCGCCGCCGTGCTCGCGGACAAAAATTGCTGCCTCGAGTTTGCGGAGCAGCTCATCAGCACTTCGGCCAACATTATTCGCGTGAATCTCATAGGCCTGGAGCGTGCCATCCGGATCGATGATGAATGAGCCCCGGAGCGCGAGCCCGTAATCCTCGTTCTTCGGATCAGTGATGAGGACACCGAACGCGTCTGAAATATCGCCGGACGGATCTGCAACCATCGGATACTCGAGCGTCTTGATTGCTGGCGAGTGGTCGTGCCATGCCTTGTGCGTGAATTTCGTATCAGTCGAGACCGAGAGGACTTCCGCTCCAAGTTCTTGGAATTTGGCATAGTTCTTCTGCATCTCTTCGAGTTCGGTTGGGCAGATGAACGTAAAGTCGGCCGGGTAGAAAAAGATGACAGTCCACTTGTCGCGAAAATCTGAGAAGTGAGCCTTATGGAAAGACTCCTTCTGGTAGTAGTCAAACTCGAGATCGGGCACCCGGCTACCGATTACCGGGAAGTATTCCGGCATCTCAACCCCTGACTTTTCCTCACAGCATCCACCGCCGCACCCTTCTTGTTGGTACATAATGTTGATAAAAAAATGAGTGAAAAATGTGTTTTGCGACCCTGAAAACCATGAGACGCCTAACCATGATAGAGAGGTCAAATAAGGGTGTCAACTATCGCGTGTTTGCCGTCTAAAAATGCTCTTTTCACAACAGAATATAATCTTAAATACAACATATAGTATTTATGATATGTTTATAAGCACAAGTAGCATTGACACGTTCGAGGTGAGATGGCATGCTGACAACTCCCTAATCGGTATAACTCGTGGACAAGCTTTACAGGTAAGTACACAAGTGTGGAGTAACATACAGAGAGATCCAGTATGGAAGAGCGAAATACCATCTTTGTAAAGGAAAAACACAACGGTCTCCGACTCGATCGTTTTCTGATTGAAACCTGCCCCAATCTTTCTCGGGCAGCTATCCAGTCGCTCATCGCCGCCGGATCGGTTGTGATTGACGGCAAGGCGATGGTGCGTTCGGGATTACGAATGAAGCCCGGCATGATGGTTTATCTCTCGGGTATTTCGCAGAGTAGGAAACCAGTACCCTCATTGATTGAAAAAGCTCCTACCCCCACACTGGTCGCGGAAACAGAGACCTTTCTTGCTATCTTCAAGCCAGCTGGTATCGCGATGCATCCCGCTGGAAATTCACGCCAAAAAACAGTCACAGACTGGATAACCACGACTTATCCACAGATTATTGGCGTTGGTGAGGATGAAAAGCGCCCTGGGATGGTCCATCGGCTCGATAAAGATACCTCAGGACTGGTACTCATTGCCAAGTCGAATAAGGCGTTTAAGGCTCTAAAAAAGCTTTTTCAAGAGCGCAAGATTGAAAAAATCTACTTTGCTCTGGTGTATGGGAATTTAGCGACCGCCAGTGGTAGTATCAATCTCCCTATTGGTCGGGTGAAGGGGGCGAAAAAACGCGCGGTTCCGGCCGGCAAACGAGAATTTGCCGGGGAATTGCGTGATGCGCTGACGGAATACAGCTTACACACACGTTATACAGGGTATGATTTCCTTTCTGTACAGCCAAAAACTGGTCGAACCCACCAAATTCGCGTGCACTTGTCCGCGCTTGGCTATCCAATCGTTGGTGACTGCCTCTACCGCTTTAAGGAGCATCGCCGCGACCCGCTGAAGCCCCCCTTTCAGCTCCTCCATGCTGGTGAGCTCCGTTTTCAGCTAGGGAAACAGAAATACCGTTACGAATCCCCGCTCCCCCGCTACTTTTCCGATACCCTGAAAATGCTTGACGCCGAAGCGGGAAGGGGCTATGATTGGAGCGCTTGAGTAAGCCTTACTGTGTTTGATAGAAGGCTTATTTTTTATCACTATGTATTTAGTATTTATCTGGAAGTTTCTTCCGGAGACACGAAATTCCTATGAACCAGAAAGTTGTCGCCTTCAATCAGAACCTCCGCGCTGCTCGCACGGATCTCCCTCTCCTCCAGGCTGGAGATGTGGTGAAAGTACGCCGTAAGATCAAAGAGGGTGATAAGACCCGTGTCCAGATGTTTCAAGGCATGGTCATCGCTATCAAGGGCGGTCAAAGCTCGAGCCAGATGGTGACGGTCCGCAAGGTTTCCTCGGGTATCGGCGTCGAGATTATCTTCCCTCTCCTCTCGTCTCAGGTGGAGTCAATCGAACTCATGAAGCGAACCAAGGCACGTCGTGGTAAACTGTATTTTGTTCGCACCAAGTCAGCGAAAGTAATCGGCAAGAAGCTGAAAGAAGTACCGTTTGAGATTGGTAAGGCGGGCAAAGATGTCAAAGACGTCGTGAAAGAGGTAAAGGCAGCCGCTAAAGCGGCAGCTGAAGATCTCGCTCCGGAGGAGCTGAAGTCGGAGTAGTTTCGTTTCCGTGTCGTCCCTGCCCAGGTGGCGGAATTGGTATACGCGCTAGCTTGAGGTGCTAGTTCCCGCAAGGGATTGGAGGTTCGAGTCCTCTCTTGGGCACAAAGGAAGAAGCTGGTACTTCATTGACCAGTTTTCTTTTTTAGGAGACCATCGGTACGATAGTGAGACGGGCAGTTAGCTCAGTTGGTTAGAGCACCTCGTTTACACCGAGGGGGTCAGAGGTTCGAGTCCTCTACTGCCCACAGTGAATGTTATTCACTATAGAACAGGCCAACTGCTTGGCCCGTGAGAGGACGAGAATGCCGGAGCGATGTCCGAGTTTTCTCTTTTGAGAAAGGCGAGGACCGCGAGGCGGGGTCGAGATATTTTCCCGTCAGGGAAAATACTCGTGACCGAGTCCTCTACTGCCCACAGACAACAAGTAGTGCGGAATGGTTGCTTTTTTCGGTAGTTCCGGGATAATAGTTATGTTTCGCCGGGGTAGCTCAGTGGTAGAGCGAAGGACTGAAAATCCTTGCGTCGGCAGTTCAATTCTGCCCCCCGGCACAGGGTTTTGTCCCCTAGGCCCTCGGGACTGTAGCTCAGCGGTTAGAGCAGGCGGCTCATAACCGCTTGGTCGATGGTTCGAATCCATCCAGTCCCACAGGTGATCAGAGTTTCCAATCAAATCCGCGGGTATCGTATAGCGGCTATTATGTGACCTTGCCAAGGTCAAGATACGGGTTCGACTCCCGTTACCCGCTCAAATGAGTCGTTTCTACCCCGAACTGGGTAGGTAATGACTGAAGGAGCTCCTGAGGCAGTTTCAGCTTTATATGGAGACGATAAGGGATCTTTTGATCCTTTTTTCGTTTTCCAGCGATAATGTCCTTATCTGAAAGGGGTCTACTAGACACTACAATCTCCTCTATGAGCTCATGGAGCAAGGTATAGGCTTCTTTACGGTCGTTGAGGATCTTATTGATACCAACCTTGTATTTGAGAGAAAAAGCTCCTAAAGCAGTAATGGCTCCTGATGTCAGCGCGTCCTGAGCTAATTCTAGCTGGGCTTTCTTAAGTTCTTCTTGAAGTCTTTTCTCTTTGGCCGCGATGTCGGTAAATCGTGCATCTAGTGCCTCTCGAGAAATCTTTCCGTCCTCTCTCATTTCACGGAGGCGTTCTCTTTGGGCTGGAATTCCATTGAGGAGTCCGGTGAGATCATTTAATTTCTTTGTCAGGTGGATCTGTGTCTGTTTTGAGGATTGGAGCTGAAGTTGATGATTATAAGTCGCCTTTGGATTTTTGATAATCTTCTTACAGAATTCAAGAATATAGCGTTCAATTTCTGTGGCAGGTAAAGGAAGAGTGCTGCAGGTTTTCTCATACTTCCTATCGTTTTTTCGTCCGCATTTGTAGGCGTAGGTAAACTTTCCACTCCCCTTACCGATCTCTTTTCTCTCGCCCACCCAATGAACCATAGCCGTACCTTTTGCAGCTTCATAGCAGGCTTCACATCGGAGCAAGCCACTCAGTAGATAAGTGTGGCCGGTCACGGTCTGTTTTCTTTCATGTCGTGCAGTCTCAAGAAGCCTTTGTGCATTTTCAAATGTAGCTAGGTCGATGATGATAGGTGCTCTTGCTTCAGATAGTTGCCAGGTCTCCTTCGGGTTTGGCTTACCCCTCCTCCCTTTGTTGTAGTATATTTTCCCAATGTAAATTTCGTCTTTGATGATGTTGAGAACGCTGTCTGGTCGCCAGAAATGGATAGTAGATTTCTTCCTTAGAGTGCCATTCTTTTTCCCGTGAACAGAGGCAGAAGCTTCGGGAGATAGAATCTCTCTCGTCTTGAGTTCTCGCGCAATTTGATCCGGAGTCCTTTTTTGGTTAACGAATAAGTTGAAGATTTCTCTTACGGTCTGAGCTTCTTCCTCAAAAACTCGCCTGAGCTTATCTTCTCCTTTGGTGTATCCGTAGGTAGTAAACGTTCCCATTGGGACTCCTCTTTTAATAGCCTGGAGTCTCCCGTCCTGGGTCCTCATCTTTATGGTTTGTATCTCAAGCTCCGCGATTACACCAATGATTCCTAGCACTGCCCTCCCGAAAGGAGTGGAGGTATCAATGCTTTCGTTGGCAGAAATAAACTTTATCTCATTGGTTTCGAAAAACTCAATGATGTCTAAAAGAACAGATAACTTTCTCGCAAAACGATCAATTTTATAGACGGCCACAACATCAAATGGTTTTACTCCGTTTGTTGCGTGAAGGATGTCCTCTTTCAGTCTTGAAAAAGCGGGCCTCTCGTCCGGATTCGTAGTCCCGCTTATCCCGTCGTCCATGTAAATATACTGTTCTCCTGCTAGCTCGAGCACGTCCTTCTTGTTAGCAAGTTTTCCTCGAGACTTGATAAGGCCGAGTAGAGAATCTTTTTGAAGATCAGGCCCATATCGCTCAGCCTGCTCCTCTGTGGATACCCGTATGTAAAGGGCTACCCGAAGAGGTTCAATTTGTTCGTCCTTGATCGTCATAGGAACACTAGGGGTTATAGGGTACGAATCTAGGGTATTAAGGGCGGACCTACGAAATATGGGTCAATTGTAGCAAATCATTGATTTTTCCCCTCTAACGGGCTAGATTGGATTCGGACTCACATTTACATACTTACCCGAAAGGCAAGCTTTTTTGCCTCTCTTCATACCCACTTGTGTCTTGCAGCGGGCGACTCCGGCGCACGCAAGTGGGAAGACCCTCGGGTAATCCTGTAAGTGTGAGTCCCGTCGGGGCCGTCCACTCTAGGGAGGCAGATCGCTTCGACGACTTTATCCATAAGTCGTTTTTTGTTTTATGGAAGACCAGAAAAACTTCTCATTTTTCCGTCGTATTTTTCAGGGCAGACTTTCTCGCAAGCCGTTTTTTCTTGCGAATCTAGTGGTCATAGTGGGGTTATCAATACTAGGAGCAGCAATGGTCTCTTCGCTTGGTGAAGAAGAACTAACGAACCTTATGGCTTTCCTGGGACTCTTACTGCTTCTCATCACCTATCCCATTACTGTCAGGAGGCTTCATGATACCGGTAATTCGGGGTGGGTCGCTCTGATCGCCACTATCATATTCCCGCTTAGCGGAGGGATACTAACCCTGATCTATTCTCTCTATCTTTTTATCTGGCCGGGTAAATCTGAGCCAAATAAGTACGGCCCGCCAGAAGTTGGGAACCGTAGATTTCTAGACGCTATTTTCAATAGGGGGAGTTGATCAATCCCATGGAAATCCTCTATCAAATCTGTCTCACGCTCCTCACTGTTCTTGTGGGAGCTATCTTGTTTGCGGTTATGAGTGCTTTCCGGCGCTTGATCGCCAGGCTGTTCTTCCAGACCCTTACCGTACTTCTTACGGTGTTCGTGATAGTGAGCTTTGTTTGGACGGACTTCACCCTGGAAGAGATTGTTTGGTTCATCCTCCGTACATTGCTAGGATGGGGCCTTCTCCTTGGAGTGTCATACCTGCTAATACGCTCTGTAGTGGCTCACGATCGATATAAAAAAGCCTTGGGAGATATTGAGACACTGAGAAAGAGGGCCGACCGGCAGCAGGGGGATATCAAAAAACTGGCACAGTCAGCGCAGAAGCTGGGAGCACCAATTTCACGGGAAAAGATAAAAGTGTACTAGGGTGCATTAGACAAAACCCTCGATCAGTTTTTGATCAAAGCTAATGAGAAGCGTATGCAGCAATTACTGGATGAAAGTTAAGCGCGAGCATCAATATACTGCTGGTGCATTCGCTTGGTCTGCATCAGAAGCTCCGACCAAGTATAAGTCTCAAGTCCATTTTTTCTCAGCAATTCGAGCGCCTTACTTTGAGTTGAACTTAATTTTTCACCATCCCTCACGAGAATGATTTTGAGACCCTTTGGGAAGCAGTCGGAAACAAAGCGAGGGTTCGCAGTAAGGAACGCCGTGAGAGCATCGTGGTATCTTTCGAGTCGGGTGTAGTCTTCATCGGCAAAAACATGTTTCGGTGGTTTGATTTCCACAACAACGATATGGTGATCGAGGTTGAGAAAGATAAAGTCGGGTCGCTTGTTCCCGTGTTCAATTTCGGTTGTCGTAATGACCTCTTCACCGTATTCTCGCTTGTACCAGGTCTCAAACTCCGTACGGAATGTGTTCAGAGCTTGATTTGCTGTGACTGGAACCCACCGTGGATCAATGAGCCATGGCGCATCCTCAAGAATCTCTTGGTACTTGCTCTCGTCGGCACCGTCTTCTTTGATGAGGGAATCGAGCAAATCTATGGCGCGTACCTTCTCTTCAACAATCTGTCCGAATGAAGCTAGTTGAGCTATCCGCGATGTGTTGAAGAGCTTCACTAGCTCTTTTAAGTCAACTTTGCCATCGACAGCCATCTGTTCAATCCGACGAAAGGTGTCGACAAGTAGTTTGTGAGGTGCAACCGCAAGGATAATCTCCCGAAGACCGTTAACGTAGTCTTCATCACCGAGATCGTCTTCTGAGGCGAAGCCACCGATCTGTTGGCCAAGTTCGATAGCGGCCTCCTCCACCTCAAGATTTCCATAACGTTCCTTCGCGGTCTCTCGTAGATTTGAGACCCTCATAAAGACTTCCCTAACATTCTCCCGCCGTGGCTCTCGCCCTTTTTTCGCAACTTCTTTGAGAATCTCTTGTCCCCACTCGGAGAATGCCTGGCCTCGCTCAGTGCTCCACAGAATATCTTGGCGATGGGTTTGGATAAGGTCTTCTCCCTCATCGAGCCAGTGGGCGTGTATCTCACCCACTAGATAAGAACGTGCGACGAACTCGCCAGTGAAGCCTGCTGGACTTCCGAAATCACGAGTGATAGCAGCTATTTTTCCTCGCGCGTAAATGCGCACGCCAGCAAGCTCGTTATTCTTATGTGACTCCTTCGCCATACCGATCCAGCCGGTGACTTTAAGTGTCTCACCTTCAGGGGTGGTGAGCGGGCGAGTGTCAACAGTAATCTTGGTCCCTTCGTTTACGGCTATATGTTGCGATTCGAGAACGAAAGGCTGTTCAGGGTCTTCATCCTTAGTATCTTCGACTATGATTTCAAACTCCGGAAGTGGTTGGAAGCGATACGCAAGTTGGCGAGAAAAAGTTTCTCGATCCGGCACTTTTCTCGACAGGAACTCGCGAAGGCGAATAGTTGTCCCTGGTGTTTTGTCGAACGATCCGTCATCTGCTAGTGGTACTGGGTGGTACTCATCATCTTCATCAGAAGTCTCGTCAACAATTCCTTGGTAGTTGAGTTCAAAATGACTGACCTCGTATCCCTTGGTTGTTCTTGGGCCACCTGCAGAACGTACTTCAATAATGCCACAGACACCGAATGGAGCGAGTTTGCCGATACCCTTCCGTCCCATAACCGGCCTACTCTTCAATCGTGAACGATCACCTTGTCTGCCATCAAGTCGACGATCTTTGCCAACGCGAAGATAGAAGTCGGATGCTTCTTGGGGGGTCATGCCATGGCCGTCGTCGATCACTTCAACTTCGTACCCCTTCTGTTCGATAACCCCACCTTTCCGTACAGCGAGAGCTTTTCCAAGTGGAACACGAACACGAACCTTTTCAGCATCCGCATCGTAAGAGTTTGCTACAAGTTCAGCGACTACCGCTGAAACCTTGTCATAGAGCTTCAAGCCGAGCTTATCGACTATCTGCCTCTCAATCTTCATTGAGTACCGGGGTACTGGTGTTTCTTCACTCATACCCCACAGTTTACTACCTGTCCTGGAATGCGGATAGCCTCTCAGCGCATTGCCTGGAAACAGCGGCCGCAAAGGTACACGGAAGGGCGTTTCCAATGAGACGGCAGGCAGTTTCTATGTTTTCGGTATCAAGCGCATACGATGAGGGAAATGTCTGTATTAAGGCAGCTTCACGAACAGAGATGGTGCGGTCTTCTTCTGGATGTCCAAAACGCCCCGAACTCAGGGTCGTGCATCCAGTTGTCATTGTCGGTGCAACTGTATCCCAACTCATCCGACCATAAGCATTTTGGAATCCTTTGTTTAACCCCTTGTGGCAATCAGGCCTTAGAGATTCCGGAAGTTCTGCACGACTTGCTCCTGCTCTAGTAGCCCGTAGACGTCTTAGGGTGATTGGCTGTAAATCACGTATGACGTGCCAGTGGAACTTACGGGCTCCTCCCTGCTCTTTTGCTTTAGAAAAAGGCATTGGCTCCTTTTCGATTGTGAGTACATCACGTAGTTTTACCCACGGCTTCAGCCCCGATCCTTTCTCTGGGACTCGTGCATGTGTCGGTTTTGGTAGCGGAATTTCGAAACCTTTACCTGCAAGCAAGACTAAACGTCGACGTGATTGAGGGACACCGTAGTCAGCCATTTGAAGGACACCACGATTCACCTTGTACTTCATATCACCGAGTTTCTTCTCAAGTGCACCCAGCAATGGCATACCACGCTTGGAAAGACCTGGGACATTTTCTAGCATACACACACTCGGTTTCAACTCAGAAACGAGGCGAGTCATCTCGGAGACGAGCTGATTTCTTTCATCATCACGGTGGTGCTTGTCTGTGAGTTTTGAGAAGCCTTGGCATGGAGGGCAGCCAGCAACAAGATCTATTTTCTTGAGACCAGTAAGCTTTAATATCTCCTTCCCGGTTACCTTGCGTATGTCTCTTACGATAACTATGACTTCAGGATGATTTTTCTTGTAGGTCTTTGCGAGTTCCGGATCGAACTCTACGGCCGCCACCACCCTAAAGCCGGCCTTTTTAAGACCAACTGTCAAGCCCCCAGCACCGCAGAAGAGATCAATAGCGACAAGCTGCTTTTGTTTTATATTTTCTGCCATAGCGCTATTGTATCGTTAAAAAAATATCATCGCTAGAGGAAAGCGGATATCCGTCACTCAGCCTCTAGACGAGCATGAGGAACTGTCCAATCCGACTCAGTGTAGCTTCTGGCACGGGGAATACTTTTCCCCAGTCAGGGGTTCGGAAGCTGTCCCGCCATTTGAGGGTTTCCTGCCGGCGCGCTTACCTGACCGTTGACATTCTCCAATAAAGCGCTCAAAATTCGTAATTGAAAACGAGGCCTTTCCCTCGTTCTGAATGCTCTGACCGCTCTCGACGCGTGCGATGTTGCCAGTCGTCGCAGTAAGCGACGAGAAGGAAGCGGTCGAACCTTCGTTGTAAGCCCTTTTGGGTGGAAATAGCTGAAGATTTTATGAGTATCCAGAAACAGGATGCTCCTGGAATGAAAGG
Organism: Candidatus Moraniibacteriota bacterium; assembly: GCA_049290475.1. Lineage (GTDB taxonomy): Bacteria > Patescibacteriota > Minisyncoccia > Moranbacterales > UBA1568 > SSEF01. The sequence continues at coordinate 5,838 of JBATNS010000115.1, read as the reverse complement.
CTACCGTACTCGAAATGCCGATGGTGAGCTGCGTGACAAACGCAACGACACCCATATGAGCACTATCGAGAAACTCTATCACCGCGACTTCAATGTCCGGAGCGATAAGCAGCTCGGTACCTATCTGAAGGAGCACAAAATAAAATCCCTCAATGACCTGATCACAGGCAAATAAGGGATTTTATCCAAGCAGCGAGGCTATCTGGCCTCGTTTTCATTTTACCACAATATAAAAATGGCTTATATAAAGCAAAAATCTATTACTTTTTGTGTAAGAAATGATCGGATTGGCGTGTTGAGAAAAGTATAGACTTTTAAGGTGAAATCTGTCAGAAAACCCAAGATTTAGGAGGGGTTCAGCTCCAAGAACGATTGTTGTGAAAGGTTGCTATTCTGAGGATGTCCTTCTTTAGTAAAACCTAGTATTTCAAGTGGTTGGCCGGCCAGAAAACTGTTAAGAAAACCTAAGATTTTGGCAGTCTGAACAAGAGAAGCGGTTGTTAAGAAAGGTTAAGATTTTGCCGTGTTGAGGAGGAAATGGAGCAATGACTTATTCTCGTGCTCCATGGACGAAAAAGACACTTCTAGAGCCATTTTTCCACCTTTCAGACTCAGGCTTTTGGCCTTTTGAAAGCGAAACTCAGTCTTACCATCTGATCCGATAGAAAAATCATAGATATTACCCATTTCCTGTATCTTCTTGAGCATTCTCTCACTCTGCTCTCGGGGCGTACCCATGGGGTCTTTTTGACGAGATTCTGGCATAAACTAGGCTTTTACGGGTATCAACGCCTATTCGGCGGATGTCTTTATCGATATTGTAGCAAACCAGAGTCAGAAAGGGTGTTTGTCTTAGGAGTTCGGGGTAGGAAAGTCTCCCTCTCAATTTCAGAAAAGAGGCTAAAATAGGCCTCTTTTTTGTGTATAAAATAAAAACCCACCAGTGCACGTAGCAATGATGGGGAAGTGGTGGCAGAAGGCGTTCTAGCTGGTTGTGTGGTTGCTGGTGCGTTCCACCAGGTTACCATCCTTGTCGATATGGAGCTTCGCCAAGGCCTTCCCGATCTGGCTGATTTCGTACTCGATGGCTACTTCGGGTGAAGGATGTTTCCCATCCCTCACTTCTTGAAGGAGATCCTCATAGCAGCCCTTGATGAATACTAGGGCCCCCTCGACGGCCTTCTCGCTGAATCCGCTTGGTGGCATGATGTTTCCTTTCTAAAGAACGAGACAATCTCGCAGATGGAAAGTGTCATATTATTGACAATGTATCTAAATAAAGCTTTACTTTAGTTACATTTTAAACTTAAAGTTTAAAAATGAACCATGCCAGAAAGAACTTTAGAAGAAAAAATTATTACCTTACTTGAAAAAGGCTCTCGAGAGAAAGCATCAATTTTAATAGAGCTTCAAAAGAATGATGTAAGTGCTCAGGGAGTATACAAAGCTTTGCGTGCTCTCAAAGAAAAAGAAGTCATAACGCTCCACGCCAAAAGCGTGAGCCTGTCTCTCTGGTGGATTGATAAAGAACTCGGGCGTTTGAATCGCATGGCTCGCATGTATCAATCAGTTGCTCGTACAAGTGCTTTTCTTGACCTCAGACCAGGAGAATATGTGAAGCTTAGGTTTCGAACACTCAGAGAGTTAGAGCTTTATTGGACACAAGCGTTTCTTTTGATTGAAGAAGAGCTCCCCACCTCCTTTCCCACATATTCCATTGCTCCCCATGACTGGTTCTATTACGCCCGTCCTGAAACTGACGCTCTCTGGTTGCGTCGACAGAAAAGTCGGTTACAGCGCCTAGTCATTACTCACCCCTTACCAGTGGATCGTTCTGTTTTACGGGTGCGTACCAAACAAAAGATGGAAGTACTCTTTGATGAAAACCCTCTCAAACAAGATGAGGAAGATTACAAAAATGTTATTGGAAAATTTATTTTTGAAGTAAAAATTGATACTAAAGTTAATAGCAGCTTTGTTTCATGGATGAGAGAACATCCCATTGTTGCAAAACAGGATATGTCAGAAGTTGATTCTTTCTTGGATATGCGTGGTATGTTCACATTGAAAATTTCTAATGCTCCGAAAAAAGCCCAAAAGATCACTTCAAAGCTGGAGCGGTATTTTTAGTAATTTCCAGCCGGTTTTAAGAAATCAGTTCTAACCGTGTGTACTAGCCAGCTCACTGGCAATCAAGACTCCCCTCGCGGGAGTTTTTGATTGCTTGCGAGGTAATGGGAGGAGAACGGGAAAGGGGTCGAGAAATTAGGTACCTTTTGTTTGCTACACTGAAGATAGATTCATAACTGCTACTGATATGGAAACAGCGTGCAAGCATTTCGCAGAAATCCCGACGGAGGAAGTGAAGCCGAAGACAACGACCGGCTGCGAGGAGTGTCTGGCTATCGGTAATCCGTGGGTGCAGCTGCGACTGTGTCTCATCTGCGGTCGTGTCGGCTGCTGTGACAGCTCCAAGAACAAGCATGCCACCGAGCATTTCAGTGAGACTGATCACCCAGTGATGCGCTCATTCCAGCCCGGTGAGAAATGGCTCTGGTGTTAGGTAGACGAAGTGATGCAGGATTAAGCAACAACAGATTTTCAGTAACCAAGGAGTCTCAGGAAGAGACTTTTTTTGTATGTGCTACAGTCAATCCATTCATCACCCTATGTATTGATCCAAAAGTTTTCTGTATGCGTATCATTGTCCATATCTCAGATCTCCATTTTGGTAGGACAGAGACTGCACTCGAACAGGCGCTCCGCGATATCATCACTGCTCGTCACCCGGATCTGATTATCGTTTCTGGCGACCTGACACAGCGGGCAACCAGGGCTCAGTTTGCTGAAGCCAAGAAATTTTTTTCGTCGCTACCCAACCCTATACTCATCGTACCGGGGAATCACGATGTTCCACTGTATTCATTCTGGACGCGTTTCACTTGGCCCTACGCGAAATACCGCGAGCACATCTCGGATGATCTCAAGCCACTGTACCAGGACGAAGAGATGCTCGTTGTTGGAATCAATACCGTCCGGATTTTCAAAATGAAAGAAGGGCGAGTCAATACCAATCAAATTGAACGAGCGCACAGTATCCTCATGAGTATCCCACCAGAAAAAATAAAAATCATCGTCTCCCATCATCCATTCAATATACCAGTGGGCCACTACAAGCGACCATTATCACAGGCAAGAAAGTTCTGGAAAGAACTCCAGGAAATGGGTGTCGATCTCTTTCTCTCCGGGCACCTTCATGACACGCTCGAACGATATCGTGACCAAGCCTATAAACTGTCCTCGGCCGGGCCACTCCTCATTCAGGCGGGTACGGCGATTTCGACGCGGACTCGCAAAGAAGGTAATTCATTCAATGTAATTCGGGCTACGTCGCGCACGATGCGTATCGGGCGTTACGTGGCGCATCCTAAGCGGCGAGACTTCTCTATCGTTCGAACCGAGGAGTATATCCGCAATAATACCGGATGGCAGAGAAAAGAAGTGGCACTTTAAACAGGCTCCCCGAGCATGGTACCAATCAGTCGTTTTCGAAAAGCGACAAGGAGAAGGACAGTGACAATTATGGTGAGGTAGTGAATCCGCTGAAGCCAGTCATGATTGCTTCCCAATTACTACCAAAGAAGTACCCGATTCCGGCGAAGAGTGACACCTGAGCAGTTTCCCCTGCAAGGACAAAAATAAAAAACTTTCGATAATCGGTTTTTGCAAAGCCCATGAGCACATTGACAGTGATTGTGGCGAGCACTTCGAAGCGGCTGAAGAATATGATGCTTGGCGCGTGGCGAATAATCCAGTACGAGATATTGTCAGCGAGTACATTGCCGAGCTTGGCAAAAAAAACATCCAGCCGATATTAAGATAGCCTTGGCTCGCAAATCCTGCGGTCGTCATGAGGCTCGATGTCGACGGGAGCGGTAGTGCGAATGCAGCCAGGAAGGTGATGAGGAAGAGTCTAGCGTATTTATAGAGCAGCAGGAATGAAAGAAGATTTTGAAACACATCCGCTTGGATGAAATTGGAGAGCATCAGCGTGGATAGTTTTTTACGTCGTTCTGGATCCTCAGAATGAAATCATTAAGGCTGGTTCCTGTTGTGCTAGCCGTCTGACGGATGATGACGCGGGGGTAGTGCGAGGCTTCAAGTTGTAAAGTATCGCGGAGATAATTGGGCGGCAATTGAAAAACGAGGTTCAGATATTCAAAAGCCATCCAGCCCTGGATATCTTTGACCGCAACGGTCCGTGGCTGATGAAGCTTATGGAATTTCCCCCAATCACTTCTTGTTTCGGATTGCGACAGTGTTTGGAAGATGAGACCGCAGCCGATGATAACGATACCAACAAGTACCCAGGTTCGAATTCGGTGGAGGGAGCCAAGAATTGGTATTATGAGACAAAGCTAGCGAAATAATCACCGTAAAGGGGATTTTTGCTTCAAATAGGAGCTTTTTTCCTTGTAAGGAAAAGTTCTGAAGTACAAATTTTATCAATTGGGTTTTTTCTTCAGGTTCAGCAACTTCCAGTATTTCCCAAGCTCGTTGAGAAAGATCAATGATAGAGCCCGCAGTAATGTAAAATTCTTGATTGGCCTTTCCGTGATCGGCTAGGAGGCTCATAATTTCCTCTTCTTGGGCCTTATATTCCTCAAATCGGGTACTATACTCATCTGTTGAAATGAGGCCGTCTAAGCGGTCATCATACATAACCTTGTAGCGGTTTCTTACTTTTTCGAGCTTTATGGTAAGGGCCCGCTTATTCTGCTCGAAGAATGCCTGTTCGGACTCGTGTATTTTACGGAGCTCGGTCTTTAATACCTCTGTTTGGTCATCCGTTAATGCCATAGCCTTAAACTGCTCTTTTACTTGATCCAAAAGTTCTTCTTCACGAATCCAGGTAACATTTTGGCAGTTTCCGTGATAGTTGGTGCAGTGGTAGTAAACATATTTCCCTTTCTTGATTTCAGGAGATATAGAACAGCCACACTCGGCACACTGCACTAAGCCTCTGAATACATAGGGTTTATTAGTCCGCTTATAGTTCTGCTTTTTATATCCTGTAATAACCGCTTGAACTCGATCAAAGAGATCCTTTGTAATTAGCGGAGTATAGCGATGCTTATAGATTTTTCCTGCATATAACATCTCCCCGTAGTAAAAAAGGTTTTTAATAATCTGGTGCATTTGACTTGGAGAAAGATATTTACCGCTAGGATGATTTTTCAAGTTTAGCCTTCTCATCTCTTTTGCTAGAGTTTTTGCTGAATACTTTCTAGTGGCATAAAGCTCGAAAGCTTTTATAATAAGGTGGCTCCTTTCAACGTCAGGGATAATATCTTTTCGACCGTCATCTAGTGTAATATTTTTATAGCCAACGTGGGCTCTGCCTGGCAATTCGCCATTGGCAACCTTCTCTTTTAGGCCTCGTTTTACATTATCACTCAGTTGAAGTACATAGCTTCGAGCAAACATCACTCCCTCGCATTAGTAAGGCAAATGCAAAGGCATTTTTCGATAACTTGAAGCAAGCGTATCGTTCAAGTAGAATGGTAGGAACTGAGCTAAATGATCCAAACTTTAGAGGCGTGGTCATTCAGCAGTGGGAGGATCTAGTTAGAAACTATAGGTAATAACGACAGTTACTATCAGTAGCATAAATTTCGGTTTTAGAGGCTTCACAGAGCCTCTTTTTTGTACGTTTCCTAGTCAATACCTTTGCATCACTTCTTGGGGAGTTTGGAACCCAATCCCCATATGCAGGCGCTCTTCGTTGTAGTAGGGAAGATACTCTTTGAGGGCTTTTCGAAACGCTTTCAATCCATG
>JBATNS010000114.1:0-4309 GCA_049290475.1 Candidatus Moraniibacteriota bacterium | reverse complement strand
GTGCGTGGTCGCTCAGTCGCTTCGAGAGAGTTTAGGGGTGACTCTAAAGAATATGGATTGTGCTAAGATGTGCTTGCCCCACCCACCCAGTGCGTGCACAACAACCCCCGCCGTTTTTAGGAGATATTATAAAAAGACGGGGGTTGCTCCCTTGAGAGTAGACTCTTTAAAAATTTTTGGTGATAAATTATTTCCGGAATTGGCAAACGACCGAACAAATGAGGAAAATACTCATTTGTTCAAAAAAGTCGGTTCGAACTTTCAAATTAAGGATCGAACCGTATTTTTTGAGCCACGCGGAGCGTGGAAAATCCTTTCAGATTCAGAATTTTTTGGGGGGAATACAGAACAGATGGCGCTTCGCGCCGACCATATTTTTGGTTCAGAAACTCTTTTCGAAAATTTGCGGAAAGGGAGAGATTCGAACTCTCGATACCCTTTCAGGTATGCCGCTTTTCGAGAGCGGTGCCTTCAACCACTCGGCCACCTTTCCAATAGAAAACGGAGGCATTCTAGCGGACTTCCGGAGAAAAGAAAACCCCACTCAATATGAGTGGGGCACATCTTCAATCGTCCGACTAATTCTTGTAGAGTTCCTTCACTTGGAAAAGGATATACCAACCAATGACTGCACCAATGACTGCACCAACTGGATTTATCGAGAGGACGCCACCGACAAATGAGACGAGGGTCGCATAGAACAAAAGCCGCCAGCTGGCATGTGTTCGCTTGAAGAGACCCGGGATCGCCATGACATCGAGGACGAGTGAGATGACCGACGTGATCACACTCACGATGCCAAAGAATCCCCAGCCCATCCCGCCGCCCGCGACCATCGCCACCGGGGCAAGGAACGCCGTGATTCCGAAGAGTGCGAGGATGGCCGGAAGCGCCAGCACCGAAAAAACGATAATGAGATACGGAGCGATTTTCGCGAGCACCTCTTTCCCGTTCATCGGAATTTGGAACGGCGCCTTGGTCACCATGTACTCGTCGAGCCAGGCCTCTACCTTACCGACAAAACCAAAAACTTCTTTCTTCATTTCTTCATGCCCGGTGCTTCCTCCTGTATTCACCGGCTGCGGTGTACCGCTGACATTCTCGTCCATATATTTAACCAATAATTAGCACTTCCAGTATACACCCGCCGAGGAACTCCTTTCCTGCTCACCGAAAATATACGCGCAGCTGTCTCCCTGATGATTATGCTACTAGTGGACCGTCCGAACGCCCACGAGCTTCATCGTCGACTGTTCCGGCGTTCGTCCATAAAAAATCACTATTTCATCATTCGGCACGAGAACCCCTTTCGCTTTCATATCATCAATGAAGCGTTCAATGAGCGTCTCAAGCTTTTGATCCCCCGCAAAGAGATAGGACTCTGCTCCCCAGACGAGCGCGAGTTCACGCCAGGTATCGAGACTATTCGTCGCGACCAAGAGACGGGCGTCGGGACGGAAATGGGAGAGGAGGCGCGCAGTGAATCCACTGATCGAGAGGACGAGGATGGCCTTCACATGAAAACTCTGGGACAGCTCATACACGCTCCGGAGCATGACCGCATACTCAGACTTCAGATTCAGATCAAGCGCCTGGTAGAGATCATTAAACGGCGACTCTTCGGTCTTCTCGATGATCTCTCGCATCGTCGCGATGGTCTCCACCGGATACTTGCCCGCAGCTGTCTCTTCGGAGAGCATGACCGCATCCGCATGATCGATCACGGCATTGGAAACATCGGACACCTCCGCCCTCGTCGGGCGAGGATTCGACACCATACTCTGCATCATCTGGGTCGCGACGATGACCGGCCGCATCTCGCGGAGACTTTCGGCGATGATCTGCTTCTGGAGGATGGCGATCTCGCTCTCGGGCATCTCAATGCCGAGATCGCCGCGTGCCACCATGACCGCATCGCTCGCTCGGATGATGGCGCTCAGGTGCTGCAGTGCGACTTTTCGCTCGATCTTTGAACAGATAAGTGGCTTCCGCACATCCGGTCCGGCGATAGCGATCATCTCACGTTTTACGCTCTCGATATCTGCTACCGAACCAACGAAGGAAAGACCGATATACTCGACCCCTTGTTCTAGAATGAAGGCGAGATCCTCTTTATCTTTCTTCGAGAGAATTGGTAGGTCGAGCGGCGTATCCGGCAGTATGACCCCTTTCCGGTTCTTGACCGTCCCGTCATTCTCTACCTGCGCTTCAATAAAGCCAGTGCCCATCTTGGTCACAGTGAGGCCCAGGAGACCATCCTCGATGAGGATACGGTGGCCGATGTCGACTTTTCCGAGAATCCCCGGCGTATCAAGTGCGATGACAGGCTCATCAGTGCCGAATCGTATCCGCTCGGAAAGTTCGCAGACGCGGAGAACAAATCCTTTTTTCACATCGATAGGAAAGGTGACTTCCGTCCGGATACGCGGACCCTGCAAGTCAGCGAGGATCGCCAGCGGATTCCCTGTTTCTTCGGAAACTTCACGAATAGCCCGAATGACCAGTCGCCGCCAATCGAAATCGCCATGCGAGAAATTCAAACGAAAGACGTTCGCTCCAGCCTGCGCCATCTCACGAATCATGTCTTTGTTGCCAGAAACCGGACCGAGAGTTGCAATGATTTTTGTGTGTTTCATGTTGGATGTTATAGTTGCACGCATTTCAGTATATCAAATAAACACTTTTTGAGTTGGAGAAAAAGAAAATGGCGATCATCAGGAGTGCTGATAATCGCCATCGAGGGAGGCCGCTGGATCAGTCAGATCACTTCGGCGGCAGTTCTTCTTCCGATTCCACGCGCGGCTTCGGGGCCAGACGTGGCTTCGGGGGGGGCGGCACCGGACGAGCCACCGGTACGGCTGCGGGACGGATGACCTCGCGGTCAGCAATCTGCGGCGGCCGATGGCCAGGGGTATAGCTCCGCCGGAAGTTACAGATTTCGTCATCGGTGACGACACCATTGGTCTTCCGTACCTGACCGCTACAGCCGTACTGGTCGAGAACAGCCAACAGGGCCATCCGCGTATCGGTGTACGCTTGGCAGCTCATCACTGCCTCGCTATTCCCACCAAGGGCACCAACGAGAGCACCAGCTGCTGCCCAGCGCAGATCGCCGGTGAGCACCGCAGCAGCTGCGCCACCAATGAAGGCTCCGATCGAAACGATGGTGGTGCGTTCCTTGGCGGTGCAGGGATTCTCCCGGCGAGCGAACTCGTCGAGGAGCATGCGTGCCGTCTCCGGACTCATGCCCGCGATCGCCGGCGCTTGAGCACCGATGGTTCGCGTGGTGCCAAGTGCCTGGCCCGGGGTTGCTGCCGGCGTCTGAATCTTGCCAGAGAGGCAATCGGCATTCGTCGGCTGGACGAACCCATGGAAGTAGCAACGGCCGCCATGCATCCCCATGTACGGGGTGTACGCGTTAGCCCAACCCGCCGGGATTGGCGGAGAGTAGGGCTGAACGTAGTACGACGGTTGGGTAGCGACGCCACCCTGATAGGGTTGCGGAGCGGCGCAAGCGCCGAGGAAGAGCACGAGCAGTGCGAAGAGAGTGATACGAATGGTACGTGCCATGATGACGGCCTCCTATGCCGTGAGAAGAAACGTGGGTTGTAAAGAAACTGAGACTCTTGGGATTTCGAATGAATTACTTCACTCGTCCTCCGGTTGAGGGGGGATGTCTGTCGTTGACATTCATCTCCCAACTATTCACTTGGCAGCCTTGAGCGCCTCCCAACGGCTTCGATTGCCCTTCATTTGCTCTTGTACAAGAACGTTGGCCAACTGACCATCGACCAGCTTGCCGGCACAACGCCAGATGGGTTGTCCCGCTATCGATACTCGATTGCCCTCAGGCAAGTAGTACAGTTGTTCTTGCGTACACCCGAACTCTCGAAGCATCGCGTTATGTTCGGCCACCCGATCAGCCGCCCACTTCTCCAGTGCAGAGGAGAGGAAGGCGATGGTCAAGATGAGAATCATGGCTATAACTGCGACAGTACCGGCTCGCCAAAAGTACCGATTGCTCTCTCCAGAGTAGAATGCTGGCATGACTATCCCCTTTCGTGGGTGGTTTGGTTGAGAAACAGTGACGTAAAGAACTGAAAATACAGTATACACCAAAACAGCCTATTCGTCAATGATAGAATCGGCTATTTACGGCTCAATCAAGCCAAAAGAAAAGGCTTATCCTGGCCTTCCTTGATCAAATATTCGGTCTAATGGTATTTTAGGGAGGCTAGATTTCACTTTTTCTCACCATTGAGTATTTCAAAAACCACTCTGTTTCTTCGCTCTTCTGAGAGTCCACTAT
>JBATNS010000113.1:0-9403 GCA_049290475.1 Candidatus Moraniibacteriota bacterium | reverse complement strand
GTATCGAGGGCTGTATGGCGCCGGGCCGACACAATAGCGGCGAGCGTCGTGACTCGCGGATCCTGATGGAGAGTGAAAATCGCACCGGCAGCGGTAATGAGGGACTGAGCGGCACTCTGATGCCGGTATTCGGGCAGGACGACAATCTCAGCGATGAGGCCTTGCGTCTGCCCGAAGCTGTCGAGCGGCATGCAGACAGCATAGCCGATGAGCTCGCCGGCATTGTTGTCAGTTGCCAGAAACATCCAGCGTCCGGTGGCTGCTGCAATAGCGTAGCCAAAACTCATCTGACGATGGTCGATCTCGGTCGCGAAGATGCGCTGAAGCATCTGAAAGTTGCGTTGTGACACGGGCGAGAATTCGGTGAACAATCGGCGAGCAACAGATTCATCGGTGTAGGGAAGGTGGAACGACTGGATGGTCGCTGGAAGGGTAGAGCGGGATTTCATGAGCACTCACTTTCTCGATTGCGAAAGAAGGATGTAGCTATTTGTGATGGAGAAACTAAATTTTGTCAATACTGAAAGCAAATAGTGCCTCCTAGATGATTTCTATAAGGGATGAACAAAATATTTGGGGGTGTTATGTGAAACGACCCCGAAAGCTAACACTTCTCGGGGTCGTGGGGGGTGCACAAGCGTCGGTCTGACGTGCCCGGATCAGGCTGCGGCGCGCGCCGGCGGTTGCTTCAGCCAGTTGGTCCAGTAAACCTGCCCTGGGCTTCGGCAGGCCTTGAAACCGCCCTGCTCGAGTGCGGTGTACGCCGCCTGATTCGACTCGAGCGAGTCGGCACCGGCTGGGAATGACACCTGGATCCAGATGTCGTCAGGACGGCCGTTGAGCGCCGCCTCGGCCTGGTCGGTGATGCTCTTGATGAGCGCGGTGGCCACGGCCAGCTGGGTGTCAGGGTCGAGGCTGCCGTCGACGATGAAACGCTCGACCGGGAAGAGGTACTCGAGTAGGCTGTTGGAGTTCGCCACCGTCGCGAAGCCGAAGAGCGGACTCTCTGCGCCTTCGGTAATGGGCTGGCCGAGGGCGTAGTGGACGTACCCGCCGCGCCTGATGAAGGTCTGCAGCTCACTTCCGAAGTGGTACGTGTCGAGCGGGACGTGACATTGCTTCTGGTACAGCACCAAAAGCGCCGGGAGGCGGTGTTGGAGTTCGACGGCATAGCCGCCATTCCATGTACCGTTCAGCTGGCCGAGAACGAGGATATTCAGGTGAGTCATAATTGCACGCTCCTTGCGTGGTTGGGGGAAATTGGAAACGAACATTTGACTATTCTACTAAATCATGTGATATTTGTCAACTCAGGGAATACACTATGAAACTATGTTCTGTGCCGTCACATCATGCCCCTGGAAGGCTAAAAAATGCTCTATGACTATCGTTCTGCGGGTCGGACTCGTTATCATCACTGTTGTCTCAATACTGTATGTTGGGTCGCAGTTCATCGCGCCACTGACAGTCAAATGCGAATCATCCGTCATTTGGCCGGGGAGCGCGCCGCACGGGGCGATTTGGGAACAAGAAACGATCCACTGGGAACATGCCCCCGTAGGCTATTCGACACTCGTGGGTTGGATAAACGCGGCGACAGCTGTGCCGTGTGCGGATGAGTCGGCGGTGGCACCGCGCGTTGAAATCCGGATGATTCGCGTCATCGCTCGGGACACGCAGGATACCGAAACGGTTGTGGCGGAAATCGACCCCCGGAATCATGACGTCTTTGTCGGCCGGCTTTTCCCTCGGCTCCCGAAATGGTTTGGTGAAACTGAAGGGCGAAACGATAAAAATATGTCTACTGTTCTCCATGATCGATTGTTGCTCGATCTCGGGCTGGTTCCGTTGCGTATCTTTCACGGCTGGACTGAACCGCGTATCACATTTGATCCGAACAAACAGTATCTGCTCGAAGTAGAAGCGAACATCACTGAAACGGCGCGGCTGCAATTTGGTATCGATTACTGGCGCGATCAGGAAAGCGACTATACGGGCTGGGACGAGACCTGCGAGCGTTCTACCAATTGCGAAGGCTGGGTGAGCGATTGGCATGGCGATACCCATGGTGAGTTTCAGACCTTCCGCGCGCCGCGGGGCCTAACGCGGATGATCACAGGAACAGTCGAGGAAACGCCGCACCCCTAAGTATCCGCACGCTTGTCACGAGGTACAGGACCGTGCTAGTCTGGCCCACTATGGAAAAAGAACTCAAAAAAATACTCGCCTCTCTTGGCGAAAGACTCCGGTCATGGCGTCCTACTGTCGATGAGCTCAGTCGTGACTATCGAGATATGTCGACTGATTGGCGGGTCTCCCTCGGTCGGTTTCTGCGGGGGTTTCGATCCTTCGCCTGGTTGGGACTTTTTTTTATCGGGGTCTTCGGCGGTATCGGTTTGAAAACTGTCGCTCTTGAATATCTCGTTATCGGCCATGGAGACTATCGGTTACTGCCCTCAGAGCGGCTCTACAGCTTGAACGAGCTCCGTGAGAAAGCGTTGGATGCTGGCGCTCGTCTCCCGGTAGAGCCGAGACAAGCATATCCAGCTTGTGGAGAACAAAGAGAAGATCCGTCACTGTAACAACCGTAATAGGCACGCTATGAAATGGGAAATCGTAAAGAATATCTGGCATCGATTTGTGAGCGAGAAGAAAAACCTGTATGCCGGCCTCATTATCCTCCTGGGACTCTTTACCGGTAGCCTTTTCGTTGATATCGGCCAGCTTCTCACCGGCAGCGGGTTTTCCGGTCCGGCCATTCGTTCGCACGACGTGCTCGTCGCCGGCGGCAAGACGTGGGTCAGCTATACGGAACCAAGAGTGTCGCTCAAGATTGTCAGCGATGAACAGTGTGCCGAGTGTGATCCGAGCGAAGCGCTCCTCTGGCTGCGCCGTATCGTTCCGACGGTCGAAGCAGAACGTATCGATATCACAACCGAAGTGGGCCAGCAGTACGCGGCAGCCTTTCATCTCGTGACGATACCCGCCTTCGTTTTTGGCAATACGGTGAAGGAAACGGAGTTCTATACTCAGGCTGAGCCGCTCTTCCGCGAAAAGAACGGACAGATGATTTTTGATATGAATATGATCGGGATGCCGATTGGACGTTATCTCGTCGCCCCCGAGACCGGAGAAGGCGACATCACTATTGGGCCATCAACGGCACCCGTGACTCTCATGGTCTTTTCTGATTTCCAATGCCAGTATTGCATGGAATACCACGTTACCTACAAGAAGCTTTTGACTGAGTACGGCGATCGGGTGCGGCTGGTCTGGAAACACCTCCCGCTCGCTGTCCATCCGCAGGCTGAGAAAGCGGCCGAAGCCGCACAGTGTGCTGCCGCTCAGGATCAGTTCATGCCCTACGCAGATATTCTGTTTGAGCGGCAGGGTGAGTGGGGGAAAGCTGGTGGCGAACGGCGATTCAAAGACTATGCCTGGCGTATTCGCGGCCTGGACGGCCGAGCTTTCGCTCGCTGTATCGATGAGAAAACCTTTGCTCAAAAAGTTGCCGCCGACATGAAGCTTGCTACCGACTTTCATCTGGAATCCGCACCGGCATCATTTGTCAATCGGGAATTCGTCTCAGGTGCGGCCCCTTATGCAGATTTGAAAATGCTGATTGATGCTGCTCTTGCCCAGTGACAAAAAAACCGCTGCGACTCATCCTGGGTGAGCAAGCGGTTGTTGTTCCTTTGTATGGATCCACTCTGATCAGAATTGAACGAGTGACCTACGTTTACCCCGTTACATTCGATGAGCCACCTTCCAGGATTGAACTGGAGACCTGCGCGTTACGAGTGCGCCGCTCTACCAACTGAGCTAAGGTGGCATGCTTACAGCGATATTCTACCGTCTCTCCCTGAAAGTGTAACGGGGTGGGAGAAGTGCGCCGCTCTACCTGCTTTGAACTACACCGGCAAATCATAACTCGGGATAACGCCCTCTATCCTAGCAAATCCTAAGGAAGAATCAAGCTGCATGGTAGGATAAGAAGAGAAAAAATTGTATGGATGAACTGAGACGACAACTCACGACACTGGAAAGTCAATACGCCCGCCTGCGGGACTATCTTTGACTGGGATGGTAAGAGAGCGGAAATCACCCGCCTCCAAACGGAGAGCGAACAGCTGAATTTCTGGGATCGGCCCGAGGAGGCCGCAACGACGATGCAGACGCTGGACGCTTTAAAGCAAGAGATTGCCCGTTTCGAAGCGCTTTCTGAATCGCTTCGCGACGCAGTAGAGCTTTCTGTCCTCTCTGATCTTTCCGGTGAGGATATCCAGGCACTTGAGCGTGATGTGAAGTCAATTGGCAGCGAACTGCGCCAGTGGGAGTTTCAATTGCTGCTTGGTGGCGAGTATGATGCCGCTGATGCCATTCTGACGCTCCGGAGTGGCGCGGGCGGTACTGAAGCCCAGGATTGGACCGAGATGCTCCTTCGGATGTATCTCCGCTATGCCGAACGACACAGTTTCCGGGCGACTGTGCTTGATGAAAACCGGGGAAATGAAACGGGGTTGAAGAGCGTCACGGTCGAGATTCGAGGACGATACGCGTACGGCTATCTCCGGGGGGAGATGGGCGTGCATCGGCTTGTCCGATTATCGCCTTTCAACGCTAATAATCTCCGTCAGACATCGTTCGCCTCAGTTGAAACCATGCCTGTGCTTCCTGATACCGATCGTTCCATCGAGATCAAACCGGACGATCTCCGTGTCGATACCCTTCGGGCTTCAGGCGCGGGCGGCCAGCACGTGAATAAGACCGAGTCAGCCATCCGTCTCACTCATTTGCCGAGCGGCATCGTCGTCGCGTGTCAGAGCGAGCGTTCCCAACTCCAAAATCGCGATCAGGCAATGAAGCTCCTGAAATCCAAACTCTTTCAGCAGCGCCTCAATGAAGAGGAGGCACGAAAAGCAGCCATCCGGGGTGAATTTAAGTCGGCGGGATTTGGTAATCAGATCCGCTCATATGTGCTTCATCCGTACACGATGGTGAAAGATCATCGGACTGATACTGAGACGGGCAATGCTCAGGCCGTGCTCGACGGTGACTTGGACAGCTTCATCGAAAGTGAGCTACAATACGAGCAAAGACAGAAAAAGTAAGTTCACCATGATTAAAACCGAAGGACAGCCAATTGTCGTTTTTGAGAATGTCAGCAAAGATTATCCCGGCGGCGTGAATGCGCTCCTTAGGGTTTCGTTTACAGTATTTCCGGGAGAATTTATTTCGCTTGTCGGTTCGAGTGGCGCTGGAAAATCTACGCTGCTCAAGTTAATTTATGCCGAGGCTGAACCAACGGACGGGACGGTCTACTTCAGGGGCCGGCCTATTCGCGACATCAATCGAAGACATTTGCCATTCTACCGTCGTGCGATTGGAACAGTATTTCAAGACTATAAGCTTTTACCCCAGAAAACGGCGTTTGAAAACATCGCCTATGCCCTCGAAGTTGATGGCCGTAGTGCCAAGGAAATCCGCGAAGAAGTGAGCGAACTGCTTGAAATTGTTGGTTTAGCAGGGAAGGGAGAAAAATTTCCACGTGAGCTCTCGGGCGGAGAACAACAGCGCGTTGCGATTGCTCGCGCTCTCATCCATCATCCGCAAATCATCTGCGCCGATGAGCCGACTGGGAATCTTGACCCCGTATCGACTCGTGAGATCACTGATCTGCTCCTCGAGATAAATTCTTACGGCACGACAGTCATCGTTGCAACCCATAAAAAAGAAGTTGTTGATCAGCTCGGAAAACGAGTTATCGCGCTCGTCGACGGTCGGCTTGTGCACGACGAGGCACGTGGAAAATACAACATCAAAATATAGTTATGCAACGTACACTCAAGCTTTGGCGTACTTTTAAGGAAGGGATGATAAATTTCCGGCGGAATGGCTGGCTGTCTTTTGCAGCAATTACTATTCTCTCTCTTTCGCTCTTCATCATTAGTTTCGCTGGACTTATCACTATTGGTACGCGGCTTATCGTGGACAACCTCGAAAATCGTATCAGCATCACGGTTTCCTTCAATCCTGATGTGAGTGAGAGCCGAATGCTCGAGATGAAGCAGTACCTCGAACGGGCACGGGAGATTTCTTCGATTGAATTTGTTTCGCGCGAAAAAGCGCTTGAGACCTTTCTCGATAATAATGGCAACGATCCTGTTATCCGGCAGGCAATCGACGAGATCGGCGAGAATCCGCTGCTCGCTTCCCTCGTCGTCCGGGCGAAGCATCAATCTGACTATGAAAAGATTGCCAAGTTTCTCGAGAGCTCGCCGTATCAGGCCGACATCAATCGTATCAATTTCGAGAAGAACCGACGCATCTTTGAGCGTCTGAATGCTATTGGCCAAGCGGCCCGGAAATTTGGTATCGCTCTCGGCCTCGCATTCGGGCTAATCGCTATTCTCATCACCTTCAATACTATCCGTATCACGATCTACTCGCATCGGCAGGAATTTGAGATTATGCGCCTCGTTGGCGCTTCGAATCTGTATGTTCGCATGCCGTATATCTTCGAGGGCATCCTCTACGGACTGTTTGCTGGCGTGACAGCAATCGGTCTGGTCGCACTTTCATCGTACGGGCTCGCAAGCTATACCGAAGGAGCCTTTCCTCAAGGGAACCTCTTCCAGGTTTTTCTGGCGTATCTACCGACACTCTCAGTGGCAACAATTTGTCTGGGAATATTTCTCGGGGTGGTTTCCAGCTTTATCGCCATCCATCGTTACTTAAAGACGTAGTCTTCGGACAGGAAAGAGGCTCGTTTACCGCCTTGCTGTGTAGGGCGGTTTTTGATATCCTGTATCGTCTTGTTATTTCCCAACCAAAACCCTGAAAGGAGGGTGGTTATATGCTTGAAAAGCTCCTCGGTATTCTTCGGCAGCATCAAGCTGATCCGAAGCGCTTTTTCACCATCGTCCGGGCGAATTTCGCTTATGCCAGCCCTGGCATGCGACTCATCGAAGAAGCCTACGAGATCGCCGACAGTGCTCACCTAGGTCAGTTCCGAGCCACCGGCGAACCGTACATCAAACACCCCAAGATGACGGCCGTGATTCTCCTCGAGTACCTCGGCGTCACCGATCCAGCCGACATCGCCGCCGCACTCAATCACGATACGTCGGAAGACAATCCGTGCGAATGGCCCGTCGCGCGGGTCCATGAGCGACTCTCACGCGAGGTCGCCGAAGCCGTCGACTGGTGCAATCGTCGGCGTTTCGACTACATCGAAGATCCACGGGCCCGTGATTTCGCCTTCTTCAATAACCTCCTCATAGTGGCGCCCATTCGGCCGGTCCGTATCAAGCTCGCCGACCAGCTTCATAACGGCCTCACTCCGTGGCGTCTCGACGATGCGCAGTGGATCGTGAAGAAGTGCATCGACATCCGAGAGCACTACATTCCGATGGCGAGAAAGCATGGCGGTGTTCTCCAGCACGAGCTCGCCGCGGCTGCCACAGCGCTTGAAGCCCGGCAATGCCTCTTGCCACCCCGAACAAAAACCAAGGACTAGAGGTATTGGGGCGAGAATGAACAGCAGAAGAAGTTGCGGACCGGGCACACCAATGGGTGGCCGGTTTTTTCTTGATTGAAATAGTATTTTCCGCTAGGATAGGGGAGTAATTTTTGGGGAGTAGCCAAGCGGTAAGGCAGTGGGTTCTGGTCCCACCATGCGAAGGTTCGATCCCTTCCTCCCCAGCACAAAATTATGCACGAAAAATATAAGGCCGTAGTTTTTGATTTTGGTGGCGTCATTCAGCTTTTTGGAGGTGGCAGTATTTTGGAAGATATTGCTGGTATTCTTCAAGTTGAGAATACCGATTTTAAACAACGATACTTCGAGCACAATCATTTGAGTAATGTGAAGAATGTCCCGTGGGAAGAAATGATTGTTAGTGTTGTAAATACCTACCATGCAAGTCCCGAAATTATTGAACGAGTGACCCAGCTTGTCAGTGACTATCAATCGAGAAAAGTAATCAATACCGAACTCGTTTCTTGGTTTCCGCGACTCAAAAAGATGGGATACAAAATTGCAATCTTGAGTAACGCACCCACAGAACTGAGAAAGAAGCTCCAAGATCTTGGTATTCATGAACATCTTGATGAAATTATCATCTCTGGTGAAATTGGGTTTCAGAAACCTCATAAAGAAGCATTCGATGTAGTCTTCCAAAAACTAAGCGTGCTCCCTCAAGAAGTTATTTTTATAGACGATGCTCCAAAAAGCCTAGAGAAAGCGGGCGAGATTGGCTACACCCCAATTTTGTTTCGAGGAAATGATAAACTAAAAGAGGATCTACAGAGACTTGGAATCGGCCTTTAGGCTTATTTCTAAGTCTAAATAGGTTCCTACAGCGTCCCATGTTCTCAGCAAACCAAGAAAAATTTGAAATTGATTTATGACTTCATACAAACACACTCAAATTGGGTATTTGATGTTGATTGTTACACTGGCCGTGCTGATACTTTTTGCGTGGGCTCAAATTACAGCCAGACTCGAGCCTCTATCACTCAACTCTGGCACAAATTTTGTCTTTACTGCCATCATGGCATTCATAGTGATTATTCTTGCATCGTTTACCACAATGAAAGTGTCGATTGACGAAAGCTCTCTTCGGATTAAATTTGGTTTCGGAATTTTCTCCAAAAAGTTTGCGCTGAATCAGATAGCTTCAGTTCAAGCAGTACAGAATCGTTGGTATTATGGATGGGGAGTACGATTATGGCTATGGCCAAAAATGTGGATATATAATGTTTCAGGGTTTGATGCTGTTGAGATAACTCTAAAAAACGGGAAAGTCTATCGCATAGGAACAGATGCCCCTGAAGCACTTGAAACTGCGATTCAGCAATCTATACATTCCTCATCAAAATAAGTTCTAACAGCACCCCATGCCCTCAGCATTGACAAATAGCACAAAATGTGCTATTTTTTAGTGTCCACAATCCCGTGGCAATCGAAGGAGGCGTCTTGAAAACACACGCGCAGTTACATTCGTCTGATCGCAACATGTTTCTTCAGTTCCACCGAAACGGTCGCTGGGGAACCTGTGTCGATTGTCCCAGGGACACCGACGGACGGCCTTATCCGGAGTTCTGCGTGAACACGGACCGCCATGACCACAAGCTCACGCTTGAAGAGCTCGTGCACGCATACACGGTTCGTCTCAAGTGAAACCCATCAGGGCAGGATTCCTGCTTCGGTGGGTTTTCTGTTTCTCAAGAAGCGTTATACTAATTCTGATCCAAATAAGTTCCAACATCGTCCCAGAGCCTCAGCCTTCTCGAACGAACAGGAGCACTCGCTTCTGTTTTTGTTTTGCTAGAGCCATCATCGCCATCATTTTTCGGTTCGCAGGTATCATCTCCACTCGGGTTTAAATCAGTGTAGGGG
>JBATNS010000112.1:0-5399 GCA_049290475.1 Candidatus Moraniibacteriota bacterium | reverse complement strand
CCGCTGTCAACGAAACGACGGCAATGCCAGCGAACATCGCGACTGGTACCATCGGCAATACGATGACGTTGGCGAGCGGCGCGACGATGGACAGTGTCCCAAAAGTCGAGACGATGACCGGAAGCGTGAAAAGTTCGATGACAACCGTCGTGAGAAAGAGCGCTACCGCTTTTCCGTACCAGTGGCGAAAGAAATTATACGTTTCAAACTGCCGCGCAAAGATAAGGAGACCGAGTGTAGCCAAAAATGACAGCTGGAATCCGACATCAAAGCGGATAAGGAGTGGATTCCCGATGAGCATGACGACCGCGGCCATGAGCAACCCGTTCCATGAAGCTGTCGGCCGCCCGACAAAGTACGCTCCGAACGCAAGCCAGGCCATGAGCGCTGCACGAAGTGATGCAGCCGATCCATCGATGACGAGCAGGAAGCCGGCAAGACCAATGACAGCCAGTCCCACCGCCCACTTCCGCCACAGCCCCAGGATGAGAGAAATGATAACGAGACCCTCGGCGACGACACTCATGTTGTATCCCGACACGGCGACGATATGTGACAGTCCGGATCGCGCGAAAGCATCTTTGGTTTCGGGGGCAATCCTATCGCTCCCACCCACAAGAAGTCCCGTGAGGAGCCCAGACTCCGGCTCCGGGAGGAACCTGTTCACCTGTTCCCGAAATCCAGACTGAATCGTATAGAGTCGCCCCCGGAGACTCAGCCCTTCGCTCAGTTGGGTCTCTCCCGTACCACCACGCTCGCACACATAGCCCGTCCCCTGGCTCGCCAGCAGATTCCGGTAATCGAATCCGGAATCGAAGTTTTTCGGGCGCGACAGGACACACGCAAATGCCAATTGTTCACCCGGTACGCTGATGAAATCAATCGGGCTGCGATACAGGATATCCCCGCCCGCCCAATCATCGGCGAGCGGTCGCAGGGTCACGGGCCGATAAAACACTCTCACTTCTCCGCGCTCGATGATTTCGGCTGGACCAGAAAATTCGATAGTCTCAGGGAGCACCTGCCACCGCTCGTATTCATGCGTATACAAAAACATCCCGACCCACATGACTGAGACACTCACGATAATCACCGAGATTTTCTGTCGGTCCGGGAAAAGGCTCACGAAAATAATCGCCGCGACGAGAGCCAAAAGCGCTCCGACAATCGCCTGCGATCCGCTCCAGGCTGATAGCCCCATACCGGCCATCATCCCGATTGCTGTCCCCGTCACCCATCGCGACATATCCGTATCCGCGTCCCCTCCGCCCGCTCGCCTATTAGAGTAATAAAAATCACTGATCGAATTTCTCGAGCGCTCGACGGAAACCGCGCGCCGACCCGAACGACTGGTACACGCTCGCAAAGCGGATATAGGCAACCTCGTCCACATCCTTCAATTTTTCGAGCACAATAGTCCCGATATCACGGCTTGCGATCTGATTCTTCTTTGCCTTTTCTGCGATGGTGTACTCGATGGCGCCGAGGAGCTTTTCCAACCGATCCTCTCCGAAGGGCCGCTTTTCGAAGGCTTTCCTGAGCCCGGCCTCGATTTTCTTCCGATCATAGGGCTGATGCTGACCGTCTTTCTTCACCACCGAAACGCGAAAGAGTTCGGCCTGTTCATAGGTGGAGAAGCGCGCCTGACACGACAGGCACTCCCGGCGGCGACGGATGACGCGGCCCTCGAGCGTCTCGCGCGAGTCGGTCACTTTCGATTCGGGATAATTGCAAAATGGGCAGCGCATAGCAAAGGAAAAATAGCTTGTCCCTCACTCTAGCAAATCGAGGCAAAAAGAAAAGGCCGGGCGCCCTCGTTTGAGAGCACCCGGCGTTGCGTTCAGGTAAACGCCAGAATTGGAATCGACCACGGCAGGACGGCCTGGACATCACCACCCCGTGGGTTTCGCAGTGGGTCGAAATGCCACACTCCTTTCTTGAAGTATGACTTGCTGTCAATCGCACTGCCACATCGGTCATAGGCTGGACAAAGTTCGGGAATAGCTGACTTTCGCCAGCAGCCCGTACAAGCGAAGTGCCTTAGGAACCAGATGTCATAAGAGGCCTCGATACGAGAGATGTCAAGCCGCTGAGTCACTAGGCAGAGGAGGGGGCGGGCAATCCGCTCGAGCTATTCGTTCACGATCACGCCCGTACCGCGGACGATGCTGGTGAAATCACAAATCGCATCACGACAGCATCTGAAACGATGGTAGTTAGGAAAGAAGAAACGTCGTGTGAAGTACTGTTTGCCGACCTCGAAGCGAAATTGGTACTCTGTTTAGTTCTGTGCGCTAAAGATTTTAAGAAAAATGCAGTACTCGTTTCTCTACAATTCATTCATGATAAGGGAGGCACTATTTTATCACAAATGAGCTGAGTATATGATTCACCACTTCAGTAGGAACCGTCGAAAGTTTATCATCACCTACCGAATCAAATCGAATATGATATATTTTATCCTTCATTGAAATAAAATAGTCTTCCGCAAGACTCTCCGTCCACACAACTTTATATGCAGGATAGTTGTTGACGACTACAGCTCCTTCGCCTGCGACCACAATAGGGTTGGGAGGGTACAGGCCCTGTGTTTGCATTTTAGCATCACTTTTATACCACTCATTGGATGACACACCTCGAGGGTTCGGGTAGACATTAACCTCCAAAGAAGTGAGTCCTTTCGGGGTAAACTTGTGATTGAACATTACATTTGGCGATGCGTGGAACTTGGGCAGATTTGCCCCAAGTGGATCCCAACTCTTCGGATACTCGATACTATATTTATACTCAGTGTTTTCATAAACAGTATATCCCACTTGACTACTATTTTTGTCATACAGCGAGCGATACATTACTCCCGCAACAATGATAGTGAGTAGTATGGCTACAAATACAGATATTTTGGTATTCATGACTTCAGTGTAACATAATGAGACAAAAGAAAAGAATGGATACCAACGTATTGAGTCAAACAGAAATTGGAAATACAGAAACAAGAAAAAGAAACGCGAGGAGTTGAGAAATAACTATCATGCTAAGTATCTGGGAAGACGGAGGAATCCTCTTGATGGACCCAGACACTTCCATTGCCTCCAAGCGACGTGATAAAAGAGGAAACTCAATCACTATCACTGCAATGACAGAAATGAGCGTTGCAATCCGGACATTATTTTCACTTCCAACATACGTTGTTACCAAAAGCGCCGTACCAATAAATATCAAGGTAATAATGAGAAACTGAGACAACGGCCATGATATCAGCTTAGTGAGCACAATACTCTTGAAGAGCGTGCGTGGCTCATTCACTACTTCACGAAACAAGAGAAGCGCAACAACAAACTCGAAAAAAGCGCTGGAGAAAAAATTAATCAAAAAGCCTGCAAATGTCCTCGGACTGAAGATTATAATAGATAATGCGCAAACAAAAAGAAATATGCTGTATACCATAAGTATCATGGTAGCATGAGATTAAGAGTTCCTTAGACGGATTCCTGATAAAAACATCTACAGACTCTCTCTCCGCGCAAAGACTCCTCGAGAGTATCTCTAATCGGTCACTTTGGATTCAGGATGATTGTGGAATGGACAACGCATAGTGAGAAAAATAGCTTGTCCCTCACTCTAGCAAATCGAGGCAAAAAGAAAAGGCCGCCCAAAGCTTTGGCAAAGGACGGCGGAGGAGCTGGATGGCGACGGGACTTTTCAGGCAGCAAGGGGCAGCAGTGACTGACCACGGAGCCACTGTACGATAGCGCCTGCATCGATGAGCATGTCGAGGTAGCCCGGACACGACACTGGCCCAATCGGCCGAGGACGGAGCAAGCGATAAAACGGCACGAACTCGAAGCGATCGAGGAAATCGATGAGCTCGGTGACGAATGCCTGATCTTCGGCACGGGGCAGGTCAATGAGCACCGTGAAGAGCTGTGCCTTCACTTCACCCGTGTCGTGGACGAGTGAGTACAGACCCACTGTGCCACGATCACCGGCATTCTGCGAAAGGCAGGCATACGCGGAGTACTCAACGTCTTCCTTCACGTAATCGGTCGGCGTATTACCAAAGTGGCGACGCATGAAGAGGCGACAGGAAAGCCGCCGGTCGACATCGAGACGGGTACGGATGGCTTCGAGGATCCGAGTGCCGGTTTCGGGATCGGTGATGAAATACCGTTTCACGGTCGCCGTCATGGCGGTCTCCTTTGTTAAATAGCTGTCCACACGGACACCAAAAAATATCATCCTTTCCCTTCGTTGTCTACCAGATCAAACAAAAACCCGAGGATATGCCTCAGGTCGATCGGAGTACACTTTAGAACATTTTGCAGACTGGTTTTTCGCCATTACACATGCTGCACCGTTTCGTCAGCTCGACTGTATTGGCGACATAGTCATACGCGAATTCGATCGTCACTCCACAACCAGCGTCCCCCGTGCCGACAAACATCTTTATCGTTTTTCCCGTTCGTTTGCCGAAGCTCGTCGGTGGAGCAATCCAGACTTGATCATCGAGTGTTGTTTCGTTGATCTTTTTTGCCACTTCAAAAACATCGCCTTTAATGTTGTATCGGAGTACCACGTTGCCTCCCCCATGTATTCTCCGGGGAACACCGCAATGAACGCTGTTCCATCCTTGGAAAGACAACCCTCGCCATACGCTGCGAAATCACTGGCGGACAGGTTCCGGACAGGTTCGGAACAAATTGAGGAATCGGCATTCGCTCGAACCGCACAGTATGTCGCCCGCTCAGTGTAAACGGTCCCCGCCGGATTGGCGTATGTATTTTCAGAAACACTTTTGAGCTCTGACTGAATATACGCTTCACTGTAGTACTTCACTGCTTCTGCGTGAGCCATAAACTTTTCCCACCATGCAAGCGAGCGATACTTTGCCTTCCGCCACAGGCATCAAACTACATCTTTTCCCAATCAAGCGTGCTCACTCTCGCTGGTTCCGGCACGCCCTCTTTTAGCTTGGGCTGAATATCAGACAGGAACGAAGCCGATGATTCGAGTGGACGAATTTCTGACGCACTCCGATCAAAGAGTGAAGCCGCGTAGAGAAAAATCCCCGCGCAAAAGAGTATCGTTAATCCGGAAAAAAGAATTTTCTTTTTTTGTTGTTCCGCTTCCATAACTACCGTCACTGTACCAAAGTCCGTATAAAAAAGAAAAGCCGCCCCAAGCATTCGCAAAAAACAGCGGCGAGACGGAAGAGCCGTGAGGAATTCACTACACGGTCCGGGGAAGGGACTGACGAACGCGGGTAGCCTGATCACGCCGAACCCTTTCCTTGAGCCCAAGGAGCGTAAGCCGGTATTCACATGAACGACACCACGTCCGTGACTCAAGGAGCTCTTCTCGTTGGAGCTGTTTGATGTCACTACTGCTGAACGCCGTAC
>JBATNS010000111.1:0-4275 GCA_049290475.1 Candidatus Moraniibacteriota bacterium | reverse complement strand
CCAAGTGAGCTCTATCCCGATGGCATGCAAAAAATTACTGTCGCAGCAACGAAACCGGCACTTCCTCTCCCAAACACCGAGGCTTAAAAAGTTTCACAAAAAGAAAAGGGCTCATACGTTGTTTCGTACGAGCCCAGAGCGACCAAGTCGCTACACTACAGAATCACTTCTCGGGAGTCTCGCTGAATTCCGACCACTGGTAGAGCGCAAACCCACTTTCAAGCAAGGTCACGTGTGAGGGCTGAAATACCCCCTTCGGTTGCAAGACTCCGCCGTCCTGCATCACCACGCCATCTTTCACCTGCATGTACTCAGCCGACCGCTTCGCGATTTCTATCGCGTTGGCCGCGTCGTAGCGAGTGAAGTCGACCATACCCAGCCACGCGCCCGTGGTATGTGCCACCTTGTCGTCCACATCGATGAGGTCAAACAGCTGACCATTCACGATGGTGCATTCGGTCGAATTCACCTTGTAGCCGCCATCGATCATGACGGTCGCGGGAGCACAGGTTTGAAACCGATCGTGGCTCATAAGTCGGACGCCATCGAAAAATGCCCGCTCACCACCACGCCGGCAGGTGGACCGCGCCACCGGCAACCCCTCCTTGGTGATATCGAGGTAGCGATATCCTCCCACGCCGTGGAGTTCGTAGAGCCCCGTATCGGTCACGATACGCCGAACCGACTGGTCGTTGTCGACAAACAGCAGCGCGAAGTGGCCGAAGTTACTGGCCACAGCCGACAGTTCCATTTCCGCCACTGTCCGTCGGATTGGCTCCGGCAAAGCAGGCAGCAGAAATGTGGTCAGGATCTCCTCGGTCCTTGTGCTAATGGCGCTTCGGTCCGGAAACATCACCTGCCGCGTCAGTTCCGGGTGATAGTACCACCACAGGCTAAGCCAGAAGAAAAAGCTTTCGAAGAGCCCGAGGGCCGACGCCTCGCTCTTCAGCGTTGCGACAACCCCATCGAAAGTCGACTTGCCGAGAGCATCGCGCTCCGCTTCCGGCACAGCGTTACGCGCAGCCTGGTTGGGATACGCAGCTGTCGCCATTCCGCGGAGCAAATCGACGTAGCTGTCGATCGCCCCCCTCACGAGGCTGGCGTCATTCGTCTGTACGAACACCTCGCCGAGATTCCGGAGACTCGTGCACACAAAGCCATTGGCTTGCGGCAGAAACTCCAAACCGTTCTTCTCAATCTTCACAACTTTCTCCTACCCCAGAAAAACCCCGGGGAGCGGGTTGCGAATCATTCGCATGAATCACCAACAAACTTACTCAGTTTTCGGAATTATCTTCGACACATGGGGTGCCATAGCGCAGAGCAATGACATCAAAAATGAGCCAACCACCGACACCGGTCGTAAGAACACTCGCAATGATGGCTATTCCGATCGCCAACCCGCAAGAAATTCCGAAACAATTCGCCAGAACCATGCTGCCGACGTATACCGCCAGAACCACCATGGTCAAGACAACACACAAAATCGGTGACGCATCCCAGACCGTTGACCATCCGTCCTGAATAAACGGACGAGAAAGGATATTTCTCACAAACACCTCTAGTTGTTAAGGAATCCCGGGTCCGTCGAATGACGGTTTCCCTTTCACAAACTTCTTGGGAAAGAAATCTCTGAAAGGGAGGCGAGAGGAAGAATCTTCCACCTCGCCCAGACCTACACCTTCAAGCCGTCAGCACGCGGGTCAACACCGCCGAACAATCCTTGACCCGAACACCACCGACATCTTTCATTGGGGCATGAGTCCACAGGATGCGGTTGCCATTGACCAGAAACGAGCCACTCACCGTGTCCATCAGACTAGCGGCCGGATGGTGGTGGTGATTCATATCCGTCGCCACCGCCGTATGCCGGATACCGGAACGTGCCAGATGGACCGAGAGCACATACCCGATGGCGAACGGCTGCCCGAGGAATTTGAGCCCCGCACCGCCGAGCGCGCCGCAGTATTCGGTCGGCATGAGGAGGTCGAGGAGCACCACATCGAATGAGGCGAGTGCTTCGGGTCGCATCGCGAGCACCGACTCATAGTTGTCAGTTGCCACGACTTCGTACCCGAGAGCCGTGAGTTCGGCAAGGCCGGCTTCACGGTGTTTCTTGGTGTCGTCAATGAGCAGAATTCTCATTTCACTTCTCCTTGATGCTTTATGAGATAGACCGAGATGTTGTTCTCGTTGTCGAAGAGCGGACAGATGTCCACCCGGCCGGCGTACGCCCGTTGCAGAGCACGAGCGCCGATTTCATCATGACTGCGATAGGTCATGATGGCGACCCGGACGGTCTCACTCCCCTTGAGGACACCAAGCGCGTCCTTCGAGAAGTCCGTGACCACCAGCTCCGCTTCGTCGATAGACTCAACGACTTGGTGATGAGCGACTTCGCAAATGCATGCGATAGCCCGCTTCACTGGTGAAGCTTCGCCCGACCCCATAGTAATGGCGATGAAAACCTTCATGCGTTTCTCCTTGAAAAAGAACATCGGGAAACATTTCCCTTTCAAAAGATTCTTGCTGAAAAATCTTTTGAAAGAGGGGCGACGCAGGATGTTGCTTGCGTAGCCCGAGCTGCTTACCTAGCAGCGATCACGTCAGGGCCTCCTTGTAAAGACGCCACATGGTGCGATGCCCACCGCACTCGCAATCGATGACCCTGGATGAAGAGAAGCCGCGCGAACGAATCACCCCCATCTTCTTGGTCATGTTGCAGTCGCAGAGGACGAATGTCGCGCGGTCCGGCGTAAGGCCATGCTCGGCAGCAAGCTCGATGACGCGTTCGGCGCCGTAGCTTCCCACATAAAACACAACCTTGTCGATCGTCGGCAGTTCGCTTTGGAGTTGCCCCCACAACGGATCCACGATTGCTTTTGTCTCCGCATGCCACTGCTCGTGGGTCTTGCCAGACTGGCTCGTTCCCCACTTGTCGCCGTCGGCGTTCTGGAGCAACAGGACGCTGTTCTCGCCCTGGTTCTTCCAGCCGTTGCGCTCGCCATCGACGAACGTGTTGTACGAGATCAATGCTGTCTTCATATCGTCTCCTCACACAACTCTCGCTTACAATATGTAGCTGTCAGAGTGGGTGCCTAGGTCTTAGGAGAAAGGGAGGTATCGATCACTCCCTGTATTCCTAAGATCTAGGATAAAAACTGGTTTCAAGGAACTCATTACCTTTTTCAAGGTAACGACATAGTATATCCGATTTTTCACAATGTGTCAATAATAGGGTCATAGTATTCTGTATTTATACCTCAGTATTTACATTTTTTGCTTTATTTATTGACTTTTTTATATCTCTTTACTATACTTTATTTGTCGACCCTTTTACCGACACTTTATTCAAATCTATGGAATCGAGAAACCTTGAAGCCTTTGGGCTCACCGAAAAAGAATCCCACGTCTACCTCGCTCTCCTTGAGCTTGGCGAGGCAACCATTGGCGCTATAGCCAAAAAGTCCGCCATCAAGCGCACCACCCTCTATGATGTGGTCGAAAACCTCAAAAAGTCCGGTTTGGTAGGTAGTATCAAAAAAGGCAAAAAATCCCTCTATTTCGCGGAAGATCCCCGTACTCTTGAGGAAAAACTGGAAGAAAAGAAGGAAACCCTGCGAAAAATGCTCCCCGAGCTCCTCTCTATCGCGAATTTCCTTGATAACAAGCCAAAAATCCGCTTTTACGAGGGGAGAGAGGGTATCAAAGAGGTCTACAAAGACACCCTCAAGTACAAAGACCAAGAACTCTTGGCCTGGGTGGCCGAAGAAGCGGTTTCCGCCTTCGATCTTGAGTTTTTGAATGGGTACTATCTCCCTCGACGGGTTGAGAAAAAAATCTGGGTCCGTGCGATCGCCCCAAGGCTTCCGTATATGGAGCAGTACCAAGGCGAAGACACCACCTCGCTTCGGCGTACTAAACTCATTGATGCCGAAGCCTTTCCGCTCCTCGTCGAAATCAACCTCTACGGTCGCAATAAAATTGGGATCATGTCTTTCTCTGAACAAACCAGTCTCATCATCGAAAGTGATCGTATTTTCCGCACACTCAAAAGCATCTTCGAACACCAGTGGTCAACGATTCAATAAATAGTTTACCCAACTAAATAGGTACGATGATATACTGAGAGAGACAAAACAAAACTCATGCAGCTTTTTTTCGGCATTACCTATCTTCTTTTTTTCACTGGCGTTGTCATCGCGAGTCTCTTTATCCTGTTTCATCTCTCGCGTTACGCTATCAATCGCCGACTCGCCACAGGAATGACCTTCC
>JBATNS010000110.1:0-10484 GCA_049290475.1 Candidatus Moraniibacteriota bacterium | reverse complement strand
CAACGAAAAGCCGAGGAAAATCCTCGGCTATCGGAGTGCACTAGAAGTGGCGGTGGAAAAGGGTGTATTGTTAGGAAAAGATAATCTTTGTTTGACTGGGGTGTCCTAATTGAGGGGTGAATTTAGGATGATTTCGACTTGACATAATAGCATATTTTTTGTACTCTGTCAATTATCAGAAATGATTCAAAAATGGCTTTATAGCGCCGTTTCTGGTATACAGAAGCCAGTAGAAATTCAGTGAAACGGTATGAAACCGACCAAGGAAATTGCCTACAATCGCCGTGCGACCTTTGATTACGCCCTCCAGGACCACTATGAGGCGGGTTTGGTCTTGACCGGCGGCGAGGTAAAGAGCGTGAAAACCGGTCACGCGAGCTTGAAGGGCGCCTTTGTCACCGTCCATGGTACCGAGCTTATCCTGACGAACGCCCTCATCCCCCGCTATGCCCGGGCCAGCGTGAAGATCCACCACGACGATCGCCGTCCGCGCACCCTCCTCCTCCGCCGGTCGGAAATCCGCTCGCTCATTGGAAAAGCCCGGACCGAAGGCTTGACTTTGATCCCTATTCGTCTGTATATTAAGAGGCGACTCGTGAAGCTTGAATTTGCCGTAGGTAAGGGGAAAAAGCAGTTCGACAAGCGCGCCGACATTGGCAAGCGAGAGAGCGATCGCCGCATCCGTCGCGAGATGAAAAATTACTAAACAGTCGCGCAGTGTTTGTTTGCAGAAAGGGGCTCGCTCCGTAGTCTTTGCAAAGCAAACAGTACGGGGTTGTCTAGACTCGACAGGGCGTACTTTTAAAATAGGCAAGCCGACCTTGATGACATGGTCGAAAAACTCGCCATCACGATGATAAATGCAAACTTCATCACCAAAGCAAAGAACGCAATTGCGCAAGCTTTTGCTCCGTCTTTCGCTCCTGCTCTCGCCTAATATTGTGCGAAGCCATCGAACTCCTCATACTCGATAAGGAATCTCCGGTGCCAAATCATCGAGACGACGCGAGGATATTCCCTATTCCTTCATTCTCAAGTTGCATTGCAAAGGAACAGCGTTCAGAAGGCTTTTGTCAGCTTTCTACTTTCTGATCGTACCCAAAGCCGACTACGCTTGTAGACTATTTTAGATAAACGTTACTGGACATGGGTGCAATTCCCATCAACTCCACTTATAAATTCAGCTTTTAGTTTTTAGTTTGGTAGTTTTTAGAGAATTCCCCGGACTTCTTTTCCTATCAGCTATAAGCTAAGCAGCTATACACTAAGCTCATGAGACGCCGAAGGCATCATCGCCCCAAACCGAAAGTCGTCATTAAACAACGGTACCGCGTGAACGAGCAAATCCTCGTCGCGGAGGTTGTTGTGATTACCGAGGAGGGTGAGAACCTCGGCACCATGAGCCCGGCCGATGCGATTGTTATCGCCAAAGAGAAGGGCCTCGACCTCGTCGAAGTCTCTCCTCAGGCCAAGCCACCAGTCTGCCGTGTCACCGATTACGGCAAGATGCAGTATCAGCAGGCCAAGCAGGCTCAGGTGGCCAAATCTAAGCAGAAGAAAGTTGAGACGAAGGGTGTCCGCCTCGGCTACCGGACCGAAAAGCATGACCTTTTTTTCAAGAAGACTCAGGCCGAGAAATTCATGCTGAAAGGCAACAAGATCAAAATCGATCTGATGCTCCGTGGCCGTGAGAAGGCGATGGGTGACAAGGCGAAAGAGAATCTCCTTGCGTTCGTGAAGACTCTCGAGGTTCCCCACAAGATCGAAGAGAATGTGACCCGAGGACCCCGTGGCTTCAGCATCCTCATCGCGCCAGAGTAAATCATTAACGCGTTAACGAGTTAAAAAGTTAACGAGAGAAGAAAATCCAAACCTGTTAACCCGTGAACCTTAAGCCTTTTAACTGAATAGTATGCCGAAGATGAAGACGAAGAAGAATGTGTCAAAGAAATTTAAAGTCACTGGGAGTGGTAAGCTGAAGCGTCGATCGACTGGCCAGAACCACTACAATACCCGTGATACGGGTAAGGCCACCCGGGCCAAACGCGCCGACCACGTAGTGCTCGCCGTCGATGTAAAAAACATCAAGCGAGCGCTCCCAAGCGCCTAGTAAGCGGTTTGGAGGGTAGGAGATTTGACTTCTTCCCCTTTTTGAGACAGAATAGGGCATTCCTAATTTCGATTTTTTCACTCCCATGTCCCGAGTCAAGCGCGGCGTAATGACTAAAAAGCGCCACAAGAATATCCTGAAGAAGGCGAAGGGCTATCGCTGGGGCCGCAAGAAGCTCTTCACGAAGGCCAAGGAAGCTGTCATTAAGGCTGGTAAATACGCCCGTCGTGATCGCCGTGCCAAGAAACGCACGTTCCGCGCCCTCTGGATCATCCGCCTGAACAATGCGCTCCGAGAGAATGGCACAACCTATGCAAAATTCATTGCCCTCCTGAAAGCCAAGACTATCGCCCTCGACCGGAAAGTCCTCTCTGAGATGGCAGTCGAAAACCCATCTATCTTCACCACCTTCGTTAAAGAAGTTCTCGGGAAATAGATTTTCTCCCGAAATATAAAGCTCCCCTTCCGGGGAGTTTTTTGTTGTCAGATTTAATATAAAAGAAAACCGCCCCTTGTCTTAGGGCGGCTTTTTCTTTCAGCGTTGCAATTTTACTTCAAGTACTTGTCGACAGCAGCCTGCATATCCTTAAAGCTGACAGCTCCTGAAAAATTGGTTTGGTTGACGAAGAAGCTCGGTGTCCCACGAAAGCCAAACTGCTGAGCGATCGCCATATCGTCAGCGATACGACTATCATACTTCCCGCTCTCGAGACAGGACTTCATTTCGCCTGCGCTGACCGCACTCTTCAGGAAATCAGCGAGCACACCGGCTTTCGCGACATCGTTCTTTACATCATTGTTCTGGAGATCGTACCCGGCCTCAGTCATGAGGAGATCGTGCACCTCCCAAAATTTCCCTTTTTCCTTACCGCAGTACAAGGCTTTGGTGGCCATTTCTCCGCTCCCATGGCCATTGGCGTAGAGCCAAACAAAACCGGCTTTACCAGCATCGACGAGTTTTTTCATCTCGGGGACCGGGGCGATGTACGTTCCACCATCGGTTGTCATGATAAATTGACCACCTGCCTTCTTGTTAAGATTCGGATTTTTTCCCGCCGCGATATGGCAGTAGGGACAGCTCGGATCACTAAATTCAACGAACAGTACCTTGCTGTCCTTATTCCCAAAGGCCAGATTCTTGGAGTTAAAAAGTGCCTTCACTTGATCGAGTGTCACTGCCGGTTGAGCAGCTGGCTGAGCGGCTGGCTGCTGCGCTGCTGCTGCGCTCTCTCCAGTTTTTGGGCCCGGTTTCATGGATACGAGGATGCCCGCCGTCACCATAAGCCCTGCCAGGAGTACTGCGCCAGCAACAATCCAGGCACCTTTCTCTTCGGATTCAGCTCCGCGGCACTCAGCACCCTTACCTTCACAGCAGGACTTCCCCGCATGTGGCATGCTACCTTCAACTATCGGTTTCATCTCATCCATACGCAAATCCACAGCATATAAAGAATTATCCTCCCCAGTATACCAAAATCCGAGCGGGGCTGCATCCGAAAGGAAGAAAGCCCGGACCTAGGCGGTAGTGGAAGACGGCATAGGTGCTACAGCCCTATCCGTGCTTGAGATTTTGAAACGGTGATAGTCGTCTGCGATCAAACGGATTGCTTTGACCAGATGTGGAAGAAAATTCTTCCAAGCCAACACCTTGGCGAGACCATACGACCCGAGCAGGAGCACAATCTCAACTATGACGAAAACCGGCGCCCCCTTGATAAGGAATCGGTGAATGATTGCCAGAGCGAACATGAGATAGACTGTCCGATGGAGCAGTTTCCACTTCGCTCCCATATACTTCTGAGCGAGGGCATTCGATGTCAGGAGAAGCGGCAAGGTAAATACATAAGCCAGCAATCCGAAAATATAGCGCGGGTCACTCCCCCAAAGATCCCCAGCCAATAGCGGCTGGAGGATAAAGCCTGTCCAGTCCGGATCAATGAGATAGCCCAGTCCATGCACTGTTGCGAGATAGCCCATCATGATTCCGAGCTCACGCCGCAACATCATGAGCTGCACGAGCAGTCGCATTCGAAAGATTTTTGAAAGCGGACTGATGAAGAGGATAACAATGAGGAGATTAGCAGCGAGTTCACCAAAGTCCTTGCGCATTTCAGGAAAGAGAAAGCCGAAGAGCGAGAGGTGTGCCAAGACCAAAACGCCCCGCTTTACAGCAAAAATATGCCTCACGAGGAAGTCGCTGGCCACGTCATGCAACCGATAACAAAGCCGGAGGAATGGGTGGAGGAGACTGATAATACTTTCCATAGGAGTAGCTTGTAAAGACTGTTTATTTCCCTGCTTCGAGACCGGCTTCCGATGATGCAGACGGTTCGAGCGAACGCTGATACCGAAGGAAGAGTACGAGAATAAGGGTCAGGATGATGCACTGGATGATGCCGAGAACAACAATAGTTTGCGTCGAGAGTTTCATAGGACGTCTCCATCATACCGAAAGCCACTCGAAGCGTACAGCCAAATTTGATGCCCAGTGGAGGGCTAATATGGTATCCTAGAGGAAAAAGAACATGCCTGAGACCTCTCCTGCCGTACCAACAGCGGGTACTGAGCCGCTGATTGTCATCGACAAGCTTCGTATCATCTACAATCGGGGCAAACCGAACGAGATGCGCGCGCTTGAAGAGACGAACCTCACGATTTATCCCCATGAATACGTGATTATTTTTGGGCCGTCTGGCTGTGGAAAGTCGACACTCCTCTATTCGATTTCTGGACTCCAATCAGCAACGTACGGTGATGTCTTCATCAAGGGGAAATCTATTTCCAAGATGACCGAACGAGAGACGCTCGATCTCCATCAGAGTACCCTCGGCATGGTGTTCCAAGCATTCTATCTCATCTCTTCGCTCGATATCCTCGACAATGTCTGCCTCCCTCGGGTCTTCCGTGGCGAGACACCGGCCGTTCGAAAGAAAGATGGCTTTTCACTCCTCCGCCGCTTCGGTATCGCCGAGCAAGGCGACAAGATGCCGAATCAGCTCTCAGGTGGACAAAAACAGCGCGTCGCCATCGCCCGTTCGCTCATGAATAATCCCGATATCATCCTCGCCGACGAACCAGTCGGCAACCTCGACTCCGAGTCGGCTCAGAATGTGCTCGACATCCTGAAAGAGCTGAACGACATCGACAAGAAGACCATCATCATGGTGACTCATAACCCGGATCACCTCGTCTATGCTGACCGTGTCATCCACATGAAAGACGGTCGTGTCATCAAGGAACAGGTCTTCAAGGAAAAGCGACCAATCTTGAAGGAGAAGAAGATGGAAGACTTCCTCATGGAAGACAAGGAGGAAAACAGTGAACTGAAGATTCTCATGAACTCTTTCAAAAACCTCCTCCCGCAGCAGGTGGACATGCTCCTCATCCCGTTCAAAGCGAAACAGCTCTTGGCGCATCTCCTCTCGGAACTCTCCGATGAACAGGTATCGATGGCCGAAGCCTTCCTGAAAGAGCTCCTCTTCAAGAACATCGACGTACCACTCTTCACCGACCGCCTCGATCTCGAACTCGATCAGGGTGGTGCCGGCTGGAATAAACTGCGCGCGTTAAAATTCGCGAAACGTGTCGAGAATATTTTGAATATGACACAAGCGCTCCGAACGACCGTCGAGGAAGGAGCTCTCCAGCTCGGGCTCTATCTCGAGAGAGAATTCAACCTGAAAATCAACGACGAGGCGCGACTACGGCTCCAGGCTGCGCTCAAGCTCCGGCTCGAGAGCGCTATCGGACAGATTGAACTTACCCGGAAACTCGATAAGTCGTTCATCCAGGGAGGTGTAGGCCTGCGGCGCGATACCGTCGAAAAAGTGACCCGAGAGATCGAAATCATCATGCTCCTCAAATACAGCTAGTATGCCCCATTACAAATTTGTAATCACTGATTGGCCTTCTCCGATATTGAAACGAGAAATACACAAAGGTTTTGAGAATACCATGAAAGAAAGAACTATTACTTATCAGAATTTGTAACGGGGTATGCGATTCTTTGATGTCCTCAAACTCTCACTCCGCATGTTCAAGGCACGCACTATGCGTACGCTGTTGACGATTCTCGGTATGTCGGTTGGCATCTCGGCCATCATGTTCCTCGTGTCCTTTGGCTACGGACTACAGCGCACGCTCCTCCAGAAGATCACTACCTCCGACGCCCTCGTCTCGCTCGACGTGACCCTCGGCGAAGACAAAGCAGCGAAACTGAACCAATCAACCATCGACAAGCTCGCAACCATCCCCGATGTCATTGACATCATCCCGGCGCTCGAACTGGCCGGCCAAGGTCGTTTCAACAACATCACCCTCGATGTCAGCACCATCTCAACCGGTCCCGCCTATCTTAAAAGTGAGGGGTTGAAGGTTGAGGAAGGACGTCTCTTCGACAAAGGCAATATCCGAGAGATTGTCATCACCAAGGCGGTCGCTCAGGTTTTCGGCGTGAAGCCGGAAGAAATGGTCGGCAAAACCATGGCCATCACGCTCTTCATCAATCCGGATGCTGCCGGCCGCGGCACATCGATCGATCTCGGCACACCTTATACTATCGTCGGCATCGGTGAAGGTGCAGAGAACATCGTCTATGTCCCGCTCGATTCACTCGCCAATGTCACCATCGACCAGTACACGAAGCTCAAAGTAAAGTGTCGTTCAACAGCCGTTATTGAACCGGTCCGGACCGCCATCGATGCCCTCGGTCTTACTGCCTCATCTATCTCGGAGACTATCGATCAGGCCAACAAGGTCTTTCGTGCCATCCAAATCGTGCTCATGGTATTCGGGACGATTGCCCTCGTTGTTTCAGCCATCGGTATGTTCAACACCATGACCATCACCCTCCTCGAACGTACCGAGGAGATTGGCATCATGAAAGCCATCGGCGCGTCGAAGTCGGATATCTCGCTCATGTTCGTGATGGAGTCCACCCTCATGGGTTTCCTCGGGGCGGTTGGTGGGGTTGGTATTGGTTGGATTGGTGGCCTCATCATCAATGTCCTCATCAATGCGGTCGCGACACGCTTTGGCGGCGAAGCGGTCTCGCTCTTCTACTCCCCGCTCTGGTTCGTGATGACCGTCATCGGCTTCGGTGCTTTCGTTGGTTTTCTCACCGGTGTCTTCCCGGCCCGTTCAGCGTCGCGCATCGACGCCCTCGATGCGCTGCGGTACAAGTAGACAGGTTTGTAAGCAAACAGCTTTTTAGCTTGTGGTTCGGTCAAAAATCGCCGGTCTCTTATGTAGAAAAGCCTCATTCCGAGGCTTTTCTGGCTTTATATTGGCCAATTTTCAATCATTGACTTTATCGTAAAATAGTGCTATTATGCCCAGTCGAGACTTTTATCCGACACTTCTTTTACAACTTGGCCCGTTTTGGCCATAACCATGGAGAAAACCATGCCAGTTTCTCGTAAACTCATTCCCTTCACCCTTACCTGTGCAATTATTGCCCTGATCACTTCGGTCGCGACAAACATCCTCTTCAATCTTCCTTGGATCAAGGAGATGAGGCTCAACCAGCTGAGAGACGCCAATATCGCGTCTCAGACAGCCGCCGCAACTGAGCGGATCAAGAAAAACCTAGCGCGTGGCTGTGTCCAGGACGCCCGCGTAGCACTCTCAATGGAAACCTGGGCGCTTGAGCGTTTTGGTGGCGTGAGGAAATTCATGCCCGAATACGATGAGCTGATGGTCTCCACGGACCAGGCCTTGGCTGCCGTTGCAGACACTGTGCAGGCGGCATCAGAGCGGAGAGAAAAATACGGTTGCCAACTCGGCTGACCAACCCCTGTCCCATTCTCGGAAGAACACTTGACCGCCGGAGCTTTAAACAAAGTTTCGGCGGTCTTCATTTTTATACAAACTTCAACGCAAAGACTCAAGGTCGAGAACTTCATCAATCCGGATCTGCGCGACGAAATCTGGAACGTGAGAAACTAAAATCATCGCGCCCTGGTACTTATCAAGCGCTTCGGCGATGACCGGCAAATGACGGAAATTGATGTGATTGGTTGGCTCATCGAGGATGAGGAGGTCTGGCTTCTCGGCATAGAGCCGCGCGAACATGAGGAGCCCCTTCTGCCCCTCGGACAAATTCTCGACTTTGTTCTGGAGCAGTTCGGAAGGGATGAGAAACTTCGCAGCGATCGCATAGACGAGCTGGATATTCTTTTCCTCCATCACGGCGAGAAGCGTGTTGGCAACGGTCTCATTGAAATCAAGTGTTGAGAAATCCTGCCGGTAGTAGCCAACCTTGACACCAGGCGTGATGATGGCGCGGTCGGTATCACCTGTTGCCAATGCTTCGAGGAACGTACTCTTGCCGATGCCATTCGGTCCGGTCACGAGGAGATGCATGTTCTTCTTCAGAACGAGATCAACCCGCTTGATTGCCGGGCCTTTCTCAGCAATAAGTGAGACCGTCTTGATATCGACGATTGGTCCGACGATCCCGTGCGTCGGGATCTGGAACGCCGGCAGTGTCTTGTCTTCTTGTCGGACATCCATCTTGTTTTCCTCGAGATCCTCGGCGAGCGTCCGCATACGCTTGGCGACCGCACGGAGCTTTCCTCCCTTGTTGGCAAAAACATTCGCTTGGTCTTTCTTTTCCTTTATAGTCCGTTCAAGCCGGACGTTTTCACTCTCAGCCTTCGCGATACGTTTCGCGATTTCCTCAATCACATCGTAGTAATCACCGGTGTATTGCTCGATCGTGTGTGTAAAGACATCGAGGTAGAGCACACCATGGGTGAATGAATTCAAAAAATCAGCGTCGTGAGAGATGACGATGACGGTCTTATCATAATCAATGAGAAACTGGGTCAGATGGGCGATACCGTCCGCATCGAGATTGTTCGTCGGCTCATCGAGGAGCAGGATATCGGGACTCTGGATAAGCGCGGAGGCCAAGAGAAGCCGCGCCTGTTGCCCACCGGAAAACTGCCGAATCGTCTTGTCGAGAGGCGGCATGGGGAGATGGACGATCTCGAGGACGTTCTGAATATGCTTGGGCAAGTCCCACTGCTTCTCATGGAAAAACTGCTGAAAATAATCTTCGACTGTGAGATCGAGCTGATCGCGGGGAATAGTCTGCCGACCGATAGCGACGGTCTCATCACGATCAATCGAGATACGCCCCGAAGTCGGTTTCGTTTCGCCGGTGATGAGCTTGAACAGTGAGCTCTTGCCCGCGCCATTCTGGCCCATCAGTGTGATCTTCGAGCCGCGACGCATTGAGAAGCTCACCTCATCTAGGATGGGCTTCTTGTGTCCGTATTCGAAGGACACTTTATCAAAGCGGAGAACGACGCTATCTTTGGCCATGGTGAGGGAAAATGGATGAGTAAAGAAAAATGCCGTGAAACGGCGAAAGCAGTATGACACGGATTTTGACCTAAAGCAAGAGAAAAGAAGAGCGGGCGATGATCATGGATCACGCCCGCGAAAGATTGACACTGTGCTGTTCAACCAGCACGCCACCGATGGACATAGGCTGACGCTTCCAGCTGAGCCGCTTGCGAGCTGCCCTGCAGTACGGCATCAAGTGCTTTGATGTATTGCTGCCAAAAATACACCTGGCCCTCGAATGTCATGCGTTCAGCTTCGGTAGAGCCAGGTCGAGCGAAGGAGAGCTGGAAAAAAGCGAACTCCTCGTCATGGTCTGGACCAAAATTGACGAGTGGCCCAAGGAGCCAATGTGCATCGGGATGCAGTCGAGAGATGGCTTCACAAAGGTCAGCAGCATCATCTATAAGTTGATCAAGCGGCGAGGGTAGTCCGGCACCGCCAAAAAATGGGTCGGCTGAGTATCCCATGATTCACCTCCGAAGTAGTTGAGAAGAACAGAAGCTTTTTTCACACTGTACACTGAAATACGTTTTCCGTCAAGGGAATGCTGTTTCGCTAGCGATAAGCTGCTCGGACAGCATTCACGATGACGAGAGCATCAATCACCTCCTGGAGAATCGCCCCCTGGACCGGCGGCAGATACCCAAATGCTCCTGCCATCATACCAACGAGAGAAAGACCGATGCCGATGAGCATGCTCTGCTTTGCGATCCGATACGAGCGACGGCTGATATGGATAATTTCTTGGAAAAGGCCTATATCACGTTTCAAAATAACCGCATCAGCTGCCTCGAGCGAGAGGCTGTTTTCGGTCCCAGAGAAGACCACTCCCACATCAGCGAGGGCGAGGGCTGGCGCATCGTTTACCCCGTCCCCGACCATGATGACGATATCGCCCCGTTGCTTGGCCTCTTTGACGACCGCCATCTTTCGTTCCGGATCACACTCGGCGATGATACCCAAGCCGTAGCGATCGAGAACGCGGTGAGCATTCACTTCTTTGTCACCCGTCAGAACGGAA
>JBATNS010000109.1:0-2804 GCA_049290475.1 Candidatus Moraniibacteriota bacterium | reverse complement strand
TTGCTTGCGAGGCCTTTTCAGCTTGGCGGCGCAAGTTCTTCAGATGCGGCTCAATTTCAAGGACAAGCGAATCGACTCGAACGAGATTCTCACGGGTGCTCTCGAGCTTCCGAAGTGCACGCTCTTTCTCGATCTGATACTGTTTTACGCCAGCCGCATCTTCGAAGATAGCCCGCCGTTCAATGGGCGTCGCATTCAAGACCGCATCGCTCATGCCCTGAGTGATGACGCAGTAGCTGTCGCGGCCGACTCCTGCCTTGGCCAAGAGATCGACGACATCAAGCAATCGCACGCGTGAACCATTGATGAAATATTCGCCAACGCCATCCCGGTGAACTTTACGAGTGATAGCCACCTCCGAAAACTCAATCGGGATACGTTTATCGGTATTATCGAAATAGAGAGTGACCGCTGCCGCACCCAGCCGCGCCTTCCCTTCGGTCCCGGCAAAAATGACGTCTTCGGATTTCTTCCCGCGCAGATTCTTTGACGACTGCTCCCCAATTGTCCAGCGAATCGCGTCGGCGACGTTTGATTTACCAGAGCCGTTCGGCCCGACAATCGCCGTGATGCCACACTTGCCCCCACCAGCGATATCGCAATCCGGGAGAAAATCTAAAACCGTCTTCGTGGCGAAAGACTTGAAACCGTTGAGTTCGAGTTTCTTCAGATACATGAGGAGAAATCAATCGGAAAACAGGCCGATTCGAGCCCTTTCTTTTACTGCTTCAGTATAGCTTTTCCCGGGGGAAAAGAAAAAGCCGTCGGTACTGCTTCAAAAAGCTACGCCTATCCGATTCGTGACCGGGCTGCGCTCTTCTTAAAACCGACGGCAGCCAGTACCGCTTCTCTCCCGTATGTTACACCGGGGCGAGCCTATAGGACGGCCAGTCCGATAAGTGTCGAAAGAATTCTAAATCCAGGGGGAAAATTTCGCAAGAACCGTCACCAGCCCTTTTTCACGAGACCTTCTTTGGCAGCACTCCGCTGAGCATCCTGTTTGGATAATCCTTCGCCCTCCGCAATCAGGTCATCACCGATAAAAACACCAGCAATAAAACGACGATCATGATCTGGACCGGATTCGCGCAAGACGCGGTATTGCGGTGTGATACCCAGCTTCTCCTGAGCAATCTCCTGGAAACGACTTTTTGGATCGGTGTAGAGCTTTGAATCAAGTACCTCCTGGGTCCGTGTCAAAACATGCGCTTCGATAAAGGAGCGCGCTGCCCCATAGCCCTGATCGAGATAGAGCGCACCAATAACCGCCTCGACGACATTGGCGACCAGGAATTGTCGAGCGCGGCCGGTATCCTTCGCTTCACCCCGACTCATGAGAAGGAAATGCTCGATACCGAGACTCGCGCCGATTTTTGACAGCATATCGCTATTCACGAGTGCGGCCCGAAGTGCGGTCAATTCACCTTCCGGGCGATCATGAAAATCCACGTACAGACGCTCCGTCACGGCGAGTTCGAGTACGGCATCGCCGAGAAACTCGAGTCGCTCATTATGCGGTACAGGATGCGATTTATGCTCGTTCAAATACGAGCGGTGCGTCACCGCTTCCTGGAACAGTGCCGTATTCCCGATTTTGATGCCGAGGACAGTCGAAATTTTCTTTGCGTCAAATGTCATATGCCTATCTTTTCAAGAAAAGCACCTATTCGGTGCTCTTCACAGCTTTCTTCTTTGCCTTCTTTTCTGGCACAGCCTCGCCCGGAGCTTCCTCTTGTAGTTCTTCCACTCGCTTGGCTTTATGTTTTTCACTCGTATCATCCTTCATCGGCTCGCCCATCTCACGATAAATCGTCCCGAGGACACCGTTTACGAAACGCGGTGTCGCATCGCTCCCGAAGCTCTTGCCCAGTTCGATTGCTTCATTGATCGCCACTTTCGGCGGAACTTCTTCGTAGTTTCCGAACATGAGTTCAGCGATACCGAGCCGCAGGATATTGCGATCAACAACAGTGACCTGCTCCAGTGGCCACTCCGGCGCACATTTTTCGATGAGTTGGTCTATTGTGGACCGCTCCTTCAAGACACTCTCCATGAGGTGCCGGGCAAATCCATAATCCTCAAGACCGGGAGCAAACTCGTCCATGTTTTTGCGAAGGACGGCAAGTGCTTTCTCATCGTGACGGCCCTGGAAGTCCCATTCGAACAGTGACTGCATGACAACGGAACGCTGGAGGTGTCGATTGGCCATAAGAGCAAAGGGCCGCAAAATGCGGGATTTTATTTCTCGTCCAGTATACCATACCGCGCCCTGAACAAACGAAGTGATAAGAAGAAAACCGCTTACGCGGCTTTTTCTTTCTTCAGTTTCGGAGCCATCTTCACGACTTCGCGCCCCTTGTAGTGGCCGCATTCTTTGCAAGCCCGGTGCGGGAGGACGTCAGCGCCGCACTTCGAACACTTTGCGGTCGAGACGGGCTTCATCTCGAGAAACTTGCGCGCTCGGTCGCGGCGATGATGGGTATGTCGTTGTTTGGGGAGAGCCATAAGAGTGGCAGTTCTAGCGAGGATTCATTACAAAAAAGCCCTTGGGAAGGCCCTCACACTCTATCAGATCACTTCCATCTTGGCAAGTCCCACTTTTTGCTTCAAATGCTCCCAACTCCTGATGAATTGACATTACATTTATTTTGTGCTATTATAATATGTTGGATTTCCCCCTAAATTCACCCCTCAATTAGGACACCCCAGTCAAACAAAGATTATCTTTTCCTAACAATACACCCTTTTCCACCGCCACTTCTAGTGCACTCCGATAGCCGAGGATTTTCCTCGGCTTTTCGTTG
>JBATNS010000108.1:0-2277 GCA_049290475.1 Candidatus Moraniibacteriota bacterium | reverse complement strand
GTTGAGCTTCATGTTGAATGGGAAGTGACGATAGTAGGCGAAAGGAAGCTTTTTCTCAAGCGTGGGAAAGCCAATCTGGCTAAGCCAGCGACCAAAGAGATTGATGCCATGGACGATGGCTCCCGGGATATAGCAGAGCTTGTAGAGGAGTGGCTTGGGGAGATGTCGCAGCACGGCACGAAGTGGTTCGTAGAAATCGAGTGCTCGCCAATTGTCCCTACGATTGTAGACCCAGATGAGAAAACGACCGCCAAGTTTCAGCGCTTTCGGGAGCGCAAGGAATCCTTGTTTTGGTTCGGGCAGATGATGGAGGACACCGATCGAGTAGGCGAAATCAAACATTTGCTGAAACGGCATCGCGTAGATGTCGGCCTGGATGATGCAGGCATTCGGGAGTTCACGCGTCATTTCATAGGCGACCGCGACGCTTTCGCCGAGATCGGATCCAATCGCCATTTCGGCACCGGAGAGCGCAGCCCATTTCGTGAAGCGACCGGAGCCACAGCCGATGTCGAGCATGCGCTTTCCAGCGAGATCAGCTTCCTTCACGAAGGGGCTCAAGAAGTGGAAGAAGTTCTGCTTCTCGTAATTATTCTCGCGATAAATGTATTTCCATTCATACGCAAAACTCTCGCCGGTTTTCTTCTGATGCGCGAGGAAGGCGTCGAGATCAGCAATGGCATCGATCGCACGCTGCCATTCGGCCTTCACCGGAGCGGGGAGTTTTTCACTGTAGGTACGGAAGAAAGAGAGTTTTTCCTGGAGGAGGTTCTGTCTGAGTTCGCCTACGAGGAAACGCGGTACACCGTCGATAATTGGATACCAGTTCGAGTCACTCTGGAGCAATCCATCGAGAACGTGGTCACCGTCCTTTTTGAAAGCACTCAGGGTGACGGATGAGCCGTCGAGGGGGTCAGAGAATAGACCGATGAATCGTTCACGCATACGGGAAAAAATTCAGGAAAATGGCTGATTACTAGGGTATTTTACCCTTTCCCGAAGTATTCTTCAAACCAGAGCTCGAGGGTGAGGAGGGCCCAGATATGGGGCGCGAAATTGATGTTTGTTCCTGTATGCTGATCGAGAATTCGTTGTACGGCGTCTCGCCGGACGATATCTCGCCGGACGAGCTCGCCATCGAGGAGTTTGGTAGAGGCGTAATCCTTCAGTTCATGGCGGAACCAGTGATCGATGGGGATGCCGAAGCCCATTTTCGGTCGGTCCATCACTTCATCTGGGACGAGGCCGCGGAGCGCCTCTTTCAGGATATATTTCTTGTTGTTTGTACCCTTGATTTTCAAGTTGAAGGGGATTTGCGCTGAGAGTTCGAGGAGTACATGGTCGAGGAAAGGGGAGCGACCCTCGAGGGAGACAGTCATGGTGGCGATGTCGACTTTGGTCATGAGATCCTCAGGGAGATAGGTGGCGAAGTCGGCATAGACAGCTTGTTCGGTTCGGTTTGTTGATCCAGATTCGAGGAAGCGCTTGGCGATGAGATCATAGGTATTCGCGTCCCACACTTTCGCCTTGAAGCTTTCGGTATAGAGATCGGCTTTCTGTTCATTCGTGAAGTAGGAGGTGAAGCCCATATAGCGCTCGCGGTAGTCGATAGAGAGTGTCTTCGTCAGGCGATGTATGCGATTGGTGAGTGTATTTGGCACCACATCAGCCAGGAGCTTCGTTACCGGGACACCAGCGGTCTTGGCGAGCCAGGAAAAGTGTTCAAGGAAAAGCGAAGCCTGAAGTGCGGCATAGCGTGTGTAGCCCGCGAAGTTCTCATCGCCACCATCACCATTCAGCGCCACGGTCACATGCTCGCGAGTGAGTTGGGAGACATAGTAGGTCGG
Organism: Candidatus Moraniibacteriota bacterium; assembly: GCA_049290475.1. Classification (GTDB taxonomy): domain Bacteria; phylum Patescibacteriota; class Minisyncoccia; order Moranbacterales; family UBA1568; genus SSEF01. Next base: position 430 of record JBATNS010000108.1, on the reverse strand, counting down.
GAGCGCACTTGAATCCGCATAGGGCTCCTCGTATTGGCGGACGAGCATGGGGAGGAGTTCGATCGCATGTGGCTCGACGATGAATTCAGTGTGGTCAGTGCCAAATGCCTCCGCGACTCGCTTCGCATAAGGGAGCTCGTTATACTTTTCTTCCTTGAAGCCGATGGAGAATGTCTTGATGGGCTGGGCTGAATTCCGGGCCATCAGGGCGACGACTGCACTCGAGTCGACACCGCCTGAGAGGAACGCACCGATCGGTACATCGGAAATCATCCGGAGCTTCACGGATTCCTCGAGCGTCTCGATGATGCGGTGTTTCCACTCATTTTCTGAGAGGTCGAGCTTTGTGGAGTAGTCGAGCTTCCAATAGCGTTCTTTCTTCAGTTCGCGTGTTTTCAGGTCGAGCGTGAGACAGTGCGCTGGTTCGAGC
>JBATNS010000107.1:0-6313 GCA_049290475.1 Candidatus Moraniibacteriota bacterium | reverse complement strand
CACATCCTACATTCCGACCAAGGGAGCGAGTACTTTTCTCGGGATTACCAAGCCCTCTCCCGATCCTTGGGCATCTGCCTCTCCATGAGTCACGCGGGCTCTCCTTGGGAAAACGGCTACCAGGAATGAGTGAGATTGGTTAGAAACAGAATTTCCTGGAACTTTCATATCACAAATCCACGCTCTGAGCAGCCTCAAAAAGTAGTAATACTTTATCTAAGTAGGCTCTCACCTGTGTCTGAGCGACAGGGTCCTTTATCAGATCTATACCCTCGCTTATTTTTTCTGGATCAAAAGCCAGTTTCAGCGTAGTCTTGCCTGATTGAGGAATATATACTTCACTCCAAGGGTCTATAGTATCTAAGTATAAAACATGCCCATCTTTACTAATAGCGTAATTACGAAAAGTTTTGTCAAAATAGACACCAAAAAAATCGAGTTGGGAATCAAACATACGAACTCGAGGGTCTTCATCTACTTCCTTCATGAGTTGACCTAAACGTCTACTTCCTGTCCTGCTAAAGTCTGCATCATACAGTCTTTGAATCTCTGCGTGTCTATTGTCTAAGTCCACTTTTTCTACGACGACATGAGGGCGTTGATCAATCTTTTTCTGGCCAGTTCCCGCAATACTCATAGAAGGAAAGTTTTTAGGGAAAAGGACCCTGAGTACCTTTGCGAAATAAAAACGAGCTTTTATCATTGAAGCCTCCTGAGATTCATTTCGATACTCTTTAACTAGCTTATCGTGGTGCACGAGGTGTTTGTAAACGTCTTTCTCAGCACCTGAAGCAAAAGGAAGTCTCTCTTTCATAGAATTACAGTTTTTTTATTATAAACACCTCACTTACAACAATAGAACCTCTAAAACATTGTGGACATGGGGAGAATCCCTGTCCGCCTCCGGAGGAGGACTCGCGACTCAGCAATGATTACTCCTTTCCCCATGTATCAAGTATAAATGTTCAACACCGCTTTGTGTTCGCCCAACCATTTGCTCCCCATAGCAACTGCCTGCACCCGCTTATCATGAGAAAAGGGGTGTTTTAAAGGGCACGTAAATGCCATCTGCTCATAAAACAAGTCGTCTCTGGGTTCCAAAGTCTCCCACCAGATATACCTCCACATAAAAGCGGCAAGGCAATCATGCTCGACACCCTGGCCTTTTAAATACATTTCAGAGAGATACGAAAATGCTGCTGTTTCTCCTTTTTCCGCAGCCCTATGAATAAGATCAAAAGCCGTTTGTCTATCTTTTATTAAGTTGCCGCTTCCGCAAAAATACATTTCCCCAAGATAATATAGCGCTTCCCGATGATTTTTGGCGGAAGCCTTATGAAACCATTCTGCAGCTATTGTTGAATTTCTTTGAACACCCTGCCCAGAGTTTAAATATCTTCTTCCTAGCTCAAACTGAGCGTCTGGATCACCGAGTTCGGCGGCTTTTTGAAGCTTCTCAATATACTCTTGCGACATTTGCTTCCGGACTCTTGAATCTCCTTCAAGAACCATTTGTAGGGAAAACATTTCGGCATCAATAGCAGCCTTTTGTTGAATACTTACTGTTACACTCAATCGTTGTCGCAGTTCTTCAGTTCTGGTTTTAACGTAGGAAAAAAAATTATCAGAAAGGCTATGTGGTTCTTGTTGCATAAAATTAGGAAATATATAAAAGAGAAACTCCTGCATCTGCAGGTTTACCCTGCTAGACAAAATACTGGTGGACCTAGGGAGAGGCATCCTCCGAAACGCGGATGGGGACTCCCGACTCAGCAATGTCCCGATAACTCTGGTGGGCCTATGTGGACCTGGGGAGAATCGAACTCCCGACTCGGCAATGCGAATGCCGCGTAATACCACTTTACTACAGGCCCAGAGACGACTAAAACAACGGCAGTATAGGGCGGAAAAGGTGAAAAAGCAAGACTTTCCGGACGTTCCCCAAACGACTATACTTGAAAAGTAAGCGCTAAAAAGATCTCTATGCACAAGATCACTCCTCAGTATCTCGCCAAAAATATCGCTACGGTCTTCGGACTCGTTCTCGTCTGGCGCGGTGTCTGGCATTTGCTCGACGGCGTTGATACCTATCTCTTCGCCGGGAATCACTTCTGGACCGCTATACCCGGTGTGATTCTCGGACTCCTCATCCTGTACCTCCCCGACAAGGATTTGAAAGAGATCGAAAAACTCTAGTCTTTCGATTCACCGTAAAAACCAGTCGTAGCCTTGACATTTCCGGCCCCCGTCAGCCATACTCGGGCCAATCTTCCTTACCAATCCGAAAGGGTCGATCATGCCTCACTCGCACGATCCGAGCGCCGAGTATCGTCGCTATCTTCGGCTCGCGCCGATTTCCTTCTTCACCTTTTTCGTCGAAGTGACCGCGGGTATCGCCACCGGTAGCCTCGCTCTCGTCACGGATGCACTGCACACGCTCCTCGACGGATTCGAAAACCTCCTGAACGCGTTCATCGCCCATCAAGCCGGTCGCTTCCGGGATCCGCGGCCGCTCAGGGTCAAGGGTTTTGCCGCCAGTCTTGTGCTCATCGGTCTCTCGACGCTCTTCATGGGCTTCGAGGCAGTCGGACAGTTGAGAAGCGGTACCACTCACCCGCTTTCCAGTCTCGCCCTGGTCATCGCCGTCTTTTCGCTCGGCATGAATCTGTGGCAATTCCGGATCCACCATGGGGCGCCCGCAGAGCACCGGAATATCAACCATTGGGGCCAAAACCTCCACATCCTGACCGATATCGGTGGCAGCCTCGCGGCGATTCTCGGCACCGGACTCTCAGTCTTTTTCGGTCTACCGGGGGCCGACGCCTGGGCCGCCCTCGGTATCGTCACCGTGATCTGGGGCCGCATGCTCTACGGCGTGTGGTCTGTTTTCATCAAAAAACAGGACCGTACCCACTGGTCCTGTGGCCATGACCACCACTGAAACCAGCGCTTCACGCAACTCGTGAGGCGCCGCTTCTTTATTCGGCCGTCACCTGGATATCTTGTTCCAAAACCGTGTCACCCTCACCAAAGAGAAAACGGGTGCGAAATTTCTTGCCCGCGAGAAAGAGCGGGAGCCAATACCGATCGTCTGGCCACATCAGATCATACGGAATCTGGCCGATGGGAAACCACTCGGGCCGCATTTCCTCCGTCTCGACTGGTTCACCCGTGAAAGCGTCAATGCGAAAAACATGCACTTCGAGGATATTACCCCGCTCCTTTTCAAACTCGAATTCATGAATACCCACTTCAGTCATTCCCCCGATGACAATGCCGCATTCTTCTTCGGTTTCCCGTTTCGCTGCCTCCTCAATCGTTTCATTCTCCTGGACTTTGCCACCAAAGCCGTTCCAGCGACCGGCGCCGAAGCCACGTTTCTTCATGCCGAGAAGAATCCGACCGTCTCGGACCAAGAGGGTGAGCGTCAAGAATTTTCGTTTCATAGTTTGTTCTGGTGCGCCTAGTATATCATCACCGGCGTCCCGATTGGCGCCCACTCATAGACTCGTTTGGCTGGTCCGACGCCGAGTCGCATGCAGCCGTGCGAGACCGGTGTCCCCAGGTGATTGGCCCCTTCTTTGTACCCACCCGGCCATTCCGGTAGCTCGTGGATGCCGTATTTCCCGTCCGGCGTGATGGCTTGCCAGTACGGCATATACAGACTGTACGCTTTCGACCAGGGCCGGGCCGCCTTGTTTTCGATGGCAAAGGTGCCTTTCGGCGTATCCATCCCGCGTTTGCCAGATGAGATGATATACGCGTCGACCGCTCGACCGTCTTCGAAGAGTGTCATGACCTGGTTCCCCAGATTCACATCGATATATTTCCCGAGGCGCTCCTTGGCCCGCGTAAACCGTTTGGCCTCCTCAATCCGGGTAGCAAAGTCTGTATTCGCTTTCACCGGTTTCGGCGGCAACGTGGTGAACGTGACCACGCCAAGCGGCCGATAGCTCGTATCAGCATCATTGCGCCAGCGGGTCCGGATACTGAGACGATATGACTGCCCCGGCTGTAGCTCGCCTGACGGGAGAATCTCAAACGCCGTTTTTTCGGGATTATTCTGATAGACCACCGCGACCGGCGGGTCGAATTGAAAATCGACATAGAAGTCCTTCACCGTCCGGTCAAACGTCACTCGAATCGGGTCCTCCACGCCGAGTATCACATCCTTCGACTGATCGGCCGGCGTCACCGAAACGAGCGCCGGTAGTTTTGGTCCAGCAAAGGAGAAGGAGAAAATCGGCGTTCGAGTAAAGAAATTCGTCTTTCCCTGTCCAATCACCAGCTGGTAACGCGTATCGAGCGGCCAATTCTCTGCTGGGGTGATGACCAGACGCTTGCCGAAATCGTGCCACTCCATCCCGAACGGAATCGCCGGTGTGAGCGTCACGCTCCCCTCAAAGCTTTTGGCTTGAACCGCCCGCAAAAAATCCACGACTAGTGCATCGCGCGGACCAGCGAGCACATCGCTTTCGAGCGTTGCCGTCACCGGCTCATGGCGCCAATGTTCAAAAGCACCGACCCCGCCGACGAACGCCGTCAGCAGGAAAAAGAAGAGGAACCAGAACAAAATCGAGAGCGAGCGGCGCATGAGCTATTGGTTTTCAGTATTTTCAATTTTTTTCAGCGAGCGATGGATAGCCCGAGCGATACGATTCCGGGTCAGGTAACCGATAGCATAGCCGAGGGCGGCGAGTGCCGTACCCGAGGCTATACTCGCGGCAAACTGCGGCCAAAATTGTTCCCAAAAAGTCATAGGTTAGGAAAAAAGTGTTTGTTCGTTTTCCCGGAGCAGTTGCATCAGGGCGTCGAAATACGGCTGAATCTCGGGCGAGAGGGCGACTTTGTCCTTTTTGCTCTGATAGACCATCTCGAGCGTGACGCCTTTTTCCTGCCAGGTCTCGCCACCGTCGAGATAGATCTACAGAATCGGCTCGATCTTGTCGAGAGCGTAGACGAAACGACTCTCGGCATCATCGCGGGCGACATAGGCCCGGAGCGCTTCATGAACGAGCGGGACCTCAGGGAAATCCGCGGCAAGTCGTTCAGCCGCCAAGCGCTCTCGCTCCGGTTTCGATGCCAAGAGTGCCTGGTCTTCAGTATACAGGTAGGTGTCCCCCGCATGCACCTCGACCAAATCATGGGCGAGCGCGTAGCGAAAAACCTTGTCCCGATCGAGGGGCAATTGTTCTGAATCGACGATATACCAGGCGAGCATCGCCAGACTGTACGAGTGCTCGACATCGTTCTCCCAGCGCGCCCCGCCTTTCACTCGGATGACACGTTCGACAGCCTGAAGCTTGTTGATGAATTCGGCGAATGAGAGGAGCGAGGAGAGCATGGATAGTGATTGCAATAAATTACTCAGTGCCTTTCAGTTCGATCATAACTGCCTCTATTTCTGTTTTGCGTGTCTCATAGATTGCCTGCCAGCGCTCGCGCGCCAGGTGCCGTGCCGGCCACTGCGCATACGCCGTACCCGGCAGCGGCCGAGATTTCCAGGCATAGGTACCGAGCCAATTCTGATACCCCGAGCGGAACCAACTATCATTGTTGGGCCATGCTGTGGTGGGCACTGCGGTGGCTCGCTGGCGGGCAGTGACATCATCCAGGAGGGTCACTGTGTCCGGAAAGGCATCCGTCGAGAGCGTTGCCAGGTGGTCGAAATCGATGTTGCCAGTCTTATGATATCGCTCGATATTCTGCTGTGCAATAAATTGATCCGGATTCAGGATATTCACCGCCAAGAGGAAGAGCACCATCGAGACGAGTCCCCGAAACGCGAAAGCGACCCGATCTTCCCGGACGAAGATTTCATAGCCGAGGAAGAGGAACACCACGCCGATCCACAGGATGAAGATATGGCTATAGAGCCGAAGTGTCGTGAAGCCGTAGGCCAGCTCGTAGAGGGAGAGGCGCTGAAAGGCCGAAAGCATCACTAAAAATGTTTCGAGGATAAGGAGGCCCGCCAGCCACTTGAACACTCGTTGATGCCCCGCTGCATCCCGGTCGACAAGCTTGGTCGTCCCGAGGAGCAGGAAAAACGCGATGAGCGACACGGCGATGAGCTCGAAAAATCCCCGCCGGGCGTATTCGGCATATGCAAAGCCCTGCGCCGCGATTGCCCCTTCGCCACCAAAGAGGTACGTGAACTGAATCACGAGAAATGCGAAGAAAACGGCGGCAACCGACCCGAGCACAACGCTCGTTTCGATCGCGCCGAAGCTCGGTTCGGATGGTTTGATCGGAGTCGCTGGAGACACCGCCAGTTTTATCACGGCCCGCGCGATATAGGTGCACACAGCGAAAG
>JBATNS010000106.1:0-5227 GCA_049290475.1 Candidatus Moraniibacteriota bacterium | reverse complement strand
CCGGTCCGGTCACACCCACCGGCTATGCCACGACATTTACCTCAGATGGCGGCGCATTAAAGCTCGAAGAAGTCGTCGAGAAAGCCTATCTCGGTGATGATGTCGCGGCTGAGCTGAAACAGAACCGCAAGGCAATCATGAAGGTTCTGGCCGTAGAGATGGTGAAACGGCTCGCCACTGTTGAGAATGTGCCAAAAATGATTGAGTTTGCTCATCGTGAGCTCGGCGAAAAAAATGTCATGCTCTATTTCAAAGATGCCGCGCTGCAAAATATCGTCGCGGGTGTGAAATGGGATGGCACCATCAACACCGATTGGAACAACGACTACCTCATGCTCGTCGATGCGAACCTGGGCGCCTTCAAGAGCGACTATTTTGTCGACCGGTCCGTAAGCTATGAAGTTGATTTCACTGGTGAGAAACCGATTGCGACACTCGTCCACACCTATAAGCATCGCGCGACCTACGGCGACTGGCGGACAAGCGACTACCACTCATATCTCCGAGCGTATGTGCCGAAGGGTGCGAAACTCCTCGAACGGCAACTCGTCAGCTATCCACTCACCGACGAAGGATTCAACAAGACGTACTTCGGTGTATTTGTCGATGCAGTCATGAATCATGAAACACCTGGCATGATCAAATACGAACTGCCCGACACAGTAAAGGAAGAGGGCTACCAACTCATGTTCCAGAAACAATCCGGTGTTGGCACTACTCCTGTGACTATCACCATCAAGCGCAAGAATGGCACTGTCGTGAGCCAGTCTGTAGACCTGAAGAAAGACCTCATTCTCTCCTTCCAGGAAGTCGAGGAGAAGAAATAATGCACTGAGCAAATGAAGGAAGCCGCCCATTATCAGGCGGCTTTTTTGCAGAAATGGGCGGTTCCGGCTAAGATAAAGAACATTATGGCAGAAATATCACCAGAAAAATCTACCCCCGAACTGGCTCCGTTCGATCATCGCCGGCTCGGGGCCGATCTCGGCCTTTTCACCTTTTCTGACCTTGTCGGATCCGGACTCCCTCTATGGCTACCCAAAGGCGCGACGGTCCGCCGCATCTTGGAACGTTTCATCGTCGATACCGAAATCGCCTGGGGATACAGTCATGTCTACACCCCGGACATCGCCAAACTCGACCTCTACAAGACTTCCGGACACTATCCCTACTACAAGGATTCGATGTACGCCCCGATCACGATCGATGAACACGAGTTCATGCTCCGACCGATGACCTGCCCGCATCATTTCCAGGTCTATGCCGATCGTCCAAAGAGCTATCGCGAGCTTCCGCTGCGCATCGCCGAACTTGCCAAATTGTACCGCTACGAAGGCTCAGGAGAACTCTCGGGCCTGGTCCGCGTCCGCAGCTTCTGCCTCGCCGACTCTCACATCTTCTGTGCCGGTAAGGAGCAGGCGATCGACGAGATGGGAAAAGCGCTCGACCTCATCGAGCACGTGTCCTCCGTCTTCGGCCTGAAATTCGGCGAAGATTACTGGTACCGTCTCTCTCTCGGCGACCGCAAGGACGACAAGAAGTTCTATAAAAATGATGCCGCCTGGGACGAGGGGGAAGCCCTCATCCGGGAACTCCTCACGAAGCGCGGTGTCGAATTCCGCGAAGCCGAAGGCGAAGCCGCATTCTACGGACCGAAAATCGATATCCAGATGAAAGACATGCGCGGCAAAGAAAACACCGCTTTCACCGTACAGTACGACTTCTGTCTTCCGGACCGCTTCGATCTGACCTATATCGATGCTCAGGGAGAGAAGCAGCGCACGCTCGTCGTCCACCGCTCATCCATCGGCGCCATCGAGCGCGTCATGGCATTCCTCATCGAACACTACAGAGGCGCGTTCCCGCTCTGGCTGGCACCAGTCCAAGTAAAGGTCCTCCCTATTGGAGAAAAGCATATCGCCTACGCTGAATCTGTCGTGACCGAACTCGTCAAAGTCGGCATCCGCGCCGAGCTCGACCAGAGCGATGAATCGCTCGGCAAAAAAGTCCGCAATGCCAAGATGGAAAAGGTGCCCTATTTCATTGTTATCGGCGATCAAGAAGTAGCGGCAAGCGCGCTTGGTGTCGAACATCGGACGGAGGGCAAGATCGGCACACTCTCCACTCCCGATTTCATCGCGCGGCTCAACCAAGAAATTTCTACTAAACAGTAAAGCAGGGACTTATGCTCTGGTTCCTCGACAATACAAGCGGGAAACGAGTAACAAAGGAAGAGTTCCATGAGGCAGTTATCCCGCACCTGCGCGACCGAGGACTTTCTCAGGACGATATCCGCTATGTCCGAGCGGTCATCGATGGCGATCTGAATGAGGATGGCGCTCAAAATGGAATATCAGAAAAAGAAATCAATCGGCTGATTGATACTCTGAAACAGAATGCACCGGATTTCTTTTCGGATGAGAACCTGCAGCGAGTTGAGGATGAACTTCGCCACAAGCTCTAGAAAAAGCCATACACGGAGCAATCCGGGTTTTTGCTACTGCTGTTCCCCTTTTTGCGGACACGTTCCGATGGCCCAACGGCCGCGACCGGCGGCTCGTGTTTCTTGTTCCGCTTTGTCGAGCTCTTCTTGGTGCCGTACATCCGGACGATAACCGACCGACTTGGCATAGCCGTCGCGAACCAAGTCTTTATTGATAAATTGATCTCCTAGATATACGTATCGGAGAAGTCGGGCATACCGATCGCGATCTGTTTTATCTTTTTCGAGTCGCACTGACTTTCCTTCAATCAGTTGTTTGAGATAATCGCTCGATTCCTTTCCAAAACATTCAACTAGGCTATTCGGTTTCACAGTTTCTGGCGTATCAATACCGATAAGCCTTACCCGTTCGCCGCCCTCGATCTCGAACGTGTCACCATCAATAACGCGAGTGACTCTTACCCCATCAGGATACTCGTCGTTTTTCCCAGAGTCAGGCTTGACTGGTGCCTGCCGTTCAGGCAGAATACCCGTCTCTTTCTGATAGATGAGCGTCGCAAAAAGCAGCACTGCGAGCAGTATCTGGTACGTGCGTGCGCCAAGAAGCCGCCGAAGTGCTGTCATATCCCTTTGAATCGCGCGGCCTCAAAATGACGGACGTAGTAGCGTTTCACGCATTCCGTCGCAATAAAATACAAGACCGCGAGGGCCATGACGACCAGGATGATATGTCCACTCTCTGGGGCAAAGCGGAGAGTATCGCGGCCAATCGAACTTTCAACCACTCCAAAGGCAATCACAAGCGCGAAAATTGAAAGGCCGATGAGCGCCCACGACGGACGGCGTGCACTCAGGAAGAATGACCGGGTGCGAAGCGAAAAGATGAGGATGATCTCGGTCACAAGCGAAAGCATGAACCAGGCGGTTTGCAATGCAGCTGGGCCCTCGCGATAGAACATGGCAAACAGCGCAAAATCAAAGAGTGAACTCACGAAACCAAAGAAGACCGTCATGAGGACGACCGAACCGACCTGGTACGAGCGAGGATTGGCGAGTTCCTCTTGATCAACGTTGTCGGTTGCGACCGCAATCATCGGAAAGTCAGAGAGGAGATTGAGGAGCAGAATCTGAATCGGGAGAAGCGGAACAAACGGAAGAAAAAGCGACGCTAGGGCCACTGAATAAAAGTTTCCAAAATTCGATGTCAGCGTAATGCGGAGATACTTTAGGATATTTGCGAAGATGATACGACCCTCCCGGACACCATCGACAACCGTACCGAGATTGCGCTGAAGCAAGACGATATCAGCTGACTCCTTGGCGATATCAGCTGCGCCCTGAACAACGAGACCAACGTTAGCGAGTTTTAAGGCCGGAGCATCATTGATGCCCTCACCGAGAAAGCCGACCTCGTGTTTTTCCTGAAGGAGACCGATGATGAGGTGTTTCTGCTGGGGTGATACCCGCGCAAAAACATGACAGCGTTCGACCCGCTCACGTTGCTTCTCAGCCGAGAGTGCCTCGAGCTCAGCGCCAGTGATGACCTCTTCACTGACATCCTTGATCAGTCCGACTGACTTGGCGACCGCTCCCGCCACGTCCCGACTATCACCGGTCAGGATCTTCACTGCAATACCGAGCGCGCGGGCATCTTTAATCGTCTTTTCGGCCGACTTCTTCAATGGATCAAGGAAGGCGATCATGCCGATATAGCTGAGGTCATTTTCAAGCTCAGATGATATCGTCCGTTTACGCGGGAGGGCACGAGTCGCAACCGCCAGGACCCGTTTACCTTCTTTGCCAGCCGCATTCCCCCATTCAATCAGCTTGTTCCGCTCCACTTCCGAAAGCCCAGCACAGCGATGCAGTACTTCTTCGAATGCACCACGGACGATAAGTGTGGTTTTATGGTCGACTTGAACGAGCACACTATTTCGCCGCCGGCCTGGATCGAAGGGCAGCGCATCGATGCGGGCGATACCGGCGATCCGGATTCGTTCCAGCTCAGTCACCGCATGCCAAACCGCAAGATCAAATGGGTCACGGAGAATCGATCGATGAATCGGCGGCTCAATCGATGCGATGCTTGCAAGTCGGAGGCAGAGCTCACGATTATCGGCATGGACATCCGCGACCGCCAGTGCGTTTTCGGTCAAAGTTCCCGTCTTATCAGTACAAAGTACGCTGATACTTCCCAAATCCTCAATCGCTGAGAGACGCTTCACGACGACTTTTTTCTGAGCAAGACGGATCGAACCACGTGAGAGCGTCACCGTCGTGATGACCGGTAGCGCTTCTGGAATGACGGAAACAGCAAGGGCAAGGGAGAAAATCAGGAGTTCAGCGATATTTGTTTCCCCGCGGCGCAGAAAAATATTTGCGATGAAAATAAAGAAAAGTGTTCCCGCAACAAGACGGAGTATGAACCGGCTAAAATGATTGATGCCTTTCTCAAAGCTCGTCTCATGCCGAGGTTCCTCGGTCAGGTTTGCGATATCCCCGAGCGAGGTTGCTTTGCCGGTAGCAATAACGACACCCTCGCCGCGCCCCGATGTCACTACAGTACCGGTAAATCCGATATTTGCTGCCTCTGACATATTCAGCTTCGGAAACTGAAGCGGTTCATGGGTTTTCATCACCGGAACAGACTCACCCGTGATAACACTCTCATCAATGGTGAGCGACCGCGTCAAGAAAAATCGGACATCCGCCGCTAATCGATCACCGGCCTCAACGATGATAATATCACCCGGAACAACCTCATGACTCTCGATGAGAATAGCC
>JBATNS010000105.1:0-21190 GCA_049290475.1 Candidatus Moraniibacteriota bacterium | reverse complement strand
ATCCATATCTTAAGAGCCAGCACTACACTCCATCGAAATCACTGAGCGAACACACACAACCGCCGAAGCAGCCAGCGCGAGCGAATGCGAGCGGGCTATGCGTAGGCGGTTGTGTGTGGTTCGCGATTGTTAGAGCTACCACCAAACGTCGCTATGGCATGCGCCTCGGTCGCCGTGAGGGTGGAGAAAAAAGCAAACAAAAATGTTAAAATAAGATTGCTCTTTTCGGAGACTGAAACGGCGAAGCAAAACCAAAAATTTCCTTTCCATTTCTTTTTCCGCTTCGCGGCGGAGGGGTGGGGGGAGGAGGTGCGAGAAAAATGCAAGGAAATTTTTTGGTTTTGCACACGCGAGTCCGCGAGCGTGTCCGAGGCGCGCATCATTCTGCATCAGGATTCAATTCAAAATATATTCGAACTTTGTCCAATAAACACCGCATCAAGCACATAGTATCGAGGGTGACCCGAACACCCTCGAATAGCATCTTTGGAGTAAAGTATAGGAGAGAGTACCCAACCTAAGTTTTTCGTATGCTTCTTTTTCTTACTTCCATAGCCGCTAAGACAATCCATAAGATACTACCGTATCTTCCAAAACAAGCTCACGAGATGCGGATAGCTTTTATCCCCACTGCCAGTGATATCTATACTCCGCATCCGTGGATAGAGGATGATCGAAACAAGCTTATGGAATTAGGATTTCAAGTCGAAGATATCGATATCAAGGAGTTCTCAACAGAAAACCTTCAGAAAAAACTATCAGATGTAGATATTATCTTTGTTGCAGGTGGTAATACCTCCTACCTTCTTGAACAGACTCAGAAAAATGGCTTTCTAGAAATTACCAGAAATTTAGTACATTTAGGCACGATATATATTGGGTCTAGCGCGGGCTCATTGCTGGCCGCACCAAATATAGAGGTAGATAAAATTTACGATGATGGTGAATTCGGCAAAGAGCTGGCTTCATATGAGGGACTTGGCCTCATTAATTTTGTGCCTCTACCCCATGCTGACAACCCTAAGTATCTCCCATACTTAGAAAGGGCTTTCAAAGAATATGGTGATAAATATAAGCTCGTTCGTCTCAATGATAATCAGGTTATTGTAGTGACTGAGGGTGAAACGGAAATGTTAGATGCATAACTTAAACCTTTAAAGAAAATATATGTCTGTTCATATCACCTATTTTGTCCATGGAACTACTACCGATAACGAGAAAGAAATCTCTTCGGGCTGGTCTGATGTCGAGCTTTCCGAACTTGGGGTACAGCAATCAATCGATTTAAAAGAACAGACGAAAGACAAAAGATTTGACGTCGTGTTCTGTTCTGATCTGCAAAGAGCGGTTAAATCAGCAGAGCTGGCTTGGGGCGGGATGTATCCTATTATTTCAGACAAGAGACTGCGAGAATGTAACTACGGAAAGCTAAACGCTCACCCTTCTGCAATCGTAGAACCAATGCAAGAAGAGGAGTGTATTACGAATAAATTTCCAGAAGGAGAAAGCTATGAAGATGTGAAGGCAAGAGTGGCAGATTTTCTTGAGTTCTTAAAAAAGAACTATGACGGAAAGAATGTTGCGATAGTAGCGCACAAAGCTCCGCAACTTGCTCTCGATGTCTTGCTTCTCAGTAAAACATGGAAGCAAGCCTTGGCAGAGGATTGGAGGAAAACCAAGAGCTGGAAATCGGGTTGGGAATATGAATTAAGATAAACTTATGGACGATAAACAATTTCTCCAAAGAGCAATAGAAAAGGCTAAGGAATCTGTCGTGCAGGGCGGTTTTCCCGCTGGTGCGATTGTTGTCAGAGATGGAGAGATTGTTGGTGAGGGAGTTAGTATCGGCAATAAACTAAACGACCCGACAAGCCATGGCGAAATGGCTTCAATACGAGAAGCGTGCAAAAACCTCAAAACATCCGACCTCTCCGGTCGCGTTCTGTATGCCTCAATGCAACCATGTTTGATGTGCCTAGGAGCATCTATGTGGAGCGCTATTCCAAAAATTGTTTTTGCATGCCCAAAAGAAAAAGTATCGGCTGATTATTACGGAGGACACTATAAGCCAACTGCGATCAATTCTGAATTGACTCGCCCGATTGAATTAGTCCATTTCACCGAGTTGGAAAACGAATCACTTGCAATTGTCCGCGAATGGGAAAAATCACTATGAACACCGAAACACTATCAAAATTTTTGAATGAGGCGAACAAAGCGACGTACGCCAATATGACCGCGCCAAAAGTCTCACCCTCTCGCCTGAAATCAGAGGATTATCAATTTGAAAAAGATGGACTAATTTATCACGATACTTATTTTGGCGGACGCGACTTTATCGGTGGAGAAATCGTATACGAAAATGAGAAGCCGATGTGGGGAGCAAATTATTTTGGCTTTGTCCTTGATGAAAAAATAAGCGAGAAAGATGTATACGATTTTCTCCGAAAAGCACTCATGCAAGAATATGACAATGTGATTCCCGTTCGCGGACCAAGTAACTTTTCCGCCGACGACAAAGAATATCGTTTTGTTGCCGATGGCGACCTTGTAAATTTTTCTGGCAAAGAGGAAATCTTATTCGGCGGAAAAATTGTTTATCGCTGTTTGATACACGGCGGAATGATTAAATAACATTATGAATAGACCATACACAACATTATTTCTCCTCGTTTCTGTTGACGGGAAAATCTCTACAGGTGATACGGATATTATGGATACCGATAAGGACTACAAACTTATTGAGGGCTTAAAGGAAGGCAATAAACAATATTATGACCTCGAACAGCAAACTGATTTACACTCTCTAAATTCGGGTAGAGTTTTTGAGAAAATCGGGATGAACGAAAAGACTGATGAACCAGATAAAACTCCCGTGAGTTTTATCGTTATCGATAATAAGCCTCATCTAAATAAAAATGGTACGACTTATTTAGCGAAGAAAAGTAAGACGCGGATATGGCTGTCTACAAATATAGATTCACACCAGACCAAGTTTGGATAAATGATGATGCGAAGAATGAAGATGGGAGCTATAAACATGATATACGAGTAGAAATTGATTTGAAGGCTCTAAAATCAAAACTTTGAGATAGCGCACGAGATGCGTCGGTAAGGATTGTAAAAAAGTGCAAAATCTCCTTACAGGGCTTGATCTGTGGTGGTTCTAATACGAGACGGCCCACCAAAATAATCCCCAGGCTTCTGTAGTGGTCTGGGGATTTGTTATAGTGAGGAAAGGGAGAAAGCCAACGACTTGGCTTTCGTAGAGATGAGAAAGCGGAGTGTTGCTGAACAAGCATGTGAGGCCACGAGCTAGGGTAGGGGAAATTGGTGAGCGACGGCGAATCAATTATCTCTGACCGAATCTCTCTCTTTCCGCCGATGTATAACGGCGGCGTACTTATTCTTAAACTTCAGCATATGCGTGGATTCATGGAATTCATCAGGAATCAGGGGGTGGTTGGTTTGGCTGTCGGGTTTATCCTCGGTGGCGCCGTCTCAAAGGTGGTGACCGCCCTCGTGACGGATATCATCAATCCAATTCTCGGTGTCGCACTTGGTGCTGTTGATGGTTTGAAACAGGCAAAACTCCACATCGGTTCAGCGGACATCCTCATTGGCGATTTTCTGAGCGTAACGATTGATTTTCTTATCATTGCCGCTGTTGTTTACTACGGCGTGAAGGGACTCGGACTCGAGAAACTCGACAAGAAGGCCTAGTCGTTGCAAGGATCAAAGGCGCCCATTGGGGCGCTTTTTTTGTGCTAGCATAAAAAATTCTCCACTAAAAAAATCGCGGAGTATGGAAGACTTTCATGCGGTTGGAAACAATCTTCGGAAACAACGGATCACCCGTGTCGTGCTCGGCGTCCTTACCATTTTTCTTATGGTTATCAGTGGGACCATTTATCTTTCCAAGCGTGAGATACGGCGTAATGCAGAGCGGCTGGAAGATATTCAGGCCATCACAATCGCGCTTCACCAGTATGCCGCTTTGCATGAAGAGGCCTATCCCGCCGGTCTCGATGGGTGTGTCCGGCAGATCGGTTCGGCAACAAGAGACTGCCAGATCAGTACCGCTCAGTGCATGATCTCCGAGACAACTGATTGCATTGATTTGGCACCGGTATTGAGCCCGTATTTGAAAGAGATGCCGTATGATCCCGGGTCGGGGAGTAGCGAACGAACACATTATGCGGTTCAATCTGAACGGGGTGGTGGGTTCCTTGTGATCCCGTGCGATTATTCAGAGTGAAATTTACTGAGGTACCTGAACGATTTTTTCAAAATGCTATACTGAGAAAGTTCCGCGGATACCTCGTTCTGCTGTCTGCGGTAGTCATCATCAAAAAATATAAGCGGCTCAGCGTATGAAAGAGACTGAAATAAAAAAAGAAGTTCTGACGATAGGCGAGGAGCTCCCGACCGCGATAGAACCGAGTGCTGCACCCGTAGTGGATAAAAGCACCACGAAGGGAACAGGAGAGCCCAATGAGGCCCTGTTCGGGAGTTTGCTCATCTTTTGTCTCGCCCTTTCACTCATTGCCGCAACGGGGTATTTTGGTCTCGCTGGCTATCGATATTTCAAACAATCCCAGGCTGAAAAGGCGATTCCTTCGATCGATGCTTTACCGAAGCCGGAGGTGCCGGTAGCGATGGAAGAAACCGAAAAAGAACCCGCTGAAAAAGAACCAGTAGAGAAGCCGGTGTCTGTCGATAAACTTGTGGTGATTGATAAAAAGACACTCAGCATCAAGGTCCTGAATGGCGGATCAGCTAAGGGGGTCGCTGGTACCTACGGAGAAAAGTTGAAACAAATAGGTTTTACCAAGACAGTGATCGGAAATGCCTTCGGCGATTATGCGGGCCAAACACTGTACTATACTAAGGGGCAAGAATCTGGATCAAATGTTATCAAGGAGGAAGTAGTGAAAACCTACCCAGCGCTCATCGTTAAAGAAGCGCCAGCCGGCAATAAGGACGCTGCCGCTGCTACATTCGTCCTCATTCTCGGCCGCTAGCCCCGACAGTAGTCCGAGTCATACGTTACGAATATGATCAGTCGATTGAGAAAGGGACTTCAAAAGGTGTTCCTGTTCCCGTTAGGAGCCTCGCTCCTCTTTGCTTTTCCCGCCAGTACCAATTTTCAGCTCAAGGATTTTGGTTATGGCGGGGGTGGGGTGGCGAATGGGACATCTTCTAATTATGCGATTGAGGGGATTGCCGGGGAACAGAACGCGACACAGCTCGACGGCACGACCTATGATCTCGGTCCTGGCCTCCAGTTCACCAATCAGGCCAATGTCCCGCCGGCTCCGACTTTTACCAATCCATCCAATTACTACAACAAACTCGCGCTAACACTGGTGACCGGTGGCAACCCGACTGACACGCTCTTCGCAATCGCCATCAGCGCGGATAATTTTGTTACGACAAATTATATTCAGAGTGACAATACGGTCGGCGCCGCGCTCGGGCTCGAGGACTACCAGACGTACGCGGCCTGGGGTGGTGGGAGTGGCTTCATGGTGATTGGTCTCGCCTCTTCGACGACGTACAAGGTCAAGGTGAAGTCCTGGCAGGGGAAATTCACCGAAACTGGGTATGGGCCGGAAGCGTCTGCCGCGACAGTCGGCTCTCGGCTCACGTTCGATATTGATGTCTCAGCCTCGGACACAGATACGAGCCCGCCGTATACGACCAATATCGGTAGCTTGATCGCTGGAACGGTGACGAGTAGTCCGGAAAAAATCTGGGTCGATTTTGATACGAATGGTGAGAGCGGTGGCAAAGTGTATGTCGTAGCCAGTAACGCCGGTCTCCAGAGTAGCCGTGCGAGTTATACGATTTCCTCAGTGACGGGGAATCTGACGAGCCTTTCAGAAGGTTTCGGGGCTCAGGGTTCGAGTGCTACCCAGTCCGCTGGCGGGCCATTTGTAGTGGCGACGGCTTATAACCTTGCCTCGAATAATGTGGCGGTTGCCGACACAGTCATCCGTGAGATATTTTCAGCGAGTACGCCAGTTACTAGCGCTCGCGGCTCGTTTCTCCTCAAGGCCAAGTCTTCAGTAGTGACACCAGCTGCTTCCGACTATACCGAAACCTTGACCGTGCTTGCTTCAGCGAGTTTTTGATGACTAGCATAAAGAAGAGAGTGTGGTATGCTGTACAATAGTGTAATAGTGTTCCGCTTGTGCGGAGCGCTGCGTGAGAGTATATTGACAGGCTCCCTCGTTTCGTATATACTTGACACATAGTGAAGGAACGGGTGGTCATCATGATGGCATCCGTTTTCTTTTTCGAGTAAAATAAAAACATGTCAGCCGAAATAATCCGACCAATTAGTCTCCTCAATCTCGCCATGTTTATCATGGTGAGTATGGTTCAGATTATTCTCTCGGTCGCACCGGCTCATGCCGCCGCTCTTACCTTTGCCGCACTTCGTCTGGATCGTATGGAAGCATCGACCGCGACAGGCGGGATGGTGTGCGCCAAGGCAACGACGGTCGGGACAGAAACAACGGTCAAAGTGAGCTTCCCAGCCGGTTTCACGGTGAATAGCACGGCTTCCAACTGGACAGTGTCGACTACCAATATTCCAAGTGATGCCACCGCGTGGATTGGCATCGGTACCGCCACCCTGGTGGCTTCACAGGATGTGACCTTCCCGAGCGGTGACATGGTGGTGGGTACCCTGTACTGTTTCAACTTCACTGGCACTTCAACCCTTACGACTGGTACAGCTGGTATTGATAAGACAGGTGTCATCACAACTCAGGCGACCGGCCCCGCTACGATTGATACCGGTAATTATGCGACGGCAGTCGTTTCCGATGACCAAATCGTGGTGACGGCGACCGTCCCAGCCACATTTTCTTTCGCCCTCTCGGGGAATACTGATAGCTTCACTGGAAACCTTTCCACTACGACTACCTCGACTACAGGTCGAACGGTGACCATTGCTACCAATGCTGCTGCCGGATGGGTTGCCTGGGTAAAGAGTGCCAACGCCGCCCTCAACTCAGTATCGTCTGGTGGTTCAATCGCGACCGCTGGTTCTCTGGATAACGCCCCGACCGATCTCGCTTCTGCGACGGGCTATGTCCTCGATGTGAATGTCACGACGGACTCGGGCACAGGTACCGGTACGGTTTCTCAGGCCTCGGGCTATGGAGCTGAGTATAATGGCACGAACGTTACTTCAGGTGGTACCCTCTCGACGGTATTTCAACCAATCGCCGCCGCAGACGGAACAACAGATGGTGATGTGCTGACCCTCATTGAACGCGCCAAGATTAGCGCCGTCCAGGTCCCTGCGACCGACTATACGGATACACTGACCGTGGTCGCGGCAGGCCGCTTCTAACCACATCTTCCTCCTTTAGCTGGAAACTCCCTCAGTAAGGGGGTTTTTGCTTATTCTAGGCCTCAACGTCCATTTCCGATATACTGGAGTTGAATTATTAGCTCCATTTTTACGGTGTTCCAAAAAGTAACCACCATCTACTCGCTCGTCCTCCTCTTCGCCGGACTCCTCTTCACCCCCGCCTTCACCCACGCCCAGGAAGACTCACTTCGTATTGTGACCTCGCCGCTCCCCATCTCTCTCGTCACTGAACCGGGGACGAGTATCTCAACTGAACTGAAGGTGAAGAACGCCGGGACGGAACCAGAAACTCTGAAGATCGATATCCTGAAATTCAGTGCGTACGAGGATACGGGAAAGCCAGAGCTGGCTGACCTTGAACCGACAGATGAATTCGTCAAATGGGTCACCTTCTCTGAGCCAACATTCACCGCTCTCCCAGAGGAGTGGAAGACGGTGACGGCTACGTTCAACGTCCCGAAAGAAGCGTCATTTGGCTATTACTACGCTTTTGTCTTCACGCGCGTGAAGGATCAGGGAGATCTCGCCCCTCAGCAAACAGCAGTGGTCGGTGGCACAGCCACGCTCGTTCTCCTTGAGGCCCGAATCCCGGGGGCCAAACGCGAGATCACCGTCACCGAGTTCTCTACCGACAAGACAGTGTATGAGTTCCTCCCCGTGAATTTCACTGTCTCGCTCAAGAATGCTGGCAATGTCCATGTCGCTCCCCGAGGAAATATCTTCCTCAGTCAGGGGAGTAACAAAGACATCGCTCTCCTCGAGCTTAATCCGGGCAAAGGGAGCATCCTCCCGGAATCAACCCGGGTCTTCGATACTGACTGGGCTGACGGCTTCCCGGTGTATGAGGAAACGATCGAGAACGGCCAGGTCGTCCTTGATGAGACTGGTGCCCAGACCTATCGCCTCACCTGGGATTTTAAAAATGCTTCGAAGCTTCGTTTCGGCAAGTACACCGCCACCATGCTCCTCATCTATGATGATGGTACCCGCGATATCCCGATTGAGGGAGTAGTTTCATTCTGGGTCATGCCGTGGCGGTTAATCGTGGGAGCATTCTTTATCGCTATCTTCTTTTTGATCGGTATGAAATCAACATTGAGTAAGATCTGGCGTCGTCTCTTTTCGGGCTCCAAAGAACCCGTGACATGATTAAGCCCTTCCGTGGCATTTTTTTCGCTCTGTTGATAGCCCTGAGCTGCCCATTGATTGCTCAGGGGGCTGGCTTTACTGTGACGCCAATGCTACAGGAAGTGATCCTTAATGATGACCAAAAGGTGGTCATATATGAGGCCAGCGTTACCAATGAGACAGATGATACCGCGATGTTTGATGTTTCCGCCATTGATTTCGGCAGTCTCGATGAATCCGGTGGGGTCGCGTTCCTCGGTGTGACTGGCGCACTTGAGGAGAGGTATGCGCTCGCATCATGGATGCAGTCCGAGATGAGTGAGGTGACACTCCGGCCGGGTGAAACGCGGTCAATACGAGTACAGATCGAAAACCGAGAGACACTTTCGCCTGGCGGCCATTATGGTGCACTCGTATTCAAAACAATCGGTGTTGCCGGGGAAGATGCTTCGAGCGTGGCCATCAATCAGATCTTCGCTTCTCTCGTACTAGTGAAAAAGACTGGTGGAGCAAAATACGGGCTTGAACTCATATCGGTTGACCGGAAAGAACATTGGCTTTCTTTGAGTACCGCGCTCACCCTACGGTTCAAGAATCCAGGCAATGTCCATGTCGTTCCACGAGGCGAAGTCCGAGTAACGGATCCGTTTGGGCGACTTGTGTATCGAGGAATCGTGAATGAGGGCTCGACTATCGTGTTTCCAGAGACCTTCCGAGAGTATCCATTGAAGCTGTTTTCGGTCAAAAAAGCCTTTATTCCCGGATATTATACGACGAGTCTCAGTTATCGGTATGATGGAAAGGATACAGTCGAGACCTGGTCAAACCGACAGATCTATATCCCACCGATGGCAGCCGGAGTCATTCCGCTCCCCATCGTGGGTCTTATGGCCAGCTGGCTGCGTTACCGGAAATCAAGAAAAGTTAGTATCTAAGCCCAACTTCTTTCTATGGAGGCGCCTACTGATTCACAATTGGTTACCGAGCAGAAACATTCGAAAAAATGGCTTTTCTGGGCTGCATTCTTGATGGTGACGGTTGTTCTGCTGCTGTTCCTTTGGTGGCTGTTTACCCGGCCATCCCGAGGTACGATTTCGGTAGCGCCAGCTCCCGAAAAAACTGACTTTTCAGCCCCGGAACATCGCCAATCCTATCAGGGAAAATATTTTACTTTCAACTATCCCTCTGATTTTAATCGGCAAGAGGAAAGCGAGACCGTCAAATACCCGCTTTTGGAACGGCTTCTCCTCTCCCGGAGCGATATCGAGGGTCGAAAAATTGCTCTGATGCTCCAGGATAATACCGGAAATACTTTTGAAGAATACAGCAGCTTTCGTATCCGTCAGTCGGAGCCGAGCATCTATCGGGAAGAAAATGTGACCCGAAACGGTCTTCGAGTCGTTCTTTTTACCAAAGAGACCAGTGTTTTTGAAGTAGGAGCGTTTTTTGGCCGAGGAAATCAGGTGATGAGCATCGTTGTATCGTCTCCAACGACAACTAAAGGTCTGCATGAAGAGGTTTTGGCCATACTGGACTCTTTTCAGTGGACAGCGGGCGAAAATTCGGCCCGTTGACCCTTGACGATAGAGGCCTGTTTGCCTTTTGCTAGAGCCATTCCTTTGGTATACTGTTAGCGTGTGAAGATTCTTGCTCCGACGGGTGAACCGGAGTTAGTATTTTTCATTTATCCGATGAAAAAAATCGGAGCGTGGTTTGTATGTCGTCACCCCAAAAACACAATCCAACATCAAAGCGTTTTCAGAAATATCTCCACCAGCATTTTGCTGTCGTGGTTGGATTTTTGTTTCTTACCTTCGCGTCATTGCTCATCGCTACTGATACCAACGCGGCAACGGGCATCAACGAGCAGATCAGTTTCCAGGGAAAGGTCGTCAACACGAACGGAACGAATGTCGCGAATGGGAGCTATACGTTCGTTTTCCGTCTCTATGATGTCGATACGGGCGGTACACACATCTGGACCGAGTCGAAATCGCTGACCGTAACCGATGGTATCTTTCAGACGAATCTCGGCGATACGACGACATTGCCGGGCTCGGTCGATTTCAATACGGACAACATTTACCTCGGCATCAATTTCAATAGTGATGGCGAGATGAGTCCGCGCGTGCGCTTCACGGCTGCACCGTACGCGCTGAATGCAGCGAAAGTCGGTGGCCTTACCGTGACGGATACGACTGGGACGCTCACTATTCCGAACGGCAAAACAATTTCGTTTTCCGATGCGTTTACTACAACTGGCGCGTTCCCACTCACACTGACGTCAACCGCTAGTACGACCGCGACGCTTCCTTCGGGGACGATTACATTAGTCGATCTCGCTACATCGCAATCACTCACCAATAAAACCATCGGCTCGACCGGTCTCGCATTTTCTGGTGCAACGACCGACATCACGACGGCAACAGGTGAAGATCTAACGGTGGTAGCCAATGGTGCAGGAATTATCAATCTCAATGATTCAGTGACAACAGGTGCACTCACTATTTCTGGCGCGACGACGGACATCACGACTGCTTCTGGCGAGTCGCTTGTCATCGTGGCGAACGGTGCTGGAGTGATCGATTTGCAGGATGCGACCACTGTTGATTCACTCACCACTGATACTGGTGGTGTCTCCATTGCGAGTGGTCAAGCCTACACGGGTGCAGGTGCCGTGACGCTATCATCGGCCGCGACGACCGCCCTCACCGTTGATTCTGGTACGACCGGCGCGCTCAATCTCGGCACCGGGAACAACACGAAGACGATTTCGCTTGGTACGGGCACAGCGGGGAACACCATCAACATCGCTACCGACAATACGACGAGCGATACCATCGCCATTGGCTCCGCGCTCGATAACGTGGCGATTACAGGCGATTCCTGGAGCATCACGGATGCCGGTGCCTTGACCGTTGTTTCCTGTAGCGGTTGTGGAGGCGGTGGTGGGACGCTTGATAGCGCCTACACGGCAGGGAACACTATTGGCACGGACTCCGGGAGCAACGTCATTATCAATCTCGCTGATGTTGCGACCCCGACCGAAGTGACGATCAACAACCTCGACGCGTCCGGCACCAACGCGCTCCAGATCGACAACTCGACCACGCTCACCAATGGACTCTTCATCGAGCAGTCCGCGGCCGGGACCCTCACCAATGCTATTCAGATTGGCGGAACAGCAGGTACCATTACAAATGGTCTTCTCATCACTGATGGCGCCGGCGCTATCACAAACGGCATTCAATTGACTGGGACGTTTACGACGACACTTCTTGATACGCCGTCTCTTGATATATCGGGAGCGGGAGCGATTACCGGAGCGACTGGGATTACCTCTGCGACTGGGGATATCACGGCGACGGCGGGCAATATCGTTCTCGGTGCTACAACCAGAATTTCTAATACTGGTGTTGGTACCCTCATCACGGGGACCGTGATTGGTTCTCAGACATTCACGACTAACAACATCGCGGACAGTGGAGCACTCACGATTGCTTCTGGCGCTGCAACGGCTCTGACGCTCAATTCTGGTACCACGGGTGATGTGAATATTGGGAGTGATACTTCGGCAGAATCAATCCTTATTGGTACCGGCGTCGCTGCTAAGACCATCACCATCGGCAATGCCTCGGACGATACCTTTTCCATCAACTCATCCGGTCTCAATGTCACCTCCGGCGGAGCTCTCACTGGCGTCGCCTCCATCGATACGATTGCTGTCTCGGCAACAGCGATCACTTTTGCTGGTACTGGTACTGTCGCTTCGACGACGACCGGTCTCACACTTGATTCGGGGAGCAACACGTTGACGGTTGCAGCAAGTGACACAACCCTAACCGCTTCAGGCATCACGACCCTCACACTCGGAACGAACACGACAATCGGATCGGCCGGCACTATCACGCTTGATTCAGGGTCGAACACAATCATCCCTGATGCTGATACGTTTCAGACCAATGACGTGACGAGCACCGGAGCACTGACCCTAAGCGCGGGGAGTACCGCGCAGAATATCACTCTCACACCGACGACGACTGGCTATGTCACCGTGACATCATCGACCGGCACGTCCGATACTATTCGTTTTCTCCCAGCGACCGGCGCTGCTACCTTTGCTGGTATCATCACCACGGCCGATCTGACTGCTTCCGACAAAACATATACTTTCCCCAATGCGACTATTACTGTGAACGCCGCTGGCGATATTTCTGGTACGACACTGGCTTCGAATGTCACTGGGTCCTCTCTCACGAGCGTCGGTACTCTCGGGTCGCTCACGGTATCTGGCGCTATCGCGGCCAACGGCGGTATCACGTTTGACGCTGCGACGGACACGGTTGGTGCTTTCACTGCCGCCGGCACCATTGATATGAGTACGAATATCATTACCAACATTGGCAACGCCGGTACTGACTTTGTCGCTTCGACTGGCGCCCTGACGCTCGCTGGTGTACTCACCGCGAATGGTGGCATTACGCTCGCCTCGAGCCAGATATTCACTGCCTCGTCGCTCTCGTATATGGATCTCGGCGCCGTTACCCATGGTACGACCGCGGTGCAGGGACTTCGTCTGCCGCAGGCGGCGAGTGCGAGTCCATCGAGCCCAACCTCCGGCGAAGGCTATCTCGCGTGGGACGCAGGCGGTAACCAGGTCATCTACTACAATGGTTCAGCCTGGGCGACCTTCGGTGCCGGCGGTGGGTATGCGACGATCAAGGATGAGTCGACGAGCCTCACGCAGCGCACCACGCTCGCATTCCTCGGGGCAGGGGTCTCGTGTGCGGACAACGTGACGCAGACCGAGTGTACGATCTCGGGCGGTGCTGGTTCAGACCTGCAGGGGACGTACGGTGCGGATGCGGATGGTTCGAACGCGACCATCTCGCTTACGGCGGCCGATGATGGACTCATCTTCACCAACCCGACCTCGGCCGGTACAGATTCAGCATTCCTCCTCCAGCTGACCCAGCAGAACACGACGGCTGCCGTGACCGTGCTCGACATGGTGCAGTCATCGAATGCAGCCAATGGCGCGAGCCTCGTAGCAAACGCGATCGATACCGAAACTGGTCTCGTTATCACCACGAACGGTCTTACGAGCGGCAAGGGCATCAGTATCACGTCTTCCTCGACGGCCTTCACCGGCAATCTTGCCGATGTCCAACTGACGGGATCAGATGCAGCTAATACAGGCAATGTCCTCGCGGTGTCGAACACCGGGACGGCCAATACCAATACGTCAGTCTTTGTCGACCATCGTGCGACCGGGACCGGCAATCTTGCCGTTCGTGTGAACGATGAGTCTGGCGATACGACACCATTCATCATAGACGGCAACGGTTCGGTCGGTATCGGGACTTCGAGTATTGCTGCCTATAACGGCGTGACCAGTACGACCAAACTTCAGGTCGGGAGTGCAACGAACCGTGGTGATGCCGTAGTGTACGGGGATTATCTGCGCAAAGGATTGAATGACTACACGGCACTCACCAATATCCAGTCGATATTTGTCTACGATACGACTCGTGACAGTGATGGTGGTGCTTGGATTAACAGTCTGCCAGTTCAGGGATCAAGTTGGTACAACGAGACTAAGGACGATGGTCCAGGTGATGTTTGTGCGCTTACTGATGATCGATGTGGTCGGGCTGCATTCCCGAGAAAGTCGATACTTGTTGCGACTACCTCGGCGATGTACATCTTTGATGCTCAGGATGGGGGAATGTGGATGAAATTCGATCAGGACACAGCTGGGAGCTGTGTCACGGGTCCCTGTGCACTCGGAACGAATACGAACAATGATCCGTCGAGCGTCTTCGCGGTGAATGGGGTCGTCTATGTCGGAACGAAGGGTTCATCCGGGACGGGCATGTATGCGATCGACTTCTACAATGATCGATTACAGAATTTTGACTCCGTCGATCGGACCGATGGCGACAAGAACATCGCCAACCGAAACACGGTGCTTGCCTACTCGGCCAATGCCATCACCGCACTCTCGATCTTTAGCAATGTAGTGAATGACGTTCATGGCGCGGTCATGTACGGATCGAGCATCACACAGACAAACGGCGGCCCGCTGAACGGCAACCTCTTTGTCGCAGTGGCGACCGATGACGCTGCGCAGGTCATCAATATGAGTTCGGGCAAAGTTCTCCGCTATGCTGACGGCGCGACAACGGACGACATCAATCAGGTCTGGGTGACGCGCCGCGGACGTATGTACCTTGTAAATGAGACGCTGGCCGAGGTAGAACGCTATAACGATATCGAGACCTCGGTTGCCAACGACGCGACACCAGATGATATTTTCGACGAAGCGACCGGTAACTTGCCAAATGCGTTTAAGACGGCGCCGACTATCGCCACCACGGCTGATGCATTGTGGGTGATCGAGCGCGAGACGTATGCAGAAAGTACGGCTGACACAGCGAAGGCGGATGTTCTGTACGTCGGCCATAGCCAAGGGCTCACAGAAATCCATGATGTGAACGCACCATCGGGGACAGTTATCGGTTGGTCGAAATTCTACAATACAGACCGAGTCACACCATACATGTCGGGGACGCCGCGCGGCATGTTCTCGTTCAATGAATCGACAGGTGATCTGGTTGATTCGACGATTCGCAACAACGTCCTCGAACCAGAAGTTGCCCCGACTTATGGCGTGAACGGCGTCTTTGGGACAGGACTATCGTTCAATGGTTCGACACAATTCCTGTGTTCGGATACCAACAATGATGGCACTTGCGATGTCGATACCGACTTTGATACCGCCGCGATTTCGTTCCATGTTTCGCTCTGGTTCAAACATGGGACGACACTCTCTGGTACTGATGTGCTCGTCGACAAACGCTATCCGACGCTCGGTGGCGCTGAGGGTATCGGGTATACCATCGAGATGAACACCTCGGGGTTTATTGTTTTCGGTATTCAGGATACTGCAGCGACCGCTGCATATGACGACTCGGTCACTTCGACCCTTTCCTACGCCGACAATGAGTGGCATCACCTCGTGGCAGTGAATACCGACACGGCGATATGTCTCTATGTCGACGGTCGCTTGGCTGTAGCTTGTGATGCGACGCTCGGGGCGACCGCAACTCTTTCGGGCAACATCCTGACGGTCGGTGCCGATGGGAGCACGGCTTCGGGCGGAAACTTCTGGGAGGGACAGATTGACGATCTCTACTTCGCCGCGGGTGGTGCTACGACTTCGGATACGCTGACTCAGGCACAGGCCCGACGTATGTACAATAATGGCCGTCAGGCGTTGGCGCGCAACTCTGCTCGTGTGACTGACGCGACCACAACCTCGACGAATACGATTGGGGATTCGGGTGAAGCCTGGCGTATCAATCAGTTTGCTGGAAGTATCGTCGAAATCACGAGTGACACTGGTGCTGGGCAGTCGCGCCGTGTGACCGGCAACACCGCAACAACACTGACGGTCAGTCCAAATTGGTCGACGACACCGAGTACGGATTCGGATTTTGAGGTTATCCCGGAGCAGCTCTATGGTGACACCAATACCGTTACCTCGGTGGCAGTTACGGATACGAACTTCCTCGGAAAGATGCGTGAGCTCTATGTCGGAACGAGTAATGGTTCGGATGGCGGAGGTATTTCTGTATTTCAAGGTTATGGAAATGGCTATGTTACGGATGTCTTTCATAGTGATACAGAGAAGACTGATGATGGTGGGACTGAGTGGACAGGTACTGACTATGATGATGTGACAGCAATCGGTGTAACTGAAGATACAGTCGCCTATGGATCACTAGCAGGTCTTTGGGTGGGTCGCGAGGATGAAAGTTTTGATCAGTCCATCGATCAATTGATGACGAATATTGACTCTATCCAAAAGGAGTTGCTCGTTGACGGTCTCCTTGGTACTTCTCCAGATACGGGCGTCCTTGGTGGTGCGGACTTAGCGGAACGCTACTATTCGAATGAACCGCTCCAGGCAGGTGAGGTCGTTTCCATTGATACATCGCTTGATGCTGGGGTGAAGAAATCTGCGAGTGCCTATCAGCGTGATATCGTGGGCGTCGTTGCGACAACCCCGGGCATCATACTTGGACCAGATGCAGAAAATGGCTATCCGATTGCACTCGTTGGTCGTGTTCCTGTGAAAGTGACGAACCAAAATGGTTGGCCGGCAGCGGGTGAGCGATTGGTGGCTTCAAATGTGCCGGGCTATGCGATGCGTGCAACACAAGCGGGGAGAGTACTTGGTCAAGTCCTGCAGGATCCCGTCCCGGCTGATTTCACTGAATGTCCGGCAGAGTACGGGCTTGGTATGGGAGCGCTCTGCGGTACAGCCGTACTCTTTGTAAACCTCTCGGACTATTACGGTCAGCCGGTGGAGCTCGCGATGGCCGAGCGGGAGGCTGCTACCGAAGTTTCTGCTCTTGAAACTTCGACTGGCGATGAAGAAATCGGTCTCGCTGGCGACGGCGTATCGGTCCGGCTTGCGACAGCGGCCCCGACCCGCGAAGAGAAACTCCTTGCTTTCCTCCGTGAGATCCGTGATGAGCGGGCCAGGTCGAGTGCTGCACCATCCGAAGTCTTCACCGACCGGGTAGCCGCCTCGACCGAAATTATCACCCCGACCCTGATCGTGGACCAGATTTTCGCCAAGAGCATCAAGGCCGACAGTATCGAGGGGCTCCAGATATTTACCGATCAACTCTCCAGTCTTTCGGAGAAGTATGCCGGGCTCGAAGCGGCTGCGAACATTGAGAGCACTTCGTCGGAAGCATCGAATGTCGCCAAGGAACAACTGGCTGTCGCCATGAAGAACCTTTCAGTCGATACGCTAACAGTTCAGATGGATGGGAGTGTCTTAGGCAAGCTCTCGGTGGCCGGTGCCCTCACGCTCAGTGGACCGGCAGAATTTCGCGGCGAGACGCTGTTCAGTAAACTCGCGACTTTTCTCGACGAGACGGTGTTCCAGGGTCGGGTGAAGTTTGCTTCTGCCCCGACCTTTGGCACGGATACGGCCGGCTTCGCCACGATCGAAAAGGGTCGCAAGAAAGTTCACGTCACGTTTGACCAGTCGTACGAAGAGCAGCCGATTGTGACGATCACGCTCACTCGCGATGTCTCGCCGCTCCTCGATGAGCAGGCTGATGCCGCGCTCCGAGCGGATGTCGCTATGGTGGAAGCGGACTTTGCCGAAACCATGTTCGATGCTGGATTGCAGTACGTCGTCACGGAAAAAGACAAAACCGGTTTCACCATCCTCCTCTCCAAGGACGCGCCAAGTGATCTCTCGTTTAGTTGGATCGCCCTCGCCGTGAAGGATGCTAAGTCATTTGCTTCGGGTAAGGCGGAAGAATCGAAAGTAGATGAGCCGACGCTGGCCCCCGCTGAAATACCAGATACTTCACCAGGAGTGCTGCCGACTTCACCCGTGACCGAGCCAGTCGTATCACCAGCGGAGATACCTCCCGCGACTGAACCCACTGTCGGGACTACGGAGCCAATACCAGCGACTACCTAAACTCTCCACCCCGGAGGGTTTTCGTTTTATGTTCATTTCCCTGCCTGTCTGCAGACAGGTTTCCTCGCTCTGAGTATTCCACTTTCTTTTGACAGTAAAAAGCACTTGTTCATTTCTTTGTCCGCACAAAGAAATGAACCAGAAATCTTGACGCCCACTTTCCGGGGGGTATGCTGCATGAGCACTTTGACAATTCCGTCGCGTGCCCGCTCACACGATTGGCTGAATCAAACCCTGGGACTTTTTCTATTGCTCAAGATGGATTGGTCCATGCTAGACTTATTTGTATGAATCCAAAAGTCTTTGCTTCTATCGTCGCGCTTGTTGGTGTCGGACTTATCGGTGGCTATTTTGCTCATGACCTCGTGGATGATCGGCGAGAGGGGAGGCATTCGCGTGATTGGTCCGAGATGAACAATACTTCGAAACAAGTTCGCCAAATGGGGAACTATTCCTATATCAACCCTCTCCTCGAGTGTGAGGTCGCCGAGGGTACGCTGGATGCGAGAAAGGAGAACTTTCGTGATGTTCTCGAAATCCGCGTCAATCAACTGAAGAAGGAAAAAAATCTTTTAGAGGTTGCCGTGTATTATCGGGATTTGAATAATGGACCAACGTTTGGTGTCGACGAACAAGGGGAATTCTTCCCCGCCTCACTTCTGAAGGTGCCAGTCATGATGGCCTACTATCACCTCGCTGAGCAGGATCCGTCAGTACTGGGCGTGAAGATCGCTTATGGACAGCCGCGCGATTTTGGCATCACCCCGACGATCATGCCGCGCGAGAGCCTCGTCCCGGGCGAATCGTATACGGTCGATGATCTCATCCGGCGGATGATCATCTTTTCCGATAATCAGGCGCTCGCGCTTCTCTCCGAGCGTCTCCCACTCACGGTTCTCCAGGATCTCTTTGCGATGCTTGGGGTAGGGAGTGATGTGCTCATCAATGCTGATTCAAAACTTACTGTGAAAGAATATGCTGGGTTTTTCCGCATCCTCTTCAATAGTTCCTACCTCTCGCGTGAGTCCTCGGAAAAGGCACTGGCTCTCCTTTCTTCGACCGATTACAATGACGCCCTCCCGGCAGGTATCCCCAAGGGAGTTGTCGTATCGCACAAGTTTGGCGAGGCGGGGACGGCGAATGTGGAGCGACAACTCCATGACTGTGGTATCGTGTATTTTCCCGATCACCCATACCTCGCCTGTGTCATGACTCGAGGGCAGAATGTTGATGAACTCAAGGAGACCATCGCCGATGTTTCCCGGTTCGTCTACGAGAAAATTGACGAGCAGTACCAGTGACCGTACTCGGACCGCTCAGAATTTGGTATACTAGGCTCATCGCTATGGCACGAATCACAAAAACCAACACTCAAACGGCGGCGAATACCGATTCCGGCCAGGGGAAAGCTCTGCCGATTATCGTCGTGCTCTCGTCACTGCTCCTCGTGGCGCTTTCAGTTGCAGGGTATTTCTACTATCAGTACCGCCAGTCACCGAAAGTCCAGAGCGCCGAAGAGATCCAGAACCTAAAGGAAGAGATCAGCACCATCTTTGAGTTACCGACCGATGAAGAGCCAACACTCGCCACCGTGACCGATCGGGAGAAGCTTGCTGAGCAGCCATTTTTCCAGAAGGCTGAGAATGGGGACAAGGTACTCATCTATAGTGCCTCGGGTCGTGCGGTGCTCTATCGGCCGAGCGTGAAGAAAATCATCGATGTCACGACCGTCAATGTCTCACAACCCGCACCAGATGTCCCAGCTGAGACTGCTCCGGAGGTTCCGACTGAAGTTGTAGCCACCCCGGCTATCATCCGCGTCGCGCTCTACAACGGTTCGACTAAAGTGGGGGTAACGAATCCCGTGGAAGCGACCCTTCGCTCTGCTCTTCCAAATGCAGCGGTCGTAACCAAGGAAAGCGCAGCAAAGAATGATTATGCCAAAACGCTGGTTGTTGATCTCACCGGGACCAATGGGGCGGCAACGCTCTCAGTCGCTAGTGCGGTCGGAGGTGAAGTCGTGGGGCTCCCCGAGGGAGAAAAAGTCCCAACGGACGCGGACATCCTCGTTATCGTGGGTAATGATAAATAGAACCCTCTCTCGATCGGCCGCCTGAAAGGGCGGTTTTCTGTTTGGCGGAATGATAGAATGAGGGTAGAATAGAGCGCTATCGAGCGCCCTCCATATATGAGTACTACAACCGAAGATATCAAAGCTCGCCTCAATATCGTCGATGTGGTGGGACAATACGTGAAACTCCAGAAGGCGGGGAGTGCCTGGAAGGCGAACTGTCCGTTTCATCAGGAGAAGACACCCTCGTTTAATGTGAATGAGGAGCGCAATATGTGGCATTGCTTTGGTTGTGGCAAAGGTGGCGATGCCTTCGCCTTCGTTATGGAGATCGAGGGGCTCGAGTTTCGCGAAGCGTTGAAGCTTTTGGCAGAGAAAGCGGGTGTGGAACTCCCTGAGTATCGAAGTGATGGCCGGGCAGTGACCGAAACGAAGGACCGCGGTCTGGAGATTCTCGAGCTTGCCACGAAGTTTTATGAAAAGCAGCTTTGGGAGAGCGAACGTGGAAAAGTGATGCTGGCGTACCTCCGTGACCGAGGTTTGTTTGAGGAATCTCTTCGTACTTACCGGCTCGGTTATGCGCCAGACGGTTGGGAGCACATCACGAAATTTCTCCTTGGTCGTGGTTTCCGGAGTGAAGAGCTCGAGAGTTGTGGGCTGTCGCTCAAAGGTAAAGAAGGCCGGGGCTTTTATGATCGCTTCCGGGATCGCATCATGTTTCCTATTCAGGACATCCTCGGTCGTCCAATCGGCTATTCGGCTCGCGTCTCGCCCGGCGGGAATGAAACACAAGCCAAGTACATCAATACACCGGAGACGAATCTGTATCACAAGAGCCGAGCGCTCTATGGCCTCTCGATCGCCAAACAAGCAATCAAGGAAGCTGGCCGGACTATCCTTGTTGAAGGGAATATGGATGTCATCGCGCTCCACCAAGCGGGGCTCCCGAATGTCGTCGCCGTCTCGGGGACAGCGCTCACAGCTGATCAGCTCGGTATCTTGAAGCGGTACGGGAAGAAGCTCGCGCTCTTCTTCGATATGGATAAAGCTGGGCAAGCGGCCGCGTGGAAAAGTGCAATCACTGCCT
>JBATNS010000104.1:0-21859 GCA_049290475.1 Candidatus Moraniibacteriota bacterium | reverse complement strand
TGAAAATATCCTCCTCACCGATACCAGTGGTAAACCGATGCTGTACAATCGGGGCAAGAAAGCAGCGATAGACTTCACCGGACCATTGACGCCGCTCGCGGCCGATGCGATCGCATTCGATATCCGTTCCGGCGATATCATCGTCCTTGACCGAGGAGAAAAGCGTATCGTCCGCTGGTCAGCGACCGGCGCGCTCATGGGACAGTACTACCACGAATCATTCAGCGACATCGAGACTCTCTCCGTCTCCCCAGATGGTTCCGAAGTCCTCGTCTCACACCAAGGTGCCACCACCGCCTGGCGGATACAATAAGGGCATGTGGTGGTCTGAAACCACAGCTAAAGAGCCAGGAAAAGGGGTTGAAGCTGGGGTAGAGGGCTAGAGTGTTCCATAGTTGAAGGCCATTATCTCATTTTTCTTGAGAAAAGAAAAAAGCCGCTGGACGATACCATACGACTGAAAGCGTCTTGAATTGAAACCGACAGTCAGCTCTGCGTGTACTTGTTGATAATGTGAATGTCAGAACGGCCGTTTCCGATTTCGATCCACTTCACCGCGAGTGAGACCCGGTTGTCTTCGTTGAGCGCATCCCAGTAGGTTTGCGCGATGTCTTCCATTCCACCGACAAGCGGCATGAGGAGTGGGTCACCACAGAAAGACGGGAGCGGATCGCCGTCACCCGAATACGTCGTGATGCAGTAGCCGAAACCGGGACCCGGGTACAACTCGTAGGTGTGCTGGTCGCATCTGTCGCCAAATCTCGACTTGCGCAAGATCGACATCATTGTGCGCGGACCGCCCTTGTTGAGCTTGCTCACAGCCGTGATTCGCTGGGTGTAGTTCGGGGCATCCGGCTCGTATTGCCTTCCGCACAGGACGGGCTCCAGAAAGAATGGGCCCCGCTCGAGACCTTCCATGACCGTGTCTGTCTGATCGCCATTGCTCACGACATAGAACGGGACCGCGTCAAGCATGGCGGTGTAGATGATGAGGGTAGCATCTTCTGGCTTCATTACCGACGGATCAGCTGCTGCGGTGAAGATCCGTCCGGCGTCATCATTCACCTTGAACACCCGGTTTCGACTGTTCGCGCTTCGTCCCATGATCCAGTAGACCTGAACCATGTACTCGCCTGTCTCGCTGAGTCCAGCGACAATGCCTCGGCCAGGATAGGGATTCTGGCTCAAGGCCAAAAAATTGCGTTGGGCCAACGCGATCGTCACTTCTGCATTCTTCATGGTCTACCTTTCAGTGGGTGGGGTTGAGGAACTACTGCCCGATAAGGATATCCTTAGTTATCATACAAAGTCAATGGTTCGAGTGCTATTTTAGCCATCAAAAAAGAGGCTCTTTCAAGCCTCCTTATCTGAGTCATCATTACAGTATGTGGTGGTCAGAATCGAGACATCCGGGAAATATTTCGACTTTTTTTGACCAGGAGCAGACGAGCCATGATTCCCTGACTTACGATGTTGGGCTTCGCGGCGATCGTACAAAAAAGAGGACTCGTTCTCGGTTTACTCTCAGGCTAGAGTCGATCTATTGCGTTTCTCAGTTCAACAACAAGAGATCGGACTTCATCATCGGACATGACGTTCCGAACGCCATTCGCATGATCCAAATCGGCCAGACGGACATTCGGTATAAAGTGGTAGTGCAGGTGATCGAGACTTATACCACTCACTATCCCTTCGCGAACCATCAGGGTAAAGTCCTCGTATCCGAGATATCGGAGGAGACGAGCACTCTTTTGTGCCAAATCCTGAATATCGATATGCTCTTCTGGACTCAGGTGGAGAAAAGATTTCCGGTGTTCTTTCGGAATAATCAACAAATGGTGTTTGTGATACGGAGCCAGCGCATAGGTAACATAGGCTGTTTTGTTCTCAATCAGCCGCCTATCATCCGA
The DNA here is from genome assembly GCA_049290475.1 of Candidatus Moraniibacteriota bacterium. GTDB lineage: Bacteria > Patescibacteriota > Minisyncoccia > Moranbacterales > UBA1568 > SSEF01. Next base: position 19,949 of record JBATNS010000104.1, on the reverse strand, counting down.
GGCACAAAATGGGCACGAACCAAGCGGTATCGCATTGATATAGTCAGTATATTTCATAGCGAGGTTGATTACTCATTACCCTCTCCACCATGCGCTCTTACTTCACGACCGCTCCCTCGATGAGCTGGATGCGGGACATGATTTCCTGGTTCACGATGCGGGCATCACGGCCATAGCGCAGCCGTGACAGCTCCTTCAGGGCATTGGCCACCTCCTGGTCGCCGGAAGTCGGCGGATAGGTCTTCATGTTGAACGGCTTGGTCAGTTCATTGTTCATCAGGAGCCGGGCGAAGGCCTGGTAGTTGTCGACGTTCACCATGTCATGAGCGGTGAAGACCGGGGCAAACTGCTTCTCCAAGAACTCCGCATCCTCGGGGCCGACGCGGAATGAGACGAGCGAACCGACATTACCAAAGACCGCTTTCGAGATTTCCTCTTTCAACTGCCCGATGAACTGATGAGCGAGGATGAGGACGAGTTTGTACTTGCGGGCTTCCGAGAGGATCTGAGCGATGGATGTCGTCGTCACGTTCTGGAACTCGTCGAGGTAGAGATAGAAGTCGCGTCGCTCCGCTTCGGGCTGATCGACCCGCGAGAGAGCCGCCATCAGGATCTTGCCCACGACCACCATACCGAGAAGGCGGGCATTGATTTCACCGATCTTGCCTTTGGACAGGTTGATGAGCACGATCTTGCCCTGGTCCATCAATTCACGGAAATTCAGAGCGCTCTTTTGCTGAGCGATGATCGGTCGCATCATGTCGTTCGAAATGAACGTGGTCAGCTTGGACGTGATGTACGGCACCATGTTCGCGAGTGCCGCCTCCCCACCGGCCTTCTCGGCTTCTTTCAACCAGAAGTCACGGACAATCGGATTGGTACAGTGGGACAGCTTGTAGCGGCGGAATTCCTCGTCCGCCAGCACCTTCGGGATTTCCATGAGGGTCGAGCCGCTCTCGGGATGCTCCATGATAAGGAGCATGGCGTTCCGCATATACTGTTCGAACATCGGACCACCGGTCGCTTTCATATCGTACAGCTGATCGAAAATACCGATCATCTCATTGATGACGAAGGTCTTCTGCTCGGGATGATTGGGATCGTACTCGAGCATATTGATACCAATTGGCCGAGCGATATCCGCTGGGTCAAACACGATGACGTCCTCGGCCCGCTCTTTGGGAATCGCCGTCAGGATATCCTCGATCGCGTCACCATGAGGATCGATGAAGCAGAAACCCTTGCCACTCTGGGCGTCTTTCTTCGCCATCTCCTGGAGATAGTTCGATTTACCGACACCGGTCTGTCCGATGACATACATGTGGCGACGTCGGTCATTGTCGGTGATCCGGATCTCGGTCTTGGTATTTCGATAGTCATTGTAGCCGAGGGTAATTCCCTCTTTGGGGACATTGATTGGTGGTGGCGCCGCACCCGCCTTCAACCATTTGATCTTCGGCGTTTCGGTCGTCGAAATCGGAAAGTGGAAAAAGCTCGCGACTTCGTCGGATGTCAGGATCATGGCCGCGTCAGGGTCGAAATTGCGAAAGATGTAATGGTACGCGGCCTTTTTTGAGGAAATGCGTTTCTTGACGCGGAAGCTATTCACTTCGGGATTTTCAAACTGGGCGAAGGCATTCTCCAAATGACTCAGGATCGCTTCCGCCCGGCCCTGCGTCGCCGCCGACGCCAAGAGACGAATATTGACGGAAAAGGCGGCCTGGCTCGCTTTCGCGTCAATCGTCTTGACGAGCTCCTGCTCCTCGGGCGTCAACACGACGGGCTTCTTTTCTTCCTGGCCTTGTGGTTTCGCCTTCCGCTGCAAAATGACGTCACCGACACCCTTGAGCGCATTCTTCCCTACCATGCCGGCAAAGCTTTGGGGGTGGGCATCTTTCAGTCGCTTGCCCTCCTGCATCTTCTGGGCGATGTGGCGGCTCCCCTTCCGCCACCCGGCTGGCGCTGGCGCGAGGACAATCTGGATCGCCGCCCCCTCTGTCACCGTCTCAAGCTTCGACAACGCATTGGAAATTTCATTCAACGGATCGACCGAGAGCGTCTTGTATGTTTTCAGCGGCAGGGCATGCCCGGCAGAGAGCTCCAAAAGTGAGACCGCCGTCTCGCTCGTCGGAGAAAAAATCGTATAGTCGGATACTTTCTCAATGGCTGACTGTGGAAAAAAGCTGTGAATCTGCTTTTCGACACTCTCACGATAATGCTTCGGTACCGACAGATAGAAGAAAATCTCTTCACTCGAAGAAGGATTCGCGATTTCAAAGACAATATGCGGCGGTTCGAAGAAAATATGCTTCCACCATGGGAAGTGCCGTCGGAGCGAGGCGAGGGACGTCAACAGCTGTTCCATCCCCCGAATCTCTTCTCGCCATTCGTCAGGACCACGCTGTCCCCCATCGGCTGATTTCTTCTTACTCACCTGGACGACTTCGAGATCGAGATTGAGCGATTGCGAGATTTCGAATCGCACCAGGAGGAAGGCTTTCACGGCAAGAAAGATACCCGAAAGAAAAGCCAGCACACCCGAGAGGTACGCGAGAGGGACGAGAACGACATTCAGGTCGAATTCCGATAGCATGACTGTGTTTGTTTTTTCTGTAATCTACTCCCCTTGGACCAGCCCTTTGGCTTTGAGTGCCTCGTACCATTTATCGACGAACTGATCATGAGTCATATCGAGGACGTACAGATCGTTCAATTTCCGAGCGACGGTCACAGCATGAGCCAGACCCTTGACCTGAGCCAACTCGACGAGCTGATTCACCTGACTCGTCGTATCGATCACCTGCCCCAATTTCTCCGCGTCGCTATGGATATCAGGGATAATCGGTTCGGACGCATGCTCCTTGTCCGCTTTCGAAAGGATAGCGGCATATTTTTCATTCACTTTCTCCGTCGCCTGTTCAGCAAGCTCCTCAACCGTCAAATCCCCTTCCGGACGCGGCGGCGTTGGCGCTGATTCCGGGAAAGGGGTGACAGCACCTTCTTTATTTCGAGAGAGGAATTCCCACATAGGTGTTTAGGCAACGACCGCCTTGATATCTTTCTTGAATTGGTCGACAATCATCTGGACGAATGCGCTATAGTCCGGGATGCGTTCTTCGAGAAATTTCCCGACCGCTGCCTCGGACGGACCGGTTTCGATGAGCGCTTCATACTCGTTCATCCCCTTCTCGCCGAGCCGTTCCATGGTATCCATGAAGATACGTTTCAACAATGCTTCAAGCATCTTGCCCAGGAGCTCCTCCTGTTTCGGCTTGGGAAGCCCGGCCAAAGCAAGTTCTTTGATGAGTTCGGCTTCAATTTTTGAGTAGTCGATATCCATAGTTTTATTTATTTCAGTCTAGCATACGGAAACCTGGGATTTTCACCCCCTGATTGCGTGCAATCGCTACCATTCGGAGCACGTATTCCTGTACCGACTCAGTGTTTTTCGGTACCGCCACGGATTCACCAAACGCTTTTGCCGCAGCCCTTGAGAAGTTCATCACTTCCTGCATCTGGGAACCATGAAGTGGATTCTTGATTCGATCGTACCCAGTGAAAGGATTTTTTGCGAGGAGCTTATGATCGGCAAGCACCGTCGCCAGTCGGGTTTTGGCAAGCTCTGGATGGACTGCCGGATCATATCGCATATCATAGACTTCCCCACCCATCACTTCATTTGTCTGAAAGAGCCCCATCGAAAGCCGCTTGAAATTTCGGAAGAGCTTCTCCTGCTCGTCGCGCGGCAATGTTTCGACATACTTCATCACGCTACCATCTGGCTTAATAAGCTCGGTTGTCGGACTCTCGGCGAAGGTAGCGACAATCGCTGCTTTCTCGTCAGCGCTGGAAACAGGAATTTTCTCTGCGATATGGTCCGTTTCACGAGCGGCCAGTTCTGTTTCGCTCATGCCAGTCGGGATTGGAGACACTGTTTCGCGACTTGGTACGTCAGGCACGGCCACAGATGGAACACTAATCGGTGTATCACCCTTCGCCTCCTCGATAAGTTTCGTCATCTCGTCGGCCGAGAAGAGCTTGCCGAGCTCGAGCTTCGCCCCCTTCTGAATGTGGTGCGGGCTGAATTTCCCATCAGCATCCGGCGTAAAGCCAGCCGCCCGAGCCAAATCCGAACTGGCGTCAAGCTTGGTTTGGAGTTTCACTTCGACGAGCTTGGCGAAACGTTCTGATGACCGTTCATTCATGTCCGGGACGTCCTGAACGGCTTTGGTCGCCAGTTTCCAAATACTGTCACCTCGCTTCACTTCATGGAGCGTGAGCAGTTCTTTGGAGGGAGCGGCGACTCCCGGCGTCTCTACCGAGACTGGGACCGCGCGTGAATCTTTCAGGGATTCAGCAGCCTTGTCAGCCGGGACTGTCTCGGCGGGCAGGCGATCATCAAAGTTCCCGACGGCAGGGCCTGAACCGACTGCTTCGGGATACTGACCCTGGAGAGCAGCTACAGCGGCATGGGCTTTGCTCCCACCACTGATGTATTCACTCGCGAGATGGACGGCAGCCCCTGATCCAAGTACGGCACCAGCAAAGGCGGCCCCTGATTTACGGAGGAGTTCATTCCGTCGTCGGGCACCCTCGCCCTTTCGGATCTTGGCCGATACTTCTTTCAGATAGGTTTCCAGTTTCGAGAAATCGACACTCGCTTTTTCCCCCAGGTTCACCGCCAATTCATCCGCTTCCATCGCATCAAAATGGGTTTCGTGATCCGCTTCCACCCGATTCCGCCGGACCTCACGTTTCTTCTTCGCATAGCTTTCGGCGACCGTCTCTATCGTCACGGCGACACCGGCGCCTCCGATTGCCCGCTTCAGGGCCAAGAGACCGACCGAAGCGGCCCCCACGCCAACCGGGAGAGCAATCACGCCAAGCGACACCGCACCCGCCCCTGCGACCGTTGCTGTGATGAGGTACTTGCCGTATTTCCGTGAAAACTTGTTATTGGCTGTCCCGATTTTCTCCACCGCTTGGACCGTCGCTTCGCCGGCGAGTGCTGCTGATCCGAGCATGAGCTTCAACAACGCACGATTCGTTTCAGAAAACGACGCCGAACCCTCGGGAGCGGTTTCATTCCAGAGCGTCTTCATCCTTTCGAACACCGGCTGACTCGTCTTCGAGTGTCGGATTTCTTTGCGCACGTCATAAATGCGCTCGGCTTCGTCGAATTCGAATTCACGGATGAGCGCCGCCATCGCCGGACGCAGTTCCTTTATCGGAAGGCCTGACTGTTTCAATTTCTCGAGCTCGGCGTTCTGCAAAGCGAGGATCTTTTCATCGTACCAGGACTGATACTTTGCCACTTCGCCGTCATCACTGGCTTTGTGGGACAACCCACGGAAAATCCGGGTCAGGTTCTTCCACGCGCTCTGCTGTGATTCTTCCACCGCGATGAAGGCGGCTCGTGTCTCAGCGACCTCTTCACGTAGTGTTGAAATCCTCTTTTCGATGTCGCCACCCGTACTTCCAGTTTGATTGAGCGCCTCCTGACCAATGGCCACTCCGAGAGGCACGGCCTCAGGTGATGGCACGGGAGCATCAGTAGCCTCAATCCTCACCAAGGGATAATGATCAAAGAAATTACGGATGCCTTTTTCGTCATAGACCGTTGATCGAACCGGTTGGGTAGCCTTCGTGTCCTGAAAATAACCAAGGTAGTACACTGCCCCCTCCTTCTTCACCCGAACGACCGTCAAACCCCCTTCTGGGGAGTCTGTACGATACACCGCTTCTTCTCCATCATTCAGAAAAGCTGCTCCAGACTCTGGTCTTGTTTCAATGAGTGGCGCACTGATTTGGTCACTATTCACGACTTCGGCAGAAAGTACATACCCCCCATCTCGCAATTTTTTCTGTAAATCCTCAAGCTCAATATTCCCTCCGGAACCATATGTATCCCCCATGGCAGATCCTCCATACGAATTGACGTTGATATGCGTACCACCGACATCACTGATCCGGATGATATCCCAGTCCCCACGTCCTTCCTCTCCTCGGACCCAAACGTCACCCTTTCGTATTTCGTAGGTTTCAAGTACTCTCTCCTCATCTTCCGTGATAGATGTTTCTCTAGCTGTCTCGGGAACCACATTGCTAACGAGTCGCCAACCCTCAGCCTGGCCGCGTTTCAGAATCTCTGCCCGAGAGATACTGAGTATTTTCGGATCCCCTACTTTCGTAATACGGTAGCCGCCCGTTTTCTTCGATATCTCATACACCGAACCATCAGCCGATTGATAATGAACCTTTTTATCCTTCCCCAACCGAGGGAACAGAAATACTTCCCCCTCAACAGTTACCATCGGCAGCGTCTCTTCTTTCACTGGTGGAGCTATTGGGTCAACCGGAGCGGCTGGTGTGACTGGATCGACATTGTTGTGACTGAAAGGCGACAGACGTCGTTCATCGGTTACCTGACTATCCAGCCCAGCAATATAGGCGTCGATTTCGGCCTGCGTTGGCTCTCCTGATACGGGACTGACCGGCTTCGAAACAGCTGGGATAGGAGTAGCTGAAGGAGCGCTTTTTTTCGATGCGTCAACCTGGGGATACAGCTCCGCTTTTTTTGTGAGATACACCACACCAATCTCGGCTTGCAACACATGGGCTTTCTCTTTGAGCACATCCGCTTCGAGACCAAAGTCGACGCCGTGTTGTTTGAAGAGATTGCCCAGCGGCCGCCCAACGACAAAGCAAGGGACAGTCGAATATTTCCCGTTTGCTCCCGACTCACTGTTGAGGGCTTCAAATTCTTTTTTGGTGCTGATCGATTGAATTCTCGCTATCCAGGCAGTTTTCTGCCTTTCCAATTCATCGATAATCTTCGCCTGATGCTCCAACCTCTCGGGAGAAGGCTGTACCTTCGGACCGGTATTTGCTGCCAGCGGCGTGGTTTCTGGAACCGCTATTGGAACAGCTGATTTCAACGCTTTTGGCGCGAGCAAATCGTCTTCGAGCTGCTGCAAAAGCACCGCGTGGTCGGGCGGCGTCTCCATAGTACCCTCGTTCGGATTGAACCGCTTGACCATACTTCTTTATTCAGCAAAAAAAGCCTCTGTTTCCTTTTCCAGTTCACGCATGAGTGACGCTCTGTCCGAATCGGTTAAGCTCACCCCAGTGATGTCTTTCTCAATCACTCTCGTCATAAATTTTTCCAGGCGCTCGCGAACCATTTTCTGTCGGTCGACCGCTCGGTCCACGCCGCTTTTCTTCAAAAGCATGTTAGCACGAGTAAGGTATTCATTTCGCTTCTCAAAGAGCGTCCGACGGATACGATTCTGTTCAACCGGATTCATCCGCTTCCATTCAGTCAGTTCACCGTCGATAACTGGTCGCCGAGCGAGGGTTACGACACTCGCCGCTGGTGGCTCTACCTCATCCTCTCGCCTTTCTTTGTAGGAAAATCCCTCGGCGGCCAACCACTCCCGTAATGCCAGTTCCGATTCATGCATCCCAAAGCCCATGTTCTGCGCATTCCCAATCTCATCAAAATTATAGAATCGATATTCCATCTTCCCTTCTGAGGTAACTCCCGTCACGACGAGTCTCCGGCCGGTATGAGTTGCATCCTTCGGAGAAGCCTCCCAGACATCGCCACGGACGATAGGCTCATCGCCCTTTTCTTTGGTTTCTGGAGCTACCCGAACGGCAGGACTCTCGGCCGCCGGCTCATTTGTCCCAGGAGCGACTGTACCGTTCAGTTCCTGTTGGGCACGCCACTTTATGGCTGCCGCCTCAGCTTGCCTAACGAGCTTCTTCATATCCGGGAGAACCTCTCGCTCGACATATCCCCTATCCTGAAGTCCCACTTTTCCATCCCACGCTCCTGAAACAGACTTCTTTGCCAACCAGTCTTCCAAAACCTTCACGGGTGGAATTTTTTCCTTTCGCTCTTTTTGGAGAGCCTTATACAAAATCGGCCAACCGAGTTCCGCTCCGAGGGCATTCCATCGGCCAATCAAGCCGGTGAGCTTTTCCATCTGTCCTTCAAACGAAGCAGGCAGACTCTCTCCCGATTTCTCCCCCGCCGCAACAGCCGCACTCGCTGTTTGTGCTCCATCTTGAGCTGCTTTGTTTCTCACACTCTCTTCTTCGGCGAGGCGCTTCGTCTGGGCTGCTTTTTCCGCCTCAATCATTGACGTTTCTTTGTCTCGCTCCTGCATCAACTGCTCGCCAACGACAAGCAGTTCATGATAATCGAAAAACATGGCAGTAAGGAAACCAGCATCCTTTTCATTCAGCTCGCCATCTGTTTCGACTTGTTTTTTGATCTTTTTGAGCCGTGCCGTGACTTCGTCATTCCTACCAGTCAGAGCGAGTACCTGGGCATATTTCTCACCCAGGTCACGATTGATGAGGTCAGCTTTGAAACGAGATTCGTTATGAAACTGCCGAATGAGATCATCAAATCGTTTCCAATGTTCCAGTTGATCGATAACGGTTGTCACTTTCTCCATCGGTTTCCCTCGCATCTCGCGCCAAATTTTTTGCCGCTCTTGATAATCAAAACTCGCATAGCTCCGCGGAAGAGCTACTGAATCTTCCTCATGTTCCGGTGCTTGCTTCGTTTGCTCTGCTTCCAAGGCTCGTTCTTTCAAAATCTGCTCCCGTATCGCCACGCCAGCGGCCAATATCTCGTCGAGTCCGGCGAGGTGCCGGTCCAGCCATGCTTGCGCCTCCCCATCGGGTTTTTGCCCTTCGGCCAGAGACTGCCGATGCATCGCGATTTCAGCCATCACGCTCTCGAGCACCCTTTTCTTCGCTAAATCACGAACTTCAAGACCTTTCAAGTCAGCGTTCAAACGTTCAGGGTCGCCCTGTTTCAATATCTGGCGGCGGATTTCCATCCAACTGCCCATTCGCTCTTCAAGTAAAACGAGTTTTTCCGCAAAAAGCTTCGTTTCAGGATATTCGGAATCATCACGGGGCTCCGACTCACCGCGAGGCGATGCTTGATCTGTCCTCCCCTGTGGTGCTGCTCTCTCAAACTTTGGTAGTTTCACTGCCTCACGGAAGCAATCTTCAACAGCGAGCATTTCATCAAGCCAGCCGGAGAGATTGGCGATTACTTTATCAAAATCATCTTGAGAAATTTCGCCACCAGTATTTTCATATTCCGCAGCGTCCCGACCAGCTGCTGCATAGGCTTCATTTGCGATTGTTTTCGCATCTACCTCGGATGTGCTCCCATCTTCCTTTATTTCATCGATGGTCGGCGTGACCTCCGGGTATTCCTGGAACAGTTCCTGCAGTCGCTCATCGACAGCATTTAACTGATCGACCAGACTGGAAACCGTCTCATGCTGGAACTGTTTTTCTGCCTCCTCGTGAGGTACGGCGACGGGAACTGCTTCGACGAACTGTCCGCGAGTATGAACCGATCGGCCAGAAACACCCGCACCGTCATGATTCTTTTTCCGTTCTCGCCGTTCGTGCTTAGCTTGCCCCTTTTCACGACCAGGTTTTCCGCCACCGGATAAATCAAGACCAGCTGCAACAGCCGCTGCATCAGGCGTAGCCTTGGACAACTCTCGTCCCACCACTGCTTTCTCAAGTTTTCCTGCAAATGGTCCCGTCATCGGCTCTGACATATATCACTCAGGTCTTAACAATTTTTTCTTTTTCATGGCCCGTTTGCTATAATTTTAGCAGTAATGAACACAAAAAGAAATGCAGACGAATACTCAGAATGGACGAGTGCAGTGGACGGAGCGTCTTGCTCCGTATGTTTTGTTCTCAATCCTCGCCCTCGCTCTGTTTGTCCGTGTCTATCATATCGATTCGCTCCCCGCTGGCCTCTATCCGGATGAAGCGACAAACGGTACTGACGGTCTCCTCGCAAATGAGACGGGTGATTACCGGATTCTCTATACGAACAATTACGGCCGCGAGGGACTCTTCATCAATCTCCAAGCCCTAGCTGTCAAATACTTTGGCAACACGGTCCCAGTCCTCAAGCTTTGGTCGGTCATTTTTGGAACGCTCGCCGTCCTCGGTATCTACCTTTTGGCAAAGGAAATCTATGCCCGGCGGCTCTATGCAACAATCGCCGCGTTTCTCCTCGCTACCTCCTATTGGGCGATCAATTTTTCCCGGATTGGCTTCCGAGCCATCATGGTGACTTTTCTCCTCACTTTTTCTTTCTACTTTTTCTTCCGTGGTCTCCGGACAAATAAACTCCGGGATTTTCTCTTTGCTGGACTCTTCCTGGGAACCGGATTACATACCTATGTGGCGTTCCGGCTCGCACCGCTCATCGTCATCGCTCTGCCCCCAGTGCTCATCTTGACGTATGAAAATTTTCTCGCCCGCTACTGGAAGCATGCCCTCGCTTTCCTGCTCGGCGCGTTCATTACCGCCGCCCCGATGTTTTATGATTTCTATATCCATCCCGATCATTTCTCTTCCCGTACCGGAGCCGTCTCCATTTTCTCGCCAGAGATAAACAAAGGTGACTTCTGGGGGACGTTCGGAAAGACATTTGGTCTCTCCCTCGTCAAGTACAATTTCTGGGGAGACCAGAACTGGCGGCATAATTATCCGCCGTACCCTATTCTTGACCCCGTCACCGGTGCGTTCTTCCTAGTAGGCTTTCTCTACCTCGTTTGGGAAACCGTAAAACTCATCGGTTTGCGTTTCCGCGAAAAGCTGCGTGATGAGCGGCTGGTCCGAAACTGGTTCCTCCTCTCAGCGTTTTTCGTCATGCTGATGCCGGAATTCCTCACCGAAGAAGGTCTCCCCCATGCGCTTCGCGCCATCGGCACCCAGATGCCCGTCTATCTCATTGCACTCCTCCCCATCACCTGGGTCATAAATCGCGCCCGGCATTCACTCACCGGAGGGAAAGTCGCACTCTATTCTCTCCTCGCATTTGGACTATTCTTCAGCGCAACCTTCAACCTCACGAAATATTTCGTTTTTTTCAATCACAATCCGAATCAGCACGGGGCATTCAATCAGAATTTCCGTAATATGGCCATCTACGCCATGAGTCTTCCCGCTGATACGATGAAGTACATCGTCACGAATGGCAGCGGACGGATGATAGAAGACGGCCTGCCTGTTTCGGCCCAACCGATCAAGTTTCTCACGTACGGAAAGATCGAAAACCTCATCTATCTCACTCCAGATACGACCATCCGGACCAAGAACAGCGTCATCATCTTCATGAATCACGATGACAGACTTATCAGTCGAGTAAAACAGCTGAGTCCGAATGTTCAGATTGAAAAAATTGACCTTTATCCAGGTACAACGAGCGAATTCACAGCCCTCCGTTTCCCCTAATTAATACTCAATTCAGCGTTAACTCATCTCAACTATCGATATGGAAAACTTGAAACGTCTCGCCCCGCAATTTCTTGCTCTGATGATGGTCGCTTTTTTTGCCATATCGATTCTCATTTCATACCAAGAATCAACGACGATGGACGAGAAGGCTCATATCCCGGCCGGCTACAGCTATGTGAAGTACCAGGATATGCGTATCAATCCGGAGCACCCGCCGCTTCTGAAAGACCTCGCTGGACTCGCCATTCTCCCCCTGAACCCAGCCATGCCAAAAAGCGATCCGCTCTGGGAAAGTGGTGATGAGCTCGATCTGTCCAAGTTTCCTGAAGGACCGGCCCGTACCTGGGGACTCGCGCAGTGGGCTTTTGGAGACAAGATTCTCCACTTAAACGGGAATGACGCCAACCTTGTCACGTTTTGGGCCCGCTTCCCCTTCATCCTCGTCTCACTCCTCTTGGGATATTTTATCTATCGCTGGACTCGGGAGCTTGCTGGTACGGTCGCGGCGCTCTTTGCCGCTCTTCTCTATTTCTTTGATCCAAACATCATCGCCCATAGCCACTACGTCACTACCGATATCGGTATCGCCGCGTTCATTTTCTTCTCCTTCTACTTTTTTGTCCGGTTTCTGAAAGATCCGAGCAAGAAGAATATCATCTGGTCCGGCGTCTTTCTCGGACTTGCCCAGCTTGCTAAATTCTCAGCCGTTCTCCTCTTCCCGATTTTTGGTATGTTTGCGGTTCTGTACGGACTCTCTCTCGTAGTGGAAGCAGTTCCAGGCGCCTGGAAAACGCGTCTCAAGAACGGCTTTGTCTACGGACTAAAATACATGGTGAGCGTAGCTATCTGTTTCGTTGCGATCTGGATCCTTTACTTCTTCAATACCGTTCAGATGCCAAGCGAGGTGATCGCCGAGACGGCTCGGGCGCAATTCCCAAACACCCGCGCCGTCGGCCGTATCGCTGAGACGACTGTTGTCGCAATGAGCCAATACGAAATCATGAAACCTTTGGCTGAATACTTCCTCGGTCTCTTCATGGTGTTCGCTCGCGTGGCCGGCGGCAATACGTTCTATTTCCTCGGCGAAGTTTCAAAGAGCGCTTCCCAGGCCTACTTCCCTATTGTTTTCGTCCTGAAGGAAACAATCCCCATGCTTTTCCTGCTACTCGCAACGACACTGTACTCGCTCTACCGTATCGGAAAGAGTCTAGTCCAGCGTAACGGCATCGGTCTCGTATCGATCATCGCGACATCGTTCCGTGAACGCATCGCGCAATACCTGATGACATTCTTTATCCTGTTCTACAGCTATGTCAGCATCACCGGAAACCTCAACATCGGCTACCGCCACCTCTTCCCAATCCTCCCATTTCTCTATGTCCTGGTTGCTAAAGCAACCTTTGATATCCTGAAGCGAGAGAGTGATCGTCCAACAACATACCGAACTCTCCGGATCCTCCTCGCCTGCGCTACGTTCTCAATTATCGCTATCCCCATCCTCTCCTACCCAAGCTATCTGTCGTACTTCAATGCAATCGGCGGCGGACACAAGAACGGCTACCAGTATGTCACCGACTCTAACTACGACTGGGGACAGGATTTGAAACGGCTGCGAGGTTTTGTCGACAATTACAATCAATGCGTTGAGAAGCGCTTCGAGACTCCGTTCTGTGAACCCTTCCGGAGTATGCAGACCCCGAAAGATGCACCAATTGATATCATCCGGACAGACTACTTCGGCGGATCTAACCCGGCTTGGCAACTTGGCGAACGGAACAAGGGCTGGCATTCACAGCTCCCACCAGAAGCGGGCTGGTACGGCCTCTCGATCGGTTTCCTCCAAGAAAACTGGTATAAAACTCTCCAACCGGGCGAACTTTCTTACGAATGGCTGAAGGGTAGGAAACCCGACTTCCGAGTAGGCGACTCGATTTTCGTGTACTACATTAGCCCTGAAGAATTCATAAGCGAGGGGGAAGAGACTCAATAGATGCAACTAAAAAAGAGCGGCCTATTGGCCGCTCTTTTTCTTTTTTGTCTCTGCTTTCTTTTCAGGTGCCGTTCCAGTGATATCCGGATCGGTCTCCGCTATCAACCCATCCTTTTCAGTATAGAATATTTTTCCCTCTACCCGTAAGTCAATTGACACAAGCCCTGAACGATCTTTATGATCTTTCATATATTCGGTGAGGAACGCCCGGAGGGTACCGAGGCTATTTTCAACTGGTCGCTCTACCGAGAACGTCAAATACCACTCCTCATCAACCGAGATTGTTATCTCGCCCGAATACCGGGAAGGGGTCGAGGCAACCGGAGACATTGTTCCAATGTTCAGTTTTGAAAAATTTTCCCGGATTCCCCGAAGCGTAGAGAGGTACGGCTCGACCGAAAGTTCACCCCCGACGGTAACCGGGAGTGCGCTCTCATCGACAACCGCAAGACGGATGCTATCGTAACGGCTATCCTCAGCGAACGACATATGGATTGCCCGGCCATCGCGGACTCCATAGCATGGCCCACCGGAACACCAGAGAAGGAGGGCCGTGGACTCTGTAAAACTCAATGTCAGCCTGTCTGGAAAATGCCGCTGCACAGAGACATTCTCCAGCTGGGGATAGCGAACGAGAACATCCGCAACAATCCGATCAGTCGGGATAAAAAAGAAGTTGCGGCGACTCAATACATTGAATGTACTCCCCTCCATTACCGAATCGACAACCTCCTGATACTCGGCCAGTGGAAGAATACTCTCTCCATTGATTATCACTTCCCGGACCATAAGCGCCGGGGAAAAGAATAAAATATAGCTTCCAACAACTGAAAAAGCCGACCAGAGGGAAGCTGAAACCCAAGGAAAATGAAACCTTTCCGAATGAGGTGACTGCCGTCGAACGATTCGATCTCTGCGCGGAAGCATCGCTTTCTTGAAGAGATGATCACGAGTCTGATTTTTCCCTGTAAACATAAAGGCTAGACTGCCGTAAACAGCTTTTCGAGCAAGAGCCGCGAGTTACCTTCCTTTTCCGTGACCCGATCAAGTGTCTCGAGGCCGCTCTCGAGAAAACCAGCAAAGGCGACTGACTGGGCAAGCTGGCCCGTGCGCTGCCGAGCCAGTCCCGAAAGCCATATTTCAAGCAGATCAGACAGGTCTTTGGAATCATTCGCAAGCTTTTCAGCCAAGGCTAGGCGCTGAGACCAGGAGAGTCGCGAGAGACTGAACAATCCCCTGAGAAATTCCTTTTTTTGTTCGAATTCACCGGGGTCCCGGAGCGCTTCTACAATCAGTCCCGGGAGACCAAGGGAGAGAAAAAATTCAGGCACGTTTCCATTCGGGAAAAAACGATGAAGCTCGGAACTCGGCACCGGCCCAAATGAAACAGCGAAGAGACGGGACCGGACTGTCGAGAGCAGTCGGGCCGGACGATGAGTGACCAGAATGATAACTGATGTAGAATTCGGCTCTTCGAGCATCTTCAGAAGTGCATTTTCAGCTGACAGCGTCAGTCGATCAGCTTCATCAATAATGACTACCCGATACTTTCCTCTGGTTGGAAAACGCGAGAGGAATTCTTCAGCCTGACGCACCTCAACGACTGAGAATCCAGGACGTTTCACAGAATCATCCGACGCTCCTTTGTCCACACGGCCGATAACCAAAAGATCCGGATGAGGCACTCCATCCAAAAATACCGTACCAGAAAGTTTTTCAGCGAATTCAAGCGCTACGAGAAACTTTCCCAATCGCCGTGGACCGGAAAAAAGGAAGCTCTGCGGAACCACCTCTAACGCCGCAATTCGGGTAAGGCGTTCTCTCGTTGGAATGTGTCCGCAGATATCCATATCGACTTACTCGTACTGTTCTATCGCCGCCCGAATACCGGAAAGAAACTCAGCGCTTCCGTACCGTTGTGCCCGAGCACGCATCACTTCAGAACGATATGTTTCTTCTTGTTCCAGAAAACGACGAACTCCATCGGCGACCATCTCCGGTGTGCTTCCTGTATAAAGCTCACCGGTGATACCCGGTTCGATGAGTTCAGCTGCTGCCCCGCCGGACAGAGCGATAGCCGGGATGCCAAAAGAAAAAGCTTCAGCCACAACCAGACCAAAATCCTCCTCGCTCGGCTGGAGAACCGCCCTGGCATGCATGTACAGTTCAGACAATTCGGCATCGCTTGCGAGTCCGATAAAACGAATCGTACGACCAGCCATTTCTCGTAAAGCCCGTTCTTCGGGACCAGCCCCAACGACCGTGAGAGGAAGCTCGAGACGATTAAAAGCTTCAATGACCGTGTCGACCCGTTTGGAACGCGTTAAACGAGCCACAATCAGAAAATAATCGTTTGTTCTCGGTCCATCAACCGAATGCTGT
Organism: Candidatus Moraniibacteriota bacterium; assembly: GCA_049290475.1. Taxonomy (GTDB): domain Bacteria; phylum Patescibacteriota; class Minisyncoccia; order Moranbacterales; family UBA1568; genus SSEF01. The sequence goes on along the minus strand of JBATNS010000104.1, from coordinate 4,276 downwards.
TCGTGGAGTATTCCCGCAGGCGGAAAAATAATCTTAGCATCGCGGCGATAGTATTTTTCAATCCGACGCTGAGTAAAGGATGAATTAACTAAGAGGGTATCCGGCCGCTCCGCTGACTGTCGATCCCAAACACGCAGATAGGAAAGAAGGGCACGCAGTATAAGACTCTTCTCATGACCGATCTCGCGTAAGTAACGCTCCTGAGCATCCCATACGTAGCGCATCGGCGAATGAAGATAGGCGATATGCCGGGTGTGAAGCCGCGTCACCAGTCCTTTCATCCATGCTCCCGAGGACGAGAGGACGAGATCGAAGTCGCGCAAATCAATCGCCTCAACGGCAATCGGGTAAAACGGTAAAAGCCAACGGTGACGCCGCCGGAGCCAAGCTGGAAATTTCTGGAGAAATGAAGTTCGGATTTCACGGCCGGGAAAATGCTTTGCGACAAAATTCCTGTCCGCCAAAAGCGTATAAATAGGCGCTTCAGGATACATATCTGCCATTGCTCGGAAAGTCCGCTCCGCTCCGCCCCAGGTCAGGAGAAAATCATGGGCTAGGGCTACTTTTTTCGGTTTATTATCTGGCATATCCGGAAAATCGGGAGAAATACCGTTCATCAAATGAATCAATTCACCAGCTGTGCTTTTAACTCTCGTGCGCAACGTTCCCAACTGAATCGCCCAGCATTCTGAAACGCTATTTCTATTATATCAGCCCGTTTTTGCAGGTTTTTTACCAACTGTTCCATTGCCTGAGCAAGATCCTCCGGACTCAGCGGATCAATGAGAAGCACTCCTTCCCCAGAAATTTCTGGGAGCGAAGACACATTTGAAGTGATCACCGGAATGCCCATGTTCTGCGCTTCGATGACCGGTAAGCCGAAACCTTCGTATAAAGACGGGAAAAGAAACATTTCGGCGTTTTTCAATAATTGCCACTTCTCTTCTTCCGTAACGTACCCGACTTCCCGTATTTCACTTTTGAATCTCGATCCCTGGATCTTGGCTCTTATGTTTCCATACCCATACCCGGGTTTACCCGCGAGAACAAGCTGATGTGACAGTCCAGTTGCATTCTTGAATTTTTCAAATGCCTCGATGATCCGGATGATGTTTTTGCGCGTTTCAAGGCGACCGATGAAGAGCATGTATTTGGAATCCGTGATGCTGAATTGTGAAATCAATTCTGGGTGCTGGATGCTGGATGCTGGATTCCCAATACTCACGCCTTCATATATAACGCTCATTTTCTTCTCCGACGTTCCGTAGAACCGTATCACATCACGCTTGGTATTTTCCGATACCGTGATAACGTGCCAGGCTGTCCGGACTGAATGACGAATCGACCAGCGCATATAGACACGTTCTAATAAACCATAACTTTCCGGCGAGAACTCATATTCAAGACCATGGATAGTGACTATGGTCCGCTTCGGATGGATGATAGGCACTGTATGCGCCGGGACAAAGAGCGCTTCCGGTGCAGCAAAAAGCATCTCGAGCGAAAGCCTCACTTGAGTCCAAAAGCGCGGAGCCCATAACCCTTTCACTCGCCAGTGAGCAGGTAATTCAAAATCAATGTCTGGGGAAAAAAATTGGACCCGCCCGTCTCGAAAACCGATTTTTTTCCGGACATAGAGAACAACCTCGTCCTCACGAAGCTCATCTCGAAGGTGCCGGATGATCTGGTAGCTGTATTCTTCTATCCCTGTCCGGCGGCGAAGGAACGCTCGCGAAGCATCAATGCCAATTTTCATAGAGCAAAAAACGAGCTTATCACGTGCAGAATCAGATTCTTTCCACCTGTTCCTTGCGCCATATTTTCTGATCCATAACCTTACTTCCCGAGCATGAGACTACGTTTGTAGGTGTCGAGATTCTCGAGCACGATACCGGTCCCTTTTACGACACAAAAGGCAGGATCATCAGCGATATAACAAGGAACATTGATCGTCTTGGCGATAAGCTGATCGAGATAGCGCAGTTGGGCAGTACCACCCGAAAGTACCATGCCTTTATCCATAATGTCGGACGCCAGTTCGGGAGGCGTCTCCTGCAGCACCTGTTTGATGACATTAATGATCTCACGGAGCTCATCTTGAATCGCTTCAGTCACCTCGTTCGATGACAACGTGATTGTCTTCGGCAAACCGCCCATCAAGTCGCGGCCGCGGACTTCCATATGATCCTCTTTGACCTGGGCAATGGCTGATCCAATGCCAATCTTCACTTCTTCAGCCGTCCGGTCGCCAATAGCAAGACTGTATTTACGCTTGATATAATCACTGATCGCTTGATCAATTTTGTTCCCGCCGACTCGAGCGCTGTGCGACGCAACAATCCCGCCGAGCGAGATGATAGCAATCTCAGAAGTCCCGCCGCCGATATTGATAATCATGTTTCCCTGCGCGGTGTGAATCGGAATACCAGCACCAATTGCCGCCAACACTGGTTCCTTCACGACATAAGCGGCTTTTGCTCCGGCTTTCATCGCTGCATCGACGACTGCTCGACGTTCAGTCGAGGTGATGCCGGCCGGAACTGACAGCACGATTTCTGGACGAATAAAACGAACGCGGCCCATAACGCGGTTGATGAAGTATTTGAGCATTGCTTCCGTCACGCGATAGTCAGCGATCGCACCATCACGGAGCGGCTGACTCGCAACGATTGTATCTGGTGTCCGACCAAGCATCTCCTTCGCTTCGTTTCCGACGGCAAGCACCTTGTTTTCAAAGATAGAGATGGCGACTACCGATGGTTCGTTTATGACGACTCCTTGGCCCGGAACGAATACCAGCGTATTCGCCGTTCCTAAATCAATACCGATTTTTCGAATCAGCCATTGCATACGGTGCCGTTATAACGTCTCACGAATAATGCTGGCGCCAATGAGTGAAAGACGCTTCTCAATCGACTCATAACCGCGATCAACCTGATAGATATCCTCAATGATTGTCTCGCCGGAGGCGGCCAGCGCGGCGATAATGAGCGCCGCCCCAGCGCGGAGATCATAACTCTTGATCACTGTCCCTTTGAGATTCACTGGGCCATGGATGAGAACCTGATGTGGATTGAGCACCGTCAGTTTCGCCCCCATTTTTTCCAGTTCAGCCGCGTAGTTAAAACGGCCTTCGTACATGGTATCAAAAATAAGTGTATCGCCGGTCGCCTGCGTCGCCAGTACCGCCAGCGGCGCTTGGATATCAGTCGGAATGCCGGGATACGGACGGGTATCGATTTTCGGCACCGCTCGAAGCGCTCCGGGATGAACCGTGATCGCGTCAGGTGTGATAGTAAAACGAACGCCGAACTCTTTCAATTTCTCGAGGACGATATCGAGATCGTCTTCTCGGGCATGTTCAACGGTGATCTCACTTCCCGTAGCAGCACCCAGTGCCAAAAAAGTCGCGGCCTCATTGTGATCTGGCATGATGGCATGTGTCGCTCCAGACAATTCGGATTTCCCCGTGATCGTGATGGTATGCGTACCCAAGCCAAAAATGGTGGCGCCCATCTTCTCCAAAAAATAACCAAGGTCAACAATATGCGGCTCACACGCAGCAATCTTGATAACCGTCTGTCCCGGAAGGAGAGCAGCAAGCATCATTGCGTTCTCCGTCGCTGTAACGGAGAGTTCTTTCAGAACAACTTTTCCAGAACGCTTTTGGCTCGCATCGACCGTGTAGCCTTTGTCTTCCGACACGATACGAACACCGAGCTTGGCCAATGCATCCACATGCGTATCGACCGGCCGGGCACCGATGACACACCCCCCGGGCTGACGAAGCTCGAAGTGTTCAAACCGGGCGGAAAGCGATCCCAAAAGAAGGATAGAGGAACGAAGCCGCTTCACCTTATCATGATCAGCTCGTGTCGGATCAATCGCGACAGGCGTGATAGCAACTGTCCGCTCACCAAGCCATTCGACCGTCGCACCGAGACTCTCGACGATTTCAAGCATCCGAAAGACATCCTCAATACGAGGCATATTTTCTAGCACGGAACGTTGACGGGAAAGCAGCGTCGCGGCGATAATTGGTGTCGCGGCGTTCTTCAAACCGTACACGGGAATGCGTCCGGCAAGCGTTTTCCCACCTTGAATACGAAAGACTTCCATAGAACCGATTATACTCCGAAACAAGCCCCTTTTCAAGCCGAAGAAATGACCCTTTTTGCTTCCAAAAATGATAATCCGCCCGTCGACATGAGAGACGAGGGCGGAATCATTGAGGGTGGCGGCAGGGCCAGATTGACGCTGCCACGTGGGACAGGGA
>JBATNS010000103.1:0-14957 GCA_049290475.1 Candidatus Moraniibacteriota bacterium | reverse complement strand
CTGTCAGAGATGTTCCTCGCTCTCTTCCCAGGCTGATTTCTTCGCGCTCAGCCAGGGAGAGGCGCTGGTATGAGATAGGCATACGGATAGGGTATCCGTTGCGTTAAATTCTGGAAACTGCCATTTAAAATTGATACAATACATTCAAGGTTATATTTTTAGTAGCCCCCAAAGGGAATAATTTTTTTTAATATACCGATATGTCCCTGTCTCTTACCTCAAAATCTATTACTCGTATTTTTAGTTTCTTGATCATCGTGCTTATTCTATGGCAGTTATGGCCGCTGAGTTCTTTTTACTTGTATAACGGCGCATTCGGTGAATTCTTTAATGTTATTGTCACTGGAATTATTCTTTTTTTCTTTACTTTACATCTGTCTTTTTTCTTGAGTAAGAGACTATCCCGTGAAAAAACATTTTTTATTCTTCTTTTCCTTGTTTCCAGTGTGATTTTTATCATGGGGGCCTTATTTGTATATGGGTCTCGAAATCATGTTCTCTATTTAGAAATTTCTTTTAGGCCTACAATCAGTTTACTGTTTGCGGCATTTTCTATTGCTACCATGAGATTACTTTCAGCTTCTGATGTTCCGATTCAAACATTCAACTTTTTGAAAATAATTAGTGTAGGTTTATTATTGTTTCTTCTCACATTTTTTAGTGCATCTCTAAAGCGTATCCCGGACCATTTCAGGGCAAAGGGTCTGGAGGAAAGTGTACAGTTTAGTGATGTAAGAGATGATCTCCTATACACACAGAACGGTAACCCGATTGGCGTTATCTTGAGTTATTCAATCACGCCGCTCATGAGAGATTTTCATGATAACCAGAACTTCAATAATGCCTTTGGGCTTGAGCTTAATTTCGATCCAGCGAAATATAGATCACTCGTGACAGGTCTCAATATCTTAAAGGCAGAGTCTCGACCATTACTTGGCAAAGAAGAATTCTTAAAGAAAGATCAGAGTTATAAGATTACCACTTATTCAATCCCCGACTACCTTGGGGTTGTGGGTACTACCAGTGTCAGTCCTCTAGTAGATGATTCGTTGGCAGCTAGGATTAACAATAATACGATGACATCACTTGATGGGTTATGTATTTATCAATCAGCTATTGACTCGATCTCCCGAGAGACTGATCTTGTTGGTCATTATTCTACAAGCGTAGCAGCCTGGCGAGTCGAAACAATCCGTGAGTACAATGCAAAAAGTTTCTTTGAAACTCTTCAAAAAGAAGGCGTAAGAGTCTGTCCTATATAATGATTTCTAGGGGGGTAATTTGAATTTATTCGCCGAACAATCCCTGTGGTTCAGGGAAGACAATCGACTGGATGTCTTCACCTGGGACGACGATGAAGAGTTGGTTCTCGGCAAAGAATGGAAGGATCTGGCTGGGGGCCGTGGCAAATGATTTTATGTCACTGATCGCTCGGCCGCTCCGGCCATCGAGCTCGATGACTTTCAGTGTGCTACCACGGGTGAAGAGAATATGTTCATAGTCCTCGCTCCAGGCGATATTGGCGACTCTATCCGAGAATCGAGCAATCTGAGCTGTTTCATTTTCGAGGCGACGCGGTTGCACGTCCCAGGTGCGGGTGAAGTAGACACCGATCTCGTTGGTGCTCGCGAAGAGAAGCTTCTTGCCGTCATTGGAGAATTGGAAGCGCTCGACACCGGTCGCGATTTCCTGAAAGCCATACTTTTTTTCAGGAGTTTGATTGTAGACAAAGAGCCGTTTCGATCCAGCCTTTTCCAGAAGCGCCATCCGTTCCTCATCATAGACATCGAGGACATAGGTATTCGTTCCCAGGTTCTCGCTGGCCGCGGTCGCGATCTCGGTCTGGTTCTCGCCAGTGCCGCTGTTTCGGAAGCGTGAGATCGTCCCGGTCCGGCTCGCTGCGATATAGATGTAGTTACCAGTGATATCATAAGCCTTGATATTTTCCGCCAGGAGACGGGGGACACGGGCGCCGGTCACATCAAATTGGTAGAGGCTACCGCCGGCGAGGAAAATGAGGTCTTCGTTGCCAGTCGCATTCCAGCGCGCGCTTTCTGGGACGAGTCCGGGGACAATGTCAGATAGCTTTTCAACCGTCCCGTCGGCAATAGTAACGATGTAGTAGGCGCGCATTCCGGCTTCGATTAGAGGCAAGAGTATCCGTTTCCCATTCGGTGACCATTCGAAATTTTCGGCCGACTCAAAATCAAACGCTGTCCCGTTTCGGGCGAACACTTCTCGTCCGGATTGCGTCCGACGGTCATAGACGACGACACTTGCCTCGTTATTCTGTTCTTTGGCGAGGGCAAACAGGTCAGAATCTGGATGTGGATAGATACGAGTGCTGCCGGCTGTATCGGCGAGGGAGACACCTGGATAATCAGTTCGCGTGAGGATGATGTTCCAGTATTCGCTCGAGACACCGCTTTGGATGATCACCTTTTTTGACCACGGGCGATAACCAGGAGCAGAGACGGTCAGAACATGTTCGCCCGGCATGAGTCCGGCGATATGGATGGTCTCATTCAGAATCCCATAGCGTTTAGGGGAGAGGGACTCGCCGTCGATTGCGATGTCGACGGTCTGAGGGAGGGAGTTTACGGTAATTGATCCAGAATAGACAAAAATACCGCGCTGTTGACTGTAGCGGTAGCCAAAAGCATAGAAAATGATGACACTCGCCGTCGCAAAGAAGGAGAGTGTGAACAGCCAAAAAATGAGAGAGCGGAAGCGTGAAAGACCCATAGATATTTAAAACCATAACACGAAAAAGTGGCTTGGTAAAGGGTAAATTATGCCTTTTGATATTTTGCCCCGGCCTCTTTACGGTGCTAGACTGGAGCCAATACTACCGACTCCCTCTATGCTTGAACGACTGACCAGCATGATTGCGCTCCCGAAGAATATCGCGGGCGACCTCTCTCTCATACTGCTCTTCGTCGGTGTCTCGCTTCTGATCGGTTTTATCTTCGGCCGCTGGAAGCTCGTCAATATCCTCATCAACGTCTACATTTCAGTGGCGCTCGTGGGCGTCATGCCAGAGATCTGGTTTGCGGTTTCGGTGTATGCCAAAGCCGGTGTCTTTATCGCTCTTCTCACGGCCTTGACCATGTTCGACGAGCGTCTGTTTGATATCCATATCACGAGCGCCGGAACGGATTTTTTCTGGCGCTTCTTCGTGACTTCGTTTCTAGTGACGGGATCAGTGTTGTCGAGTATTTTCTCCTTTCTCCCTCGCTCAGTGACGCTCTCTTTGGTGACACCGGACCTCTATTTCTATATCGCGTCCCCCTGGGCGCTTTTGTTTTGGCTGGTCGTACCGATTCTGGCCCTCTTTCTTGTCAATACGCGGCTGAGGTAGGATGCCTGGTTACGCTATGTTTCTCTGGATTCTCATCCCTTCCTCATCCTGGAGCGATAGCCTATACTCGCCCTATGCGGATACTTATAGTCGAGGACAATCAGAAACTAGCCGGCTATATCAAAAAAGCACTTGAGCAGAAAAGCTACAGTGTGGACTGTGTCTTTGATGGTGCAGTCGGTGAGCAGCGGGTGCTTCATGGTGACTACGATGCGATGGTCTTGGACATTATGCTTCCGACCAAAGACGGCGTCGCGGTCTGTCAGGACCTGCGGCAGGCCAATGCTAACTTGCCGATTATTCTCTTGACCGCGCGTGGTGAAGCCAGTGATATTGTCCAGGGTCTCGATAGCGGTGCGGACGATTATTTGGTCAAGCCGTTCGAACTCGAAGAACTACTCGCTCGTATCCGGGCGCTCCTCCGTCGTCCTCCAGCCACCGTGGGTGAAACGCTTGCTGTCCAGGATATCGTTATCAATCTCGAGAGCTATGTGGTGACTCAGGGCGGATCTCCGCTTTTGCTCACCCGACGGGAGTATGCGGTGCTTGAGTACCTCATGCGAAATCAAGGTCGTCCAGTTACGCGTGAGCAGATTTTGGAACATTGCTGGGATTTCGCATTCGATTCATTTTCCAATATTGTCGATGTCTATATCAAACAACTCCGTCAAAAACTTCATGACTATGAGGAGCATTACATCAAGACCATTCGCGGTGTGGGCTACCAGATTCAGGCGTAATCCATTTTTCCGGGCCCGTTGGAAGCTTACTGCCTATTACTGTCTGGGAATCGTCGGTATTCTCCTCGTGTTTAACTTGGCGGTTTATGAAATCTTTGTCAGCAATGCTTTTGATGCCATCAAATATGGATCGGCTGGGTTGCTACCAAGTGAGGCAGTCGAAGTGGCGATCATCGAGCAGGCTGAAGACCGTCTTGAGAATGTTCTCTACTTGGTGGACGCATGTATCCTCATACTCGTACCACTTCTCAGTTATGCGCTGGCCGGGAAGACACTTCGACCAATTGAAGCGATGCATCAGCGGCAGAAAAAATTCCTCGCCGATGCCGCTCATGAGCTCCGGACGCCATTGGCTGTGATGAAGGCGGGTACTGAAGCGACACTCATCGGTGCGGGACCGGTGGCTGAATATGAGAAGTTCTTGAGCGAGTCGCTCGAGGAAATTGATCACCTGTCAGTGCTAGTCGACGATCTTTTGTTTTTGGCTCATGCTGATAGTGGTCACTCCAGTCCGCTCATACCGGTACGTCTTGTGCCTTTGGTACAGTCGGAAGTTGAGCAGATGCGGCCGTACGCGAAAACAAAGGGCATTTCTCTCGAGATGGATATTGATACGAAGGACATGCTGGCACTCCAAGGCAATCCGATTGCCCTAAGGCGCCTTATCACTAATCTCACTGGGAACGCCATCGAACACAATCGACCCGGTGGTACAGTGACCGTCGAATTGAAACGGCTCGGCGAGCGCATCGAGCTTGCGGTCAGCGATACCGGTGTCGGGATCGCTCCGTCGGACCTGCCGCATATCTTTGAGCGTTTCTATAAGGCTGACCCAGCGCGTATTCGGATGGCCACCGAGACGACGGGCGTAGGCCTTGGACTTTCTATCGTACAGGAAATTGCGGAGTTCCACAGTGCGACTATCGATGTCCACAGCGCCTCTGGCACAGGAACGACCTTTACAGTAGTCTTCCCTCCAGCTTCATAGAAAATTTATCTTTCGTCTGTAGCATGCAAATGTGAGTATGAGTATTAATTAAGAGCCAATATGATAGACTGTATACCTGTTTGCTAACTAATTCTCAATTGCAGAAACAGTGCCTAGAAAAGGGTAATTGACAGTGTTTAGTGTGATAGGCTAAAACTGTAAGAATTAACAGAGTTGTTTACAAAAATTGATTATCTCTATGATACAATTTTTGTAAACAACGCTCTGGAATCTAACGGTTAAACTTGTGAAGTACCAAACTGGGCGTTATGTTTCTTACCCAGTAAAAACTACGGGCGGAAGCCCGTGGATAGATGGGTGCCGCTGTCTTTTGGTACAGTGGAGCCAATGCCCATTATCTACCGACGACAGACTCATGCCGTCTACCATACCAAATACCATATTGTCTTCACGACGAAGTTCCGGCGTAAACTTTTGAAAGGCGGTATGGGTCGCTATCTGACCTACCTTGTCAAAAGCCTGGAACGGCAGCATCCTGAGATTTAAATCATTGAATCTAACACTGATGAAGACCACATCCCATCCTGTGCTCTATTGCTCCCAAACTTTCTATTGCTGATGCCGTTAAAATCATCAAGACCAATACCGCCCGAATGATGAAGAAGAAATTTCCTTTCATCACCAAAGGCTACTGGCCAAACGATACAGTCTGGTCCATTGGCTACTTTGTCTTTACTGTCGGTATCAATGAGGCCACCATCCAAAAAAACATCGAGCTACAGGGTAAAGAAGACAGCGGCCAAGCTGAGCTTGGTTTCTGAGAGATGCTACAGGCGGAAGACCGTAGAGCTTCACTAATCAATTATTTTAGGATGGTATGGACCACACAAGTAAAATAGTCAAAGGCGTAGTGCTGCTCGTCGTCATTGCTGGTGGCGTAGCGTTCTTCAAAAAAGATGCAGCACCAGCGAAACAAGCATCTTCGGCCAGCGGAAAGTGAAGGACGCTAAGAGTGCTGAACCAACAAAGGCGATGCCTGAAGCGACATACGATTCAAAAATTAATCCAGCAGACTTTACCACGAAGATCACCAATAAATATTTTTCTTTGCCCGTCGGTAAGAAAATGACATATGAAGCTGATACCGAGGATGGTTTAGAAAAAATTGAGATCGTCATGACGGGAGAAACAAAGATGATTGAAGGTGTTACGACTTTGGTGTATCTTGATACAGTGCATCTCAATGGCGTGATACATGAAATCACTAAAGATTATCTCGCTCAACACAAGAATGGAGATATTTGGTACTTTGGAGAAGAAGTTGATAACTATGATGAGAAAGGTAAGCTGAAAGATCACGCTGGCACTTTTATCCATGGGAACGATGGTGCTCGAGCTGGTATTTGGATGAAGGCCGAGCAGAAATCGGAGATTCCTATAAACAGGAATACTACAAGGGCGAGGCAGAAGATATGTGCGATACTGCCGCTACCGGATTGACCACTACTACCAAGCTTGCTACCTATACCGACTGCGTCAAAGTCTACGATTGGACGCCGCTTGATGCTGAATCGAGAGAGCACAAATACTATTGCCCAGCGGTTGGCGCTTTAGTCTTGAACGAACATATCGTGACTGGGAAACGAGCTGAGTTAATCAAGATAGTCTTGCCGTAAGGTCGCATCAAAGTAGGATTATCTAGAGGGGTTGCTGGGCAGAAGTGTGAGACTAGCGTTTCTATAAGGTCTCACTTTGGGCGGGTAATTTCCCTCGTCTTTAGGCGATCACTTCAGTAATCTCCTTTGTTGCATTGTAACCCCTAGTCCTTATGCATTTTTGTTTGACTTCAGTCGATAATCCAATCTGTGCACTTCCAGTACACAGTGGTTGAAGGCTAATCCGGCCCGGCACTGTGAAGACAAAGGTCAAGGCGGTGCTGGTCTGGGGTCATCCATCGTGAAGGAGATTGTCGAGAGTCACCAAGGAATGATAACTGTAGAAAGTAAGCCTGGAAAGGGCACCATCGTTCAAATCATGTTTCCATTGATCTAAGCCACCCCTCACTTACTCCTCGAGGAAAAAGTGACAGGGTGCTCTCGGGTGTAGGATTCATTGGATCAGACGGGAGATGTTGATGTAGGCCCTGCGAGATGTCAAGACCGGCGAAGTCGTGGGGATAGGAGATGACCACTACTTCGACACCGAGAACAGACAGAAGACAACCGTTACTCAAGAAAATCCTCCCGTCGAGGGTTTTTTGATGTCTGTGTAGGTGGAGGTATATTCATACTCCTTTCATAATCCTTTGGTAAAAAGGAAATGTAATAATTTTTATCCTTAGTTTCACACATAAACTTATGTCGTTTAGTACAAAAAAACTCGTAAGCTTTGGGGCCATTCTTGTTGTGGTGTTTGGATGTGCGTACCTCTTCATGTATAAAATCCAGAAAGCTTCTCCAAAAAGCACCGCGACCACTCAACGAAGTGCGAGTGGAAACTCTACCCCCGTGAAGGTTACTAAAAGGGAGGTTAAACCTTGTGGTACGGAATCCGGGGAGGGATGCGCCCTGACCGAGAAACGCGTTGACCTTGTTGCGCCTGTCTTTTCTCATTCGACCAAAATAGACAATCCGCTCTATCCTGTTTCGAGCTTGAAATCGAGCGTCTTTATCGGGCTTGTCGATGATCTTCCCTTTCGTACAGAAACTACACTTCTTCCCAAAACCAGGATTATCAATGTGAATGGAGCTCCTATAGAAACATTGGAATACCAGTATATGGCTTTTTCGGGTGGACGGCTTCAAGAAATTGCGAAAGATTGGTTTGCGCAGGATGATGCGGGGAATGTTTGGTATCTGGGCGAGGATGTCGCGGACTATAATGAGACTGGCCGCATTTTCACTCACGAAGGAACCTGGCTTGCCGGGGTTGATAACGCGCCTATCTCTATGATTATGGCTGCGCACCCCAAAGTAGGAGATGTGTGGCAGGCAGAAGACACCGCTCCGGAAGCCTGGGAGGAAATTACCGTGAAAGAGACAGGCCTCTCTCTTATTGGTCCCTCGGGGCCAATCGCTAACGCTATTATTGGCTCTGAGCTTCATATGGACGGAACGCGACAACAGAAAATCTTTGCTCCGGGATACGGTGAATTCCAGACTGGTTCGCGCGAGAATAATGATCTTGAAGCCCTTGCTCTCTCAATACCGACGGATGCGCAGGCAGATTCGCTCCCCGCTGAACTCAAAAATCTCTCCACGCAGACTGCTACTCTGTATAACGCGGTAAGGGGGAGGGACTTTACAAGCATGAATACCGCCTTGACCCGTGTTTCCAGTGAGTGGAGCAATTACAAGGCATCTAATGTTGTCTCGCCACTTCTCGCAAATGAGGTAGAGAGAATCTTCCCGCTTCTCAGGAAGGCGGCTAGTGCCAAGAATACTTTCGAAACAGCTCTTCATGCGGTTGAACTTGCCCGACCGATATATGATCTGCGTCTTCGGTACCAACCAATCCCAGAAATTGATCAAGTCAGGTTTGATCTCTGGATGGCGCAGGTGCCGGTTGATGCTGAGCGCGGTGACGCGGGTTCGCTCCGGGGGGATGTGGCTAGCGCGTCTCTCGTCCTGGATCGCTTTGTGCACACGCTCGATGGGTCACTTGCCTCTCGGATTCATGTCAAGTTGGATGAACTCACGAGTGTAGCTGATAAGGATGATCTAAACCGTTCAGTCACTCTCGCCTCGGAAATTCGGGGACTGCTTCCCACGGGCTGGAAGTAATAATTATAGATTCATGTTTAGCACTATCGTCTTCACTCTCTTTGTACTGTTGGCTGGGAGGGTACAGGCAGCAAACATCGTACCAGCCGATCAGTATGATCCCGTGATCAATCCGGCTGATTTCAGTGACACAATTACCAATTCGAACTTTGCACTTGCCGTAGGAAAAAAATTTGTCGTCGAGGCTGCGACGAAAGATGGTTTGGAGCAGATTGAGATACTCATCCCGGGCTGGACGAAAGAGGTTCTGGGTGTGAAAACGCTCGTTTACTGGGACCGGGTGTATGTTGATGGGGAATTGGTCGAGGATACGCGTGACTATCTGGCGCAGCACAAGAACGGGGATGTCTGGTATTTCGGAGAGAATGTCGATAATTATGAGGGAGGGAAACTCATCGACCATGATGGATCATGGGTCGCCGGTATCAATGGGGCGAAGCCGGGGATTTGGATCAAGGGAACGCATACCGTTGGGGACTCGTATCGGCAGGAACTCTACAAGGGCCAAGCCGAAGACATGCGCGATGTGGTTGCGGTTGGTCAGACCGTGAAGACAAGAAAACAGACCTATACGGATTGCATCCAAATGTATGATTGGACGCCGCTCGATGTCGAGTCGAGAGAGCATAAATACTATTGCCCGGAAGTTGGTGCCATGGCACTTGGAAAGCATCTGGTCAAAAATGAAACCTCGGAACTGATCGCGATCGAGACCATGAATGGGGCTGGTCCGGTGGTGCCGAATGCCTATGTTAAAGAGGGTGTGAAAGTAGCGGCTGCTGCTTCTAGTGCGAGTGAGGCAAAGAAGGTAAGTGCAAGCATCGAATCATGGTTTGGCAGTGAAGAATCAGGAGAGATAGGAGACGCTGAGAATCGGGATTCTTGGATCGGAGTGGCCGTTGGTCTAATTATAGGCTTTGTCCTAGCGGTCCTTTTCCAGAAAGTCTGGTGGCGCCAAAAGCAGGCATAAGTTCTCTGTCAGCTGACGAACCAGCTTTGGGAGTAAAGAAAGCGCGCTGAGGATGATGCGCGTGTGAGTCGGGTTAGTGACCCAGCTCAGGAGGTGGTAGCGGCTGTCGTCGGCTCGTTCCGGGTACAGCGCGCACTAGACCGTGACGTCGGTCATGATGAGACCTAATTCCTCGAGTACTTCGGTGAGCATGGCTGTATCGGCTCTGTTCACGCGGTCGATGTACGACTCGCCGAAAATATTCTCGAGAACCGGGGTCTTGCGACTGAAGTGTTCAACTGCGGAGCAGAGCCGGACGTAATCCAGAGTGCGCTCGTTACGGGGAAATTCGTATGGTGAAGTTGCGTATGCGGCATAGGCGACGGCACGGGCCAAGCCACGACACGTAGCGTGCATGACTTCAAGGGCGCTGATGCCGAAACTGCGGACGGCGGAGGGAAACGATTGAACGTTAATGACGATCTCCTGATGTGGAAAGGGACGAAACAAACAATTGACCTGAAATTCAGGATGTCGATAGTATATCATATAATAACGTTTCCGTCAATGCTGGAAAGCAGGGTGTATCGCACTAGAAATCGAGGGGAAAACGGTTCCTTGACAAGCCGAAAATGGGTGCGTATACTGGTTAGGCAATAAGAGGAATTCGTCCTCTTTTGTTTTCCTTAAAAATAAGGTTTTATGAGTCAGTCTAACTACAGAGATCACAGTTTTCTGTGGTTAGTCCTAAACCGTTCTGTCTTTCCGTGCGGGGAAGTAGAGCGGACATCAGTCCTTCAAAAAGACTGACAACTCTTCTATTCCGATCATGACTGACATCGCAAGATGAATGCATGGTCACAACAGAGTGAAATCAGATGAGCGAAGTTGTTCTCATCTGAAAGTGGCGTAAGCCATTCTCGATACACTTATAAATTGAGAGTTTGATCCTGGCTCAGGATGAACGCTGGCGGCGTGGATAAGGCATGCAAGTCGAATGGGTTTAGACCCATGGCAAACGGGTTCAGATAACATAGGAATTTACCCTCGAGTCGCGAATAACCTGGAGAAATCCAGGATAATACGCGATACCCTCTACGGAGGAATGGTTTACCGCTTGAGGAGAAGCCTGTGTCCTATCAGCTTGTTGGTGAGGTAATGGCTCACCAAGGCTATGACGGGTAGGGGGTGTGAGAGCACGGCCCCCAACATTGGAACTGAGACACTGTCCAAACACCTACGGGTGGCTGCAGTCGAGAATATTCCACAATGGACGAAAGTCTGATGGAGCGACGCCGCGTGCAGGATGACGGTCTTCGGATTGTAAACTGCTTTTCTACGGGAAAAATTACGATGATGGTACCGTAGGAATAAGAGGTTACTAACTCTGTGCCAGCAGTAGCGGTAATACAGAGACCTCAAGCGTTATCCGGATTTATTGGGCGTAAAGCGTAAGTAGGCGGGCATGTTAGTCGGGTGTCAAAGCTCGGGGCTCAACCCCGAAAAGGCATTCGAAACGGCATGTCTAGAGAGTGTGAGAGATTGATGGAATTCATGGTGTAGTAGTGAAATGCGTTGATATCATGAGGAACACCCAAGGCGTAGGCAATCAATTGGCACATTTCTGACGCTCAGTTACGAAAGCGTGGGTAGCGAATGGGATTAGATACCCCAGTAGTCCACGCCCTAAACGATGCATACTAGGTGTGGGGAGAATCGACCCTCTCTGTGCCGTAGCTAACGCGTTAAGTATGCCGCCTGGGAAGTACGAGCGCAAGCTTAAAACTCAAAGGAATAGACGGGGATCCGCACAAGTGGTGGAGCATGTGGTTTAATTCGACGGTAAGCGAGGCACCTCACCAAGGTTTGAAATCTAGCTGCAGGGCCCAGAAATGGGACGTTCTTCGAGAGTGCTAGACCAGGTGCTGCATGGTTGTCGTCAGCTCGTGTCGTAAGATGTTCCGTTCAGTCGGGAAACGAGCGCAACCCCTATCAAGTGTTACATGTGTCACTTGAGACTGCCCAGCCCAGAGTTTGGAATCAATTGATTCTAGATTGTGGGCTGGGAGGAAGGCGGGGATGACGTCAAATCAGCATGGCCCTCTGACACCTTGGGCGACACACGTGCTACAATGGCCGACATAATGGGTTGCCAACCCGCGAGGGGGAGCTAATCTCAAAAATTCGGTCTCAGTTCGGATTGCAGGCTGCAACTCGCCTGCATGAAGCTGGAATCACTAGTAATCGGGAATCAGCCACGTCCCGGTGAATACGTTCTCGGATCTTGTACTCACCGCCCGTCACACCAAGAGAGCTGGCAATACCAGAAGGTCCCCTGTCAAACGGGGAACTACGGTAGGGTCAGTAATAAGGGTGAAGTCGTAACAAGGCATCCGTAGCGGAAGCTGTGGATGAATCACCTCCTTTCTAGGGAGTAATCGGTGTACCTGCCAGGAGACCTTCCATATCGGGAGCATCTCTGAAGCGGGGAGAGTTGATGGTCAACATCAAGTTCTCAACCAGATATCTGGTCGATATGCTTTTCTCAAGGCATATTACAAGTAGTAGAAGAATTAGGACTAACCGCAAAAGACTGCGAAAGCAGCTCTCCTGTCTGACACAGGAGTGATGAGGACCTGCAGTTTTTGCTGCAGGTTTTTATCTTTTATGGAAGAAGAAAAAGGTGTCGTAAATGCAACTGCTTTCTACGACAAAGGAGATGCAAGTGACGAGAAAAAAGTCAGTACTTTGGTTGAAGGCTTTCTTGATTATGCTCGCTATGAGCTGAACTTTTCGCCGAAGACTATAGAGAAGTATAGGGACTCACTGAAATCTTTCGTAAGGTCTATTGGTGACAAGGATGTGCGAGGGCTCGATGTACAGGATTTCGTGTCTCTCAAGAAAGAAATGATGCAGAGGGGTCTGAGTGAGGCGAGAATAGCGAGCGTAGTTTTTGCTACGAGAAGCCTTCTAAACTACTGTCGGAACTTCTTAAAGCTAGAGACGCTCAATCCTAAACAGATACGACCACCAAAGCGCTTCAAGAGAGAAGTTATCTTTCTTACAAAGGATGAGGTAGAGGCATTCATTGCCACAATTGATATTAATAGGATTGCAGGTCTTCGTTTTCGGGCACTAGTAGAGGTTCTTCTTGGGACTGGCATGCGTATTAGTGAAGCCCTTTCTTTAGATAGGAAGAGTATCGACTGGGAAAAAAGAGAAGCGAAGATTATCGGGAAGGGGAACAAGGAACGGAGAGTCTTCTTTACCGAGAAGGCTTTGGAGTGGGTTCGAAAGTATCTAGAGGCGCGCACTGACTCTCATGAGGCTATATTCATTACTACAGGGGAACCTAGTCGGTTAAGCATTGGTGATATCTGGCGTTTCTTTAAGTATCACAGAGAAAAGGCCCATATCCACAAGAAGCTTACGCCGCACATCCTAAGACATACGGTGGCTACAAATCTGGTCTTTAATGGCTGTCCCATTGTTCATGTAAAAGAGATTTTGGGGCACGAAAAGCTGGATACCACCTGCAAGTACTATCTAGGCGTAGACAAGGAACAAGCGAAGAAAGCGCATAACCAGTACTTAGCCTCCTAGGGCTTGCAGAAGACCTCCCATGTTTAAGGGAGTGACTCCTTAAAGAGTCTTCTATTGCAGATTGCAAATGCTACTTGGCCACTGCTGTCCATACTTGGACTAAAGGTTGTTCTAATACATGTAATGATTCGTATTAGCTCTACGTACTCTTTGGCTTTATCTAACTCACCACCTCCGAGAAGAGTAGCCATTTCTGGTTCATACCGAGCATCTTGGGACCAGTCAAAGAGTTGTTTATATTTTTGGCCAGCCCTTATCTCTTGGGCATTACTATTCATTGCCCAAAGAACCTCCTTTGCTCGTTGGGTCCTACCAGGCTGTGATGGTCCGTTAGCTACTGGCTTATTTCTATGGAAATCTGGCCGTGCGAAACTCTCGCATTCAACAATAATTGCATCCACATAGTGGACGGCTGCATAAAAGAGAATAGTCATTCCCCATTCGACATGGCCAGGTTGGCCATCTCTAAATAGGGATGGCTCCAGTAGCTAAGAAACCTAAAAAAATCGAGGGGGTGGGGGGTTCAAAAGAGGTGTGCCTAGCCTTGTTGCTAGATTTTTTTAGATGGGAAAAATTGAAAGCCGCCTCGGAGTGATCCTTGGCGGTTTTGCTGTTGCTTCGCGTGGCGAAGTAACGTCTGGTCAGCTTAGGCTGACGCCTTGCCTCGTTCGAGTGCCTCGGTGACCGCCGTTTCCAGATGGAAGAGTTGGATCTTTCGTCCATCGATCACGACAGAGAAGCGCGCTTCCTCGGCGGGCGAGTACTGGATGATGTTCCAGCGCTTGATCTCGACCACGTTGCTCACCGCGTCGACGACGAGGCCGACACTGCTGAGTCGTTGGTCGCGCGGGGCGGCGAAGATGGTCACGGTGAACGCGTTGTAGGCCGGATCGGCGTAGCCGCGCAGGAGCCTGAGGTCGATCACGGGGATCGAGTCTCCGTGGAGACTGATCGCGCCGAGGAGGCATGGTGCCGAGCCTTCGAACTTCTCGGGCCACTCGAAGGACCGGATCTCCTGGATGCACAGAATGTCGATCCCGAACACTTCCTCGCCGATTTGGAAAGTGAGGAATTCGCCGGGAGAACCGACGAAGAAGTTCAGGAAGGATTCTACCTGCTCGCGTTCGGCCGATGGGAGGACCAAATACGCGGCCGACCAGGCCTGGTACTCGTCGTCGGTCACGTCGCGCGAAGCCTTGGCCCGGTCCAAGACCTCGGGCGGAATCTGGGCAAAGTTGAGCCGACACGCGAAGAACGCGAAGGCGAGCGGATAGCCACCACGGATCTCGTCGATGACGCCGCGGAGCTCGTTCTCGAGCATTTGATGGTCGATGGGGGTATGACTCATGAGGCACTCCTGTTTTTTTGGAGGTGGAAAGGACAGATCGTAGGTGAATCCTACGAAGAAATAATATACAGTATTTAACACTATTAGTCAATATAAATTGGTAATGTGTACACACATATGGCGGTTTTGCTAGGCTAGCGGGTTACCCGCTTTCTTGGCACAACTATGAGTATCCATATGGCTACAACGATACAGGAAGATCGATTACGATGGGTCAAACCAATC
>JBATNS010000102.1:0-2191 GCA_049290475.1 Candidatus Moraniibacteriota bacterium | reverse complement strand
GTCTCGAATCGTGCCGCGCGCGAGGGTATCAATCCTCAGACCAAGGCCAAGATTATGATTCCGGCGATGACTGTACCGAAATTTACTGCAGGCAAGGGTCTCAAGGAAGCAGTGAAATAAAGATGGTGACGGAAAGATAAAAGATAGAGGCGAAATCCTGCTCAGGCGGGATTTTGCTTTCAGAAGCGGAAAAAGGGTAAGATAGGGAGGTTAGCAAAACGGAGCATAGTATAGTGGTAGTACGTCTGCTTTGGGAGCAGATAGTCCCGGTTCGATTCCGGGTGCTCCGACAGTTAATACAGGGAGCTGAGGCATTTTTGGCGGTGGGCAGGTAGACCGGTTCCCGTCGGTACGAGGATGTTTCCGGGTGCTCCGACATGATCGCTTCTCTATGAAGAAGGAATATAAGAAGCTGGTGCGCGATCTCATCCCAGGTATTATCCGGAAAAAGGGAGGCATACCGGAAATTCGCCCGCTCGATGGGGTCGAGTACTTCAGAGAACTCAAGAAGAAATTTCAAGAAGAACTCACCGAATATCTTTCAGCTGAGACTCCAGAGGCACGTCTCGAAGAAATGGCGGATATCTTTGAAGTCATTACGGCCCTGAACGAGGCTGAAGGACGAAGCATTAAAGAGGTAGTAGCGATTCAAAAAAGGAAGCGCGAAGAACGAGGAGCTTTCAAAGAACGGATTTTCCTGGAATCAGTAGAAGAATCAGAATGAAGAAGAAAGTCGTCACCATCGGTGGGGGAACGGGGAGCTTTATGCTCCTTTCTGGTTTGAAGGAGTACCCGATCGAAATCTCGGCCATTGTTTCGATGGCCGATGACGGTGGATCGACTGGTGTACTCCGCGACGAACTCGGCGTTCTTCCGCCGGGCGATGTGCGGCAATGCCTCGTGGCACTTTCTGAGACGCCGGACATGCTTCGGCAGCTGATGAACTACCGCTTTACCAACGGTGGGCTAGAAGGCCATAGTTTTGGGAATATTCTCCTTTCTGCTTTGGAAAAGATCACCGGAAACTTTGGCGCTGGCGTAAAGGAAGCCGCTCAGATCCTGAATGTCCGCGGGGAAGTGATTCCCGTGACACTGTCTGATACGCGGCTGTACATGGAGCTCGCCAATGGTAAGCTCCTCTCTGGCGAGCATGAGATCAATGTGAACACGAAGTTTGAGAAGGTTGGGGTGAAGAAAGTTTTTCTCAAACCGAAGCCGAAGGCGAATCCGCTGGCGGTCCGACGGATTCTCGAAGCCGACCTCGTCGTGATCGGACCCGGGAGTCATTACTGTGGCATCATCCCAAACTTCCTTGTTCCAGGTATTGCTGAAGCGCTCCGAAAGACAAAAGCCAAAGCGGTCTATAACTGCAATCTTGTCAGTAAGCACGGTCAGACCGATAGCTTTACACTTGAAGATTATGTCGATGGGATCAATTGTCTTATCGGGAGTGATCGGATTGATTTCGTGACCTATAACACTGTGCTTCCGCCAAAGCATCTCTTGAAGAAATATGCGACCGAAGGGAATATCGTGCCATTCCTCTGTACCGAAAAGCCGCGATCGTATCGTGTCATCCAGGCGGATCTCTTGAGCGAAGAAAAAATCGTCAGAAAGCGCGAGGACAAGATTGCCGCGACACGTTCGTTCATCCGACATGACTCGAAGAAGCTCGCCAAAGTCCTCATGTTTCTTCTCGAAATCGGGGACTATGAGAATATCCTCAAGGATATCGTGTAGATAAAATGAGGCTTAAAATAAGCAATTTTTGAGTATTGACAGGGCGTGTATAAAGTTCTATACTGTTTTTTCAAGTTTGAAAAAGCTTGAATAGTTCTAGCATCTTTGTTAGTATCTGAAACAAGTTCTTTTATTTCTGCAGTTCAAATATAGTGAACGGACAAGTGTTGCTTTTTTGAAGGCTACATCTGCCCGTTCACTAAGCGCACCGTTGGTGTTGCTAGGAGCGGGGCTTCACCCAACCTCAAGGAGAGATTCCGATGAAGAACCGTTCCCTGCGTCTGGCCGCGCTGTCGGTCACCATGTTGCTGAGCGCACAGCCCGCTGCCTCCGCCAAGATGAACACTGCCTTCGACCCCGGCACCAACGACTCGCCGACGGCCAACAGCGGTATCTATATCAGTGATGGCACGATGATCACCGGTGGCGGCAGCGGCGCGACGGCCAAGGC
>JBATNS010000101.1:0-9338 GCA_049290475.1 Candidatus Moraniibacteriota bacterium | reverse complement strand
CTTCATAGCTTTCGACCATCTAGAAAAGAGCCTAGGCCCGGAGTCCACGACCAGTTTTGAACAGATACAATGTATAGCTGAAAAGACCAACGGTGAATGCAATGAGAAGTCCAGCTGCAAACGTTATCGAGACATCAGAGACGCCGAGAAAACCATACCGAAAACCGTTAATCATATAGAGAATCGGATTCCACTGCGATACTGACTGCCAGAACGGCGGCAGCATCGAAATCGAGTAGAACACACCCCCGAGATAGGTAAGGGGCGTGAGAACAAAATTCGGCACGATAGAAATCCCATCAAAGCTGTTGGCGAACACGCCATTCAAGAGTCCAATCAGAGAAAAAAGAATCGAGGTAAGGAGAGCAAAGAGGAGCATGATGCCCGGATGTGCCATGGAAACATCAGTGAAGAAGGTCGCCACTATCATCACCAGCGTCGCGATAGTCATTCCCCTGAGGACTCCGCCGGTAACATAGCCCGCGATCACAACCGGATACGGTGTCGGTGAAACCATGATCTCTTCGAGCGTTTTCTGAAACTTGGCAAAATAGAATGATGATACTGTATGCATGAAAGAGCTCATGATGACCGACATCATGATGAGGCCCGGCACAATGAACTCCATGTACGTGTAGCCGTTGATTGGCGCAATCTGCGATCCGATGAAGCCGCCGAAAATGACGAAGTAAAGCGACATAGTGACAACAGGCGGCAGAAGCGTCTGTGACCAGACCCGCAGATAGCGAATAGCCTCCTTACGGACGATGGTGAAGTAAGCGACCCAGAGTTCAGTGGGATTCATACGTATTTATACTTTGCGAGTTTTCTGAACAAAAAACTCCTCGAGCCGATTGGTTTTATTGCGGAGACTCTTCACCTCAAGCCCGAGGCCATGAAGCGCGAGAAGTGCCTTATCGAGAGTATGTTCCTTTGTGAGGGTGAGTTCAATGGATTGACCATCGGAAACTGCCAAAAATGGCGATAGTTTCGACAGTCCTTCCGGCGAAACGGATGTACCAAGATCAAAAATGAATGTTTCCTCCTCCATAGACGCGAGCAGCGCCTTAATCTCACCATGTTCGACGATTTCTCCCTGATTGATGATCGCCACGTGGCGGCAGAGCTGCTCCGCCTCCTCCAGGTAATGTGTCGTGAGGATAATCGTAACGCCGGATGTATTCAATTCACGGAGAAAGTCCCACATGCCCCGGCGGAGCTCGATGTCGACGCCTGCGGTCGGCTCATCGAGGATAAGCAACCGTGGTTCATGTACCAGTCCGCGAGCAATCATGAGCCGACGCTTCATGCCACCGGAGAGCGAACGCGCTTGTTCATGACGTTTTTCCCACAGCCCTAACTGCTTCAAATATTTCTCTGCTGCGACCAACGCGCGTTTCCGCGGGATACCGTAATAACCAGCCTGATCGACAATGATATTTTCAACCTTCTCGAAAATGCCAAAATTAAACTCTTGTGGCACGACGCCGACATGAAGTTTTGCCTTGGCTGGTTCCTCATCGATTGAGAGACCCCCGACCTTTATGCTCCCCGCATCTTTGTTGACGAGGCCAGACACGACACCGATAAGAGTTGTTTTCCCGGCGCCATTGGGGCCGAGCAGGGCAAAAAAATCCCCTTCTTCCACTTCAAGACTGACGCCCTTAAGGGCGGTCACCCCGGTACCGTAGGTCTTCTTCAGATTCTCAATCGAAAGCGCTGATGCCATAGCTAGGCTTTCTCGTTCTGCTTCAACGGCAGGGAACCGATGAAATCAGCCTTGCCAAGCGGAACCCCTGTATTACGGAGGATGTCGTACGCTGTCGTTGCATGGAAGAAAAAATTCGGAAGATACGACTGAAACAATGCCTCATGACCGAGGAGATAGGTCTCTGGAACGTATGGGAACGGGATGTGCCGACTCTCAGCGCCATCAAAATTTTTGCGATCGAGTGTCTTTAAATACGTTATGGTTTTCTGTACCCGTTCGATCAACTCTACAAAAGTTGCCTCCGTATCGGCCATCTTCGGCGGTTCCACACCTGCCAGACGAGTCGAGATCGACTTGGCATTATCCGAAGCAATTTGGATCTGGCGAACAAGGGGGAACATATCCGGTGCGAGTTTCGCTTCGAGCATCTCTTCATCTGTTTTTTGATTTTCCGCAGCCCAATCCTCACCTTTTTTCAAGATACCTGAAAGGTTTTCAAGTATTTTCACATAAACCGGAACGGAAGCATCGTAAAGATTCATCAAAGTTACATCATCAAATTATAAGGCTTCACCATGATAACACAGACATGGGCGAAATAGAGAGCGGGGCCGTCATGAGAATCAAAGAGCTGCTAAAAAGAACTAGGTACGGCCAACTAGCGGATTTCGTACGTAAGTGTAATGTTCACTTTGGTAACGTTTGTTCCTGGTTCAATTGTCGGCGTGACAGCGCCGGTACCAGCAGACGACGATTTCACGCTGACCTCGCTGTCACCACCGTATCCAAAAACCTGAGGGGTCTCATAGATTGAAACGAGTCGACCCATCTCAAATCCAGCATCTTTGGCAATACGACCTGCCTTTTCCTGGGCTTTCTTAATCGCTTCTTTCCGAGCATCAGCCTTTGCTTCATCTTCATCGTCCACTGTAAATGACACCCGGGAAACACTATTCGCCCCCTGAGCGACGACACCCGAAAGCAAGTCACCGAGCTTCTCAGTATCCCGAACAGTCACAAGGAGCGTCTGTGTCAATGTGTATCCGCCGATGCTCGGCTGAGGACAAACGGCAAGGCCTGTGCAATTGGGATAATCATAACGTGGCGAGAGCAGATACTCATCTGTTTTCAAATCTTTGTCCGGCACCCCGGACTCTTTCAAGAAAACGCTCACGGCATTCATCTTCTCCGTATTTTTCGCCTGCACGTCAGCCACGTTCTTGCCACCATCCGTTACCACAGAAACTGAAAACTTCGCCACGTCCGGTGTAACATCTAACTTCCCCTCGCCATCAACGGAAAAGGTTCGGGTTGGATAGGTTTTGTCGATCGAACGAGCGAACTCGACAGCATAGAGTAGCGCCGCTACGGCGATGAGCAGCCAGGCGAATGATTTCATAGAGCGATGCGTCGATTCTTCAAACATAGGACAATAATTCTATGATTAGCATACTTCCATTATACTACCGCCAAAAAAAACCTTCTCGGGAAAAATGAACAGTGCTATACAACCTTCTAATCAGCTCTTTTTCTGAGAAATGACGGCTAGAGCTGTGCTTTGAGTGTTGCGAGCGTATCATTGAATGCCTTGGTCGTGAGGGATGACCCACCAACCTTGTCGATTGATGTCAATTCGGAAAGTTTCTTACCCTTTACGGCCGTCGGGAAACCTTCAGCAAAAGCTGCCTGCCGCTTCTTAGAAATATCATGTGTTGCGAGAGTATCCGCCTTCGCATCAACAATCATGCTGGTCGAATCAACATAGAGCGTAAAGCTCACTTCATCCTCTCCCGCCGGATTCATGTAACTAACTTTTGTCGTGACTGACTTCGCTTCTTTCATCATCTCCCCTTTCGGTATATCAGTCGTCTGTACTGGCGTGCTTGGAACGATAGCACTATTCGTGGCTGTTGATTTTTCAGACTGGCCTGACTTTGCCGGCAGAAGGAATTTCACTGCTGCTACCAGACCGGCGAGAGCAGCAATGCCCAAAAATATCGTACTTTTCTTTATTTGCGCCATACTATAAAAAGTAAAGTGTTACCTCGCTATTTTGCCGGATTTAACGAAATCCATCAACCCCTCCCCACTTACTCAAACCGTAGCGCTTCAATCGGATTCATTCGAGCCGCCCGGCTCGCTGGATAATAGCCGAAGACGATTCCAATCGCTGCTGAAACTCCGAAGGCGAGCAGGATTGAATTCGTTGATACCTCTGCCGACAGACCGAAGCGATTGAGAAGAAATGATCCCACGATGCCCCAGAAAATACCAAAAAATCCTCCTACAAAAGTCAGCACAATCGCTTCCAAGAGGAACTGCTGACGAATCTCCACACCGCGTGCGCCAATCGCCTTACGCAAACCGATCTCTCGAGTCCGTTCTGTGACTGATGTCAGCATCATATTCATAATCCCGATGCCTCCCACTACGAGCGAGATACCAGCGACTGCTCCGAGAAGTGCCGTCAGAGTCCCCGTGACAGAAGACGCCGTCGCCGCAATATCAGCCTGATTGAGTAACGAGAAATCAGTTGGCTCGTCTGACGCAATGCTATGTGCCTCCATGAGCACTGACTTCACACTTTCTCCTGCTACGGTCATATCTTCGCCAGACTTTATCTGAACATTAATATTAGAGAGATAATTGCTTCCGGTGAAAAACTGCTGCGCTGTTGAGACAGGGATGTAAATAACATCGTCCGAACTCCCGAAGCCCGTTCCGCCACGAACCACCGTCACACCGATGATTGTAAAGTCGACATTGCCAATCCGGACTTTCCGGCCAATCGGATCAATACCCGGAAAAAGTTCCGAGACAACATCCGGACCAAGCACAGCAACCTTGGCAAGCGCACGCGACTGAGCAGCAGTAAAGAATGTCCCTGAAGCAATTTTCACGTTACGCACGGTCGGATAGTCATTCGTTACACCCGTAACACTCGTGTTTGTATTCTTTCCTTCAGCTATCACTTGCTGCCCGCGTGCTTGAACTTCGGGCGCCACAGCCTCAACAACAGAGAGCTTCTGAAGCTCCGTAACGTCAGCAAGCGTGAGCGATTGAGCTGATCCCTGCGCTCCCTGAACCGGTGAGCCAGGCCCCTGCTGGGAACCAGGACGGATAATCAAGAGATTGGACCCGATGGCCTGGATATTCTGCTGGATCGCTGTCTGTGCTCCCTGGCCAATCGCTACCATGATGATGACCGAGGCGATGCCGATGACGATACCGAGCACTGTCAACCCCGACCGAGACTTATTAACTGTCACGGCCGTATAGATTTCTTGCGTAAGATCAGTGATGAGCATAGTGTCGTACTAAATTCTTTTACGATCAGTCCGGATGTCGCTCACAAGTTCGCCGTCCCGGATTGAGAGGATGCGATCCGCATACGCCGCCACTTCGTCTTCGTGAGTGATCAAAATAACAGTGTGACCGTACTCACGATTCAAGCGCTCGAAAGTCTCCAGTACTTTCTCACCCGTCTTGGTATCGAGATTTCCCGTCGGCTCATCCGCGAGGATAAGTGAAGGATTATTGACGAGGGCTCGTGCAATCGCAACGCGCTGCATCTGCCCTCCTGAAAGTTGATTCGACTTATTCTGCCAGTGTGCCTCATCGAGACTGACAGCACGAAGCGCTGCTTCAGCGCGCTCTGCCCGTTCTTCTGGCGGTAGTTCTAGATACACGAGCGGAAGCATGACATTCCGCATAACACTCGTGCGTGCGAGAAGATTAAACGACTGAAAGACGAAACCGATTTTCTCCCGCCGGATAAGTGCGAGCTCATCTTCGGAAAGCGTAGCCATATCCTTTCCATCGAATAGGTATTCGCCAGAAGTTGGGGTATCGAGTGCTCCAAGGATATGCATTAACGTCGACTTACCGCTCCCGCTCGGGCCCATAATTGAGACAAACTCACTATCCTGAACGGTAAATGACACTCCTCTCAAGACAGTTGTTCGTTGATCCCCGTTCTGATATATCTTCGTTATGTTCCTACATTCAAGCATAGACGTACTATCTTGATCGGGATTGATTTCCACCACTTGGACCACGGAATAGATTCAGGAGTGAAGGACTCTGCCCCGTTGAACCCGAGCTAGAAGATCCCCCAAAGGTCGTACCACTCAAAATAATGAGTCGATCTTCTTCTTTGAGACCAGAAATGACTTCAACTTGTGTATCGTCCGCCAGGCCTGTAACCACCTCCCGTACACCTCCTCGTGCACCATTTTCTCCTGAAGCAAGCATGACCGTAGTCCTTTCCTCCCTCACGGTAAGTGCACCATTCGGGATAGCGAGTACCCCAGACTTTTCAGCTACGATGATCTCAGCACTCGCACTCATACCTGTTCGAAGTCCTACTGGCTGGTCGTCGAGCTCAATTTCCGCACCAAATGAAACAACATTCTGTTGCACAGTTCCGATGGTATCAAGCTTTGTAAGTGTTCCCGAAACGACCGTTCCCGGTAGCGCATCGAATGAAAGCTCAGCTTTGCTCCCGGTATTTACTTTGGCAGCGTCAACTTCATTGAGCACAATTGCAACGCGCAATTTCTTAGTGATGACCGAAGCTAAGATACCTGTCTGAGAGATAGTATCGCCACTCGATACGGACAGCCCCGTAACGATGCCATCGAAAGGCGCCCGGACGGTATAGTCTTGGAGTCGATCGCGGACTTTTTGGAGACCAATCTCACTCTGCGCTACCACCGCGCTTGCGAGTCGACGCTGACGAGCATCATCCTGATCCAGCTTGGGGTACAAGTCCTCGGCCTGTTTTTCCTTAATTTGCGCCTGACGTAAATCAAGCTCTGCTTTCGCGACATCACGCCACGCATCCTGATTATCAAGCACAGCAATTATTTGTCCCCTTTTTACTTCCTGATCATTCTTCACCGCTACCGTCGTCACCTCGATTGCATCTCCTGCAACTACCGACTTGAGATCAACCTGAGAATCTGCCTCAACCTGTCCGCTCCCAGAAATCGTGACACGGATGTCGCCCTTGGAGACCGTCACTATTTTTTCTATCTGAGTCGTCGTTGACGATGTGTTTGAAGATGAAAAGAAGATAAAATAGATGCCGAGCACGATGATGCTAGCGATGGCGAGACTGACGAACCAATACGTTTTAAGAAATCGGCGAATACGTTCCATAGTAGCAGATAGATAAATTAGTCTTGAGTCGGAGTCGGCAACGGCAGCCCTGCCTTTTCAAGGACATCATCAATTTGTTTAACGTCGTCTTTGCCGATAGCGCGTATGAAATCAGCAATAAGGGCGCCTTCGGCATTTGGACGGCCCAAAACGATAATTCGGTCGCCGACTTCCAACCGAGAAACCCCGACTGACTCTCCACCTTTCTTGATTTTCGTGTTGGCTGAAAGTGAGAAACTCCATTCCTCACCATCCAGACCCGTGACGGCGATCGTATCGCCATTCAGGCTGATGATTTCCCCCGCCGCACCGTGCCCACTTCGTAACATCTTTCCATCCATCCGCTTGAGAAGCTTATCCGGCCCCATCGGTCCGCCTGCTGGGCCCATGAAATTGCGTTCATAATTCTCACCCCAGGCATACGAAAAGCGTGCCTTCTGGAGGCCGGCAGAGAAACCAATCGAAAAACTCACCACGACGAGGAGGAGAGCACCCAGCACAAGCGAAGCAATGCTGAGCACCTGACGCTGAGAAAGGTGTCCTGGTTTGAGTGAACCTGCCATACTTGGTGATAGCGTTACTGGTGGAACTACCTTGGATGATTCAGTTTCCATAAAGTTACTTATGAATGAGATAATCAACGAGCGACTGCGAGTCCGAACCGACTGTGTTCCATCGTAAGGGCTACGTATTTTGAACGAAATGTCAGTGCAACAAGAGAGAGGAAGAGTGGCGCAATAAGAAGCGCTGCGGAAGCGGCCGGAAATGTCTCCGCCAAAGAAAGAGAAAATACTTCGGCATGGGCAAGAACGAGAAAGAGGTCTGAGAAAAGAAGTGAGCTGATCTGCCAGAAGTCAGAAGAAAAAAAGCTATTCCCTGCTACCGCAAGACTTACGAGGAAAATGGCAAACGAGGAAAGTACACCCCAAGAAGCGAGTTTCGCTCGAAATGCTGCTTGGTGTAGTGCTTCGGACTCGATAGCCGTCATAATCCGCGAAGAAAGACCCGCTGGGAGTTCAGATTTCGAGAGGGCGAGGACAGAATGGAGTGTCTGCATCATAGTGAAGATTATAGTCTAATTAGTACGGATATCACTGGTTTTTGGACGCATCCATAGTGAATCGCTGTCTCAGCCGGGCAATCGCCCGCTGGTGCCGACTTTTCACCGTATTGTATGATTCGCCCAAAACTTCGGATGCTTCATGTAACGAAAAACCCTCCTGATAAACCAGCACCATCAGTGACCGATAGGGCTCATGGAGGCAAGCAACCGCCTCTCTTACTTCATGTACTACACCCTCCTGAATCAAGAGTTCGTTCGGGAGCGGCTCAGTGTCGGGGATATTCTCAAATGGCTCCTCAGCTTCATCGATGGCAAAGGCAGAAAATGGTATTGCTCGCTTCTTTTTCAACCAATCATAGGCACTGTTCTTCGCGATAGCAAAGAGCCAGGTGCGAAATGGCCTCGTCACATCAAAACGACCGAGGTGACGCCAGGCTTTAACGAATACCTCTTGGACTACATCTTCAGCGGCAGCGCGGTCCTGAACGAGTTGAAAAACGAAGGAATAGACAGCTCCTAAATGTTTGTTCAGAAGAAGAGCAAAGGACTGCTCGTCACCAGTTCGATACGCCCGAACCAACACCGCGTCTTCCTCATGGCTAGAATAGGGTTGGTACACCATTATTAGTCTTCAATCGGGAGATCATCCATCGATAGTCCGGCGATGAGCGTATCGATATCATTAAATATCTTTTCGGTATCATCTTCCCCTGCTCTTTCGGCCGCTTTGGCGATTTGCGATTCTCGATCGACCGCTGCCGCAGCTGCCTCGAGAGCTGCTTGTTCACGATCGACGAGCCTCACTCGTTCATCTCGCGCCATCCAAAATATCATCCCCACTGAAGCCATGAGGAGAATCACCGAGAAAACAATCGCCCCGAAACGAAGGAGTTTCTCTTTCATAGTAATTTTTCATGACCAATCCGAAGAGGAACGAGAATACTGGCCTGATAATACTCAACGAGATTCCTCATCGACCGAATGACTGACTCCCGGGCGTCCAAACGAACAGATTTTCTTACCGCAGCAGAGTCAGTTACCGTCCCTTCATAAACTGCCCGATACGTATCATATGCTGAGAGCAGCGCCTCGGAGCGTTCTTGAAATTCTGGAAACACCGCTTCAATCGCCTGAGTATCAATCCCTTTGCTTTTTAAGAAATTCGTCATGGCTTCCGTTCGTTTCCAAAGAGCCAGCAGGTCCCCCTCTTTCTTCTCACGAAGTCCCGCCAAAGTATTATTCGTTCGAGAAACAATTGGCGGCAGATTGGATAACGTGGGTCCTGGCGTTTTCGTAGTTGCGGCGACTGGAGACGGACTCGTTTCGCCCGAAGAAAAACCCGGGTCTTTTTTTATCTCCTCGATTTTCTTCGCGCACTCATCATCAGAGTACCCCGTATAC
>JBATNS010000100.1:0-2503 GCA_049290475.1 Candidatus Moraniibacteriota bacterium | reverse complement strand
TGATTTCACCATCACCGACAAAGGCATAGTCGGCGGAAAAACCCTCTACACCTTCGATGACATCCACTCTTTTTGGATTCATGAGGAGCCACCGCTCGAAGGTGTCCTCAGCCTTCATTCCAACAGCATCATGTCACCATTCATCCATGTACCAATCGGCGGAGTCCCCGCCGAAGAGCTCCGCGATATCTTGATTAACTTCATTCCAGAAGAAAAGCACGAGCCAACCGTGATTGACACTCTGGAGAAAATGCTGCATATTTGATGGGCCCTGAGGCTCTTGTGACCGCCAGTTTCAGCGGCAAAAGAAAGCGTTTGAGGGTTGTTTTGCGTTCGTAGCTCAGTGGATAGAGCATCTGGTTGCGGTCCAGAGGGTCGCAGGTTCGATTCCTGCCGAGCGCACAAGTGAATGAAATGAATGCGAGCGCTCGGAGCAAGCCAACTACTTGGCTTGCGTCAGGAATCGAAAGGCGGAGGTATATGCGAGTTTAGGCCGTCGGCGGACTAAAGCGAGCATGCCGAGCTGAGGTCGAGAGAAATTTCCGGCAGGAAATTTACTCGTGACCGATTCCCAATCCTATACTCAAAAATCGAACATCCGTCCTCGTCGTATAATGGATAAGACATCGCCCTCCGAAGGCGGAAATGCAGGTTCGATTCCTGCCGAGGACACAGATTTGTTATACTAGAAAGGTCATCCTAAAAAATTGGTGAATTACCCCTTGACGAAGGCGGTTTTTTTGTCTATAGTTATGTCGCTCATTAACAATTTCAATAGAGCGAATCCACCCCTTGAAAGGAGTCCTCCCATGACCTCTCTCCCCGCTGTGCGCCATGTCGCGCTCATGCCGTGCCGGGGTGAAGAAAACCCAGCACTCCACCTTCACTTTGCTGGCCCGCTCGAACCGCATCATCATGCGATTATTTTCGGCGAACTCAGCGCCTATATCATCGAGCGAAACGGCCAGACCTTCGAACCCGACTTCGGTGAGGACGCTGTTCTCTTCCGACCAGCCGGCAACCAAGGCCACTTTGATGAAGAACATTTCGTTGCCCTGCTCCGCCATTTTGGCTTCGAGCTCATTGGTGATCTTCCGATCATCGGCTCCGACCAGTGTCGCTCGGCCACCGACTCCCACGAGGGTGAGGTGCGCCATGTCGCCCCAATTCAAGCGACTCGACACTGATTCCATTGCCGAGCCTCAATCACGCCCGCCGAGAGGAACTCCTCTCCGGCGGGCTCTCTTTTTCATTGACAGATATGCCTATATTCCGTATGATCCGGAAGTTACTTAACAATAAAAGGGCTAGGGAAAGTGCTCATCAATATAGAGGGCAATCCAAATGACACTTCCCAATGTGACCGACTTCGGCCGCTTCGATCGTTTCAACGCACACATGTGCGTGGTGAACTTCGCTGCGGACATCCCCATCGAGGAGCAAGAGCGCCTCAATCGACTGGTTGACAGTCACAACCGCGCCGATACGGGCGGGCCACTGAAGCCGAGGTACCACCTCGTCTTCAGGGACAACGAAATCACGTTCTGCCGGGTCGCTGCGACCAATGCCCCCACAAGGGCGCAGTTTGATGAGCTTCTCCAGAAGCTCGGTATCGCGGACCTGGCCGAGACCGAATCAGCGTCTCACCAAGCGGCAGCCACCCTGCCGAAGACCACCAGCGACGACGCGCGACGCACCGTCTAGCAAGCAACCGCGCTTTCCTGAGCCCCCTCCGCTCGGCCGTACAACCGAGACCTCAAGTCCTTGGACCGCACTGCGTTCCAGGGGCTCTTTTTTTTCTTACGCTATACTGGAGGCATCGATACTTCGCACTATGCTCGATTTCTCCACCCGACTTGATTCTTTTCCGACGATTAAAAAGGCTCATTGGTATGGACTGAAGCGCCTTGGCATCGAAACAGTCCGTGATTTGTTTTATCATTTTCCACATCGCTACGAAGACTATTCCGTCATCACGCCGATTACGCATCTCACGCCCGATACCCGCGCTACTGTCGAGGGTACCATCACGAGACTTTCATCCGGAAAAACCTGGAAACGAAAACTTCTCCTGACTGAAGCGACAATTGAAGACTCGACTGGTACTCTCCGTGTCATTTGGTTCAATCAGCGCTTTGTACAATCTACTCTGAAAGAAGGGCAGTCAGTCCGTCTCTCCGGAAAAGTCATGCACGATCGTGAAAGTCTGGTGATGCAGTCGCCAGCATTTGAACGTGCCGAACGTATAGCAACGCACACTGGCCGTCTCGTCCCCGTCTATCCGGAGACGACCGGGCTCACCTCCAAATTCCTTCGCTGGCAGATGGCAACGCTGTTTGAAAAAATAACATCCATACCCGATCCGCTCGATGAGGATATCCTCGCCGATCTCCACCTCCCCAATCTCCGCACCGCACTCGCATATCTGCATTTTCCAAAGAATGAGAAGCAGATACTACTCGCACAGAAACGCTTCGCGTTCGAAGAAATGTTCTTCCTCCAA
>JBATNS010000099.1:0-12615 GCA_049290475.1 Candidatus Moraniibacteriota bacterium | reverse complement strand
TATCACCACGAGGGAACTGAAGCGAGTGCAGCGGTCGCTCAATGGCCGACCCAGGAAAGTGTTACAATTCGCCACGCCCCAAGAAGTTTTTAATCAATGTGTTGCGTTAGATTCTAGGAGGTAAGATACAGAAACACTTCAGTGCCCTGGGTTCCACGAATCCTGGGCGCTTTTTCTTTTCGGGCGGATTTTTGATAGGGTAATGGAAGATATATGTATCATGACCGAGCATCACGGACGTTGTTTGCTGTTGCCCTGATAGGGGTATTCTTTTTTCCTTTTATGGCTCGGGCGGTTCCATCGCCGGACCTTATCATTGGTGTCGGAACCATGCTAATTCAGTGGATTTCCATCGGGCTCGTGGTGGTCTTGGGGATATTCGGTACGATGTACCAGTTTTTGTTTGCGCTCTTCACTCGCTCCAGGGCTCGATTTTTTACTCTGGTCGTAGGCGTCCCCGTAACTTTGATTGTTGCGGCATCGCTTTTCGCTTTGGGGTATCAAAAGCACCAGACAGAGAGTCTTGTGGCAGAACTGCAGCAACAGGATGTTTTATTCCGTTTAGAGGAATCGGAAAGTGACAAACTCGCTTTTGATGATGCACCTGTTGCAATGAATGCGGGTGAAAAATTTTCTTCGAAGATAGGGAATGATCCCGATCGGGGGGTAGAAATCATAGAGCAGTACTACGAGCACCTGGCGAACGGGCGGCTAAAGGAGGCGTATGACATCTCTCATCGCAAGGTATCGCGAGCGATATTCGACCAGTGGTACGGGTATGTATCGAGCATCTCGCTCGATAAGCTTACCCACATCGATGAAGGTGTGTATTCTCTCGAGCTCGTCTTGTGCGAGTCTGATCGGTCTTGCGGCCGTTATGGCGTACTCATGACTCTGACGAAGAAGGACAGCGTATATACTGCTATCGCTCACTCACAGGTGCGTTCGTTGGCGATGGACGAGGAAAAGCAGGAGGACATCCAGAAAAGCAATATCGTTGTTTCCAATGTTGAATTGCAGGCGCTTTTGGACAGCGGGAAAATTTCCGATATGGTCGTCCTGGATGCTCGGGAAGATATCGAGTATGAGAACGGGAAATTTCCGAATAGCACGCATATTCGTATCGCCGACCTCAAAGCAGGGAAGTGGATCGATCTGGATCCGGACAAGACGGTTATTGTGCTATGTTGGTCGGGTATCCGTGGCAAAGAAGTGGCGGAATTCTTGCGGTCCAAAGAGATCGACGCGCGGTATGTTGAGGAGGGTGCCCAAGGTTGGGCAGAAAGCGGTGGTCTATGGGAGGGTGGTGTATCCATAAAACGGGCCTATAGCGATCCGCAGTACAGCCGCCTCCTTAATTGCGATGAAATGAAGGCTGAAATACGCGAGGGAACATTTGTCGTCGATAGTCGCGAACCAGGACGATATGCGCGTTCCCATATACCGGGCAGTGTCAGTATCCCGATGCTCTATACGCCATCCTCGGAATTAGAGAACGTCTTTGCGCAAGTGCCTTGGGGCGCCAGGGTGGTTACTGTCTGCGATGGATATGTGAATTGCTTCGATGCCCGAGTGACTGGTATCGAACTCGAGCGACGGGGTCATACGTTCCTCGGCCGTTTCACTCAGCTTAGCTGTATTCATTGAGAGTCTCTATGGAAACCAAGGCAACGCGACTAGAGAAACTGAGTAATTGTGTTTCGGTCCCGGCCTTTGTCCGGGTGATGAAACAGGAGGTTTTTAATTTTGATCAGATCTCGAAGTGGGAGCAGTATATCGCACGAGGTGTGAGCGAGACGGAGGACCAGGAACATTCTTCACATGCGGGACAGTTCATCACCATCGGCCCGGTCGCAAGAAAGGGTGTTGTCCAAGCGGTGAAAACCATATTTCAGCACCCCGCAGCGGTCGAAGTGATCGTGCAGGAATACAGGCACGGCATGAGTGGGGTCGCCTTTTGTTTTGATACAGACTACTCCTACATCGAGTACAGCGCGTATCCCGAGGGAGTAACTGCCGGAAAGGTCCGGCCGTTTGTGGCTGTACTGCCGACCGAGAATAATTCTCGGTATAAAAATCTCGAGGCAGAGTTGGTAAAAATCTATGCGCAGTTTGGTCCGATCGACGTCGAGTTTATCGGTATTGAAGACCCAGTATTCGTTCAGGTCCGTCCTATCACAAGTGCATTTGATGTCGATCGCGAAATGGTTGTGTTGCAGATGAGCTTGCAGGATTCGATCACCGGGAGGTGGATCGAGAATGACCTGGCGCATGTGATCGGAGAACATAAAAAGTACGATAGTGTCTTCGTGTCGTTTTACATGCACTCATTGGCTGTGGTACTAAAAAAGTATTTCAAAAAGAGCGTAGATATATCCGCAGGGGACGTGATAAATGTCGGATCACAGTATTTTGTTTCAGAACGGTTCATTAAGTCGACGGCATTTGGTTGGTGGGATCTGTTGAGATTCGCTCTCGTCTTTCATCGTGAACAAGAGCGGTTGAGAAACACAGCAGAGGATATTTCACTAGAGGAGCTCTTCGAGAAGAGTATTCTGTCGAACATGGCGTATACGTTTCTAAAGAAACAGGAATTCTTTGACATCCGCGAAGGATACCGACGGGCAATCGATACATCACTGACGGAGCGTGGGCATGAAGGGCATGAGCTGAGGTGGTTTCCTTACAGTGGACAGCTAGATTCAGTCATTGAGTTAAATAGGGATTTGGCAGTCTGGACTACATTAAGGAAAAGGGATAGCTTTGGCACTCAGGTTGTTCTAGGGGAATTCGATAAGATAAAGTTTTTTGACTATCGGGAGGGCACAGCAATACCTGATGGGGCTGTAGTACTCTGCGATTATCTTTATCCAGACATCGGCCGACGTATCGATGCTATCAGCGGGATAGTCTGCGCCAATGGTTCTATCAATTCGCATGTAGCGATACTGTGTCGGGAGAGAAACATTCCCTTAGTCATACAGGCAGACATTGAGCGCTATCGTTAACTTCGGATTTGTCGGAGTGAGTGGGTAGGACTATCATAGAAGAGTAATCGTATCTATCGTCTATGCGCTTTCGAATGCGTGCGAAGCAGGCCTCGCTCCTCGTGGGTCTTTTTTGTTGTGCGTTCATGATCCAGTCGTCGACCGGGAATGCTGACGACACAGAAAAGAAAAAGCCGATCCTCGCGTTTTTCGTCGACGAAAAGGGACATGAGTTCGGTGGCGTGATCGCCCGGACGCTCGCCGAGGAGCAGGTCGTCTGGCTCGGCACGGCCTTTTCTGGCCAGCCGGTGGATATGCACCTCTACCGTATGAGCGAGGACCAATTTCTCGATGCGCTCACGTATGAAAAGGGTCAGGAGAAAAACCATGAAGTCATCGTGCCGTTCAAAGTGAAAACGAATCGGCTCGACGAAATGTCACATTTCTCCCGGACCGTGGAAGACGGTCTAGAGCGGACCCGTGTCTCACTGCCGATATCGGATCCGGGCATCTACTATCTCGAGGGAACGACGGGTGCTGATCGGGCAGAGACGATCATCGTTGTGAGCAATATCGTCGCACAGGCCAAACAGGCGGGACCAGATCTCGCGATCTGGACCGTCGATAGTCGGACGGGCAAGCATGTCTCGGGAGGGGAGGTCGTCGGCTACAGTCTCGAGAAGAAACGGGACAGCTTCAGTCGGTCTGGGATAGATGAAGATGGTGTTGGCCGTATCGATGAGAAATCACGCGGTGACCTCGCCATCGTGCACGCGCTCGGCGAGACGGCGTTCATCCCGCTCAACTACGCGGCGCACACGCCTCAGCCGACTTCGTCTGGTTGGTGGTGGGGTGGTGGTCAGTTCATACCGAGAAAGAACGGCGTGCAATCCTATCTCTACACGGACCGCTCGCTCTATCAGCCCGGAGACACGGTATTTTTCAAGGCATTTGCTCGAGAGGACGATGATGCTCGCTACAGTCCGGCCCGCGGTCAGGCAAGAGTAAAGATCTATACGGGCTGGGGAGAAGAAGAGACGGTTGTCTTGGAAAAAAATTATCCTCTGTCGGGTAACGGCACGTTCGATGGAAGCGCTGTCCTGCCAAAGGATTTGCCGGCAGGGAATTACTACACGCTCCTGGTTACGTATCCGGAGTATGGTGGGAATAGTGAGTACGGTTACGGGTATTCGTCGAATCAGAGCTCGGTCGGATTCATGGTCGACAATTATCGCAAGCCGGAATTTGGTCTCGATGTTGTCGTTGACCATGATCGGTTCATTGTGGGGGATACCATGAAAGCGACGCTCTCTGGCAGTCTCTTCTCAGGTGAGCCACTCGCTGGGAAACAGGTCTCATACACAGTCACGGCGGGAACATACTATGACTATGGATACTATTCACCGGAATATGATGACGATGGGTATCGGTACGGCTATGGCTATGGATCACCGGTTCATGAGGGTGTGGCGGTACTTGATGCCAATGGTCAAGCGTCGATCGAAGTGACAGCGAAGAGTCATGACCGTTTCCTACCACAGGTCTATCGTATCGAGGTGTCGAGTACCGATAGCGCAGAGAATCCGGTTTTCGAGAGTCAGAATGTTCTCGTGATGCCGGCCGACTTCTCCATCTATCGGACGGATTATTCTTATGGGACTAAGCAAAACCAAGATGCATCAATTCCACTCATCCTCGTACCAAATCGTGATGATACGACGGTCGCTGGGAAGCGGCTGGAAGCGTCCGTGAAGCTCCGACGCTGGATCCGTGAGGACCGGCCGAACGAAAAGTATCCGTATTATCGACAGGAGAACCGGACACTAGACCCGGTCTCCGTCGTTACCGATGACGAGGGTAAAGCGGTACTCAAATTTACCCCACCCGAGACCGGTGATTACGAGTTCGAGCTACGGGGTACAGATGATCGTGGGAATACTACGACGCGTAGTCTCTGGCTCTGGGTTGCTGATCACGAAGGGTATTATTTCCAGGGGAGTGAGAGTGATCGTACGCCGTTGCTCAGTATCAAAACGGAAAAGGAACAGTACCGGCCCGATGAAGAGGTGCGACTGACGATCTCATCGACGCTCCCTGATCGAGATGTTTGGGTGACCTTTGAGCGTGACGGTGTTCACCGGACGAAGGTCGTTGAGCTCCACGGGAACACTCGGACTGTGGCACTGCCTCTTGTCGAGACCGATATGCCGAATGTTTTCATCGCGGCGACTGTTTTCTCTCGGACCGGCATTGATACTGCCTCGACGGAAATTGCGGTGAACACTGAGTCAAAGCGCATACAGTTGGAGCTCAAACCCGATAAAGAGCGCTATCTCCCTGGTGAGACAGTCTCGTTCGAAGTCGTCGGTACAGACTACAAAGGGAGGCCGGCAGACGGTGAGTTTGGCGTTTGGGCGATCGATAAGGCACTTTTTGAACTGATGGATCAGGGACCGGGAGACATCTTCAAGACATTTTGGTCGAAGCGGTACGACAATACGCAGAACGCTCATTCACTTCAGGGCATACTCTTTACTACCGACCTCGCTGAAAAGGGTGGTTGCTTTACTGGTGACACGCCTGTACTCATGGCCGATGGCGGTGAGAAACTCATCCGAGATATCCGGCCTGGCGAAATGATCATGACACGTACAAGCGAGTCGGACGCGACACTCGTGTCGGCACGTGTCGGTCGGGTGCACACGGTCAAAGATGATGGATATATGGTTATCAACGACATGTTGCGGGTCACTGCGGCACACCGGATGTTTGTCGACGGAAAGTGGCAAGCGGCAGGCGATATCCAAATTGGGAGTAAGCTTATTGATTCGGTCGGAAACGATGTGTTGGTTGAGACGATTACCTTCCAGCGTGAGGATGTGACGGTCTACAACTTGATGGTGGAGCGATACCATACGTTCTTTGCTGATGGCCTCTGGGTACACAACAACAAGGATGGTGGGGTCAGATCAGTTTTCAAGGATACTGCCTACTGGAATCCCAAAGTCCGCCTCGGCGATGACGGCAAGGCGCGTGTGACCTTCAAGCTCCCAGACAATACGACAACGTGGGTCGTCTCGGCGATCGGTGCGAACATGGCGACACAGGTTGGGCAGACGCGAACCGAAATCATGGTAAGCAAGAATACTATCATCCGTCCGGCACTACCCGAAATGATGCGCATCGGCGATCGGGTAGAGGCAGTGGCAACCATGAGTAACAATACGGATGAACGAATTAACTATGGAGTGCGCGCTAAATTCGATGCAGGCAGCATTGCAGACGGAGCGGATCGTACGATCACTATCGAACCGCATTCGTCAGACAGACTGACATTTCTCCTCTTGCCCGAAAAGCTTGCAGATGCGGCTCACTTCACCGTAGTGGCTGATGCTGAGGGATACGGTACGGCTTACGACGATGGTATCGAGAGCGTGTTCCCGGTACGCCGAGCCGGTTTTCTCGATCGCTCGGCTGAAATTGGGATGGGTGCGACGGAATTCCGATTAGCCTTGCCCGAAGATATGGAACGGAGCGCGAGTGCCGTTACGCTTGATCTTGCTTCGAGCCTGCTCGGTACCTTACCGACAGCCATGGTGCACCTCATTGGCTATCCATATGGCTGTGTAGAACAGACGACGAGCCGTTTCGTCCCGATTATTCTGGCTCGCAAGGAGCGTGATTTGTTCGCGGATGCACTCATCGGCAAGGATACCGATGCGATGCTCGCACAAGGCGTGAAGAATCTGACCAAGCTCCAGAACGAAAACGGTAGCTGGGGATTTTGGCACGGGCGTGAGTCGAATGCATACCTTACGGCCTATGTCGTCGAGTACCTCCTCCAGGCACGCACCCTCGGTGTGAAGACGGTCGAGATCGATGCGATGCTCGAACGCGTCCGTGGGTATCTGGATGCGGAGTGGCAGAAGCGCCTTTCCGGTCAGGAGGGAAAGTCATCCGGGTCAGAGGTATCTTCGCCCGAAACGCAGAAGTTTCTCCGGGAGAATGCGACCGATCTCATCTCCATTACCTACGCTCGGTCACTACTCGGTACCAAAGTTGCTCCGAACGAGTGGATGAAAGGGAGCGTGGTCAGTGATGCGAGTCTCCTCGATCCGAACGCGCTTGCGCTCTCAGTTATGACCAATATCCGCGCGGGCGAGCTCGATTGGGAGAAAAATGGAGTCAATGCGCTCGTCGCGCTTGCTCAACGAGACGCGGCTGGTCATGTGTATTGGACTGCTGGTGCGCAGGCATACTATGCGTCGCAGGATGCTTCGACAGGACTCGCTATTCGTGCCCTCACACTCGCTCGGTATGATCGAGGATTCATCTCGAACGCGGTACGATATATCGATGCAAATCGCAAACCGGGTTACTGGTCGAATACGTTTGCGACGGTCCAGGTCGCGGCGGCGCTCATCGATCACTACCGGAACGCTGACCCCGAGACATTGAAGCCTGCCTATACGGTCCTGCTCGACGGTGAGGAATTTAAGCGCGGTACAATTACTTCCCCTCGTGCTACCATCTCGATTCCGTTCGATATGCAAAGAGTGAGGTCTGATTCCGTTGTAGCCATTCAGACTGAAGGAGAAATCTACTCGACCCTTTCCAAACACATCATGCGTGTGGCGGACCAATTTGATTCCGCGAATCGTGGCCTGCAGGTTGATCGGCACTATACCAATCAAAGTCAACCGTCATCGTCGACGCTGGCGCTCGGTGATACGGTCCAGGTGGACATTCGTGTCTCGGGCGTGAAGCGTTCGAATGACCGACTCGTGATCGAGGATCATCTACCGGCTGGTATGGTGGCTATCCGCACGCAATTCAAGAACGAGGGCATGGATAACGAGCCTTACTGGTATCAATCGGACCTTTCCCACATTGATGAATATACAGAGGACGGAGTGATTGTGACCGAGGACTCGTACGATGATAGCAGGAGCGGTTATGTCCGCTATCTTGCCCGGGTCGTGAGTGTGGGCGAATTTACGGTTCCGCCGGCCCGTGCCGAGCTGATGTATGCACCTGAAGCGAGTGGCTATTCCTCTTCTGAGAGAATCATTCTCTCTCATGAGCATGACTTCAGTCAGTTGAGGGATATGGCAGAAGGTGAAGAGGATGCGCTCTTCGTCTCTACAGCCAAACTCTACCGAGTTTCACAGATTCTCGTCACGATCATAACGCTCATTTCGTTCGCGGTTGCTGGCAAAGTGTATCTCGCAAGCCGTCAGTCAACGAAGTAGCTATGTTTCTGAAAGTAGATAGGTTTACGGTCGCCGCAACGCTTCTTCTGAGTGCCTTTGCTATATTGCTATCCGTTGAATTGATTCACAAGGATGCTCCGGTCGATTGGGCTGAAGACCAGGGGATGGTTGATGTCGAAGTCTTCCGGGTTCCGCTCACCGAAGAAGATGTGCCGCTCCGCCAACCGGAAAACGCTATCGACACGAGTGATCTCGTGTCCCGACGCATCGTCGGCGGTGTGGTACCACATCACCTGCTTGCGAGCGAGTTTTTAGCGGAGTTCTTTCAGCTTCTTGCGGAACGTCCAAAGTTACCGAAAACAATTATTCTTCTCAGCCCGAATCATTTCGAGGTCGGCTCGTCCAATCTTCAGACCGTCGAATTTCTCTGGGAAACTCCGTATGGGCAAGTAGCGACCGACCATAACACGTTGCAAGATCTCATTGATGCGACCGCCGCCGAGATTGTTCCGGAGTCATTCAAAAATGAACACGGCATCTATAGTATCCTTCCGTATGTTGCTCATTTTCTGC
Organism: Candidatus Moraniibacteriota bacterium; assembly: GCA_049290475.1. Lineage (GTDB taxonomy): Bacteria > Patescibacteriota > Minisyncoccia > Moranbacterales > UBA1568 > SSEF01. The sequence goes on along the minus strand of JBATNS010000099.1, from coordinate 3,842 downwards.
TGTCAGTCAGAATTGTTCCCGTCATTTTTCGATACAATACTTCAGCTGAAGAGATAGGGGAGTTGGTAGATTTTTTGAAACCACTTGTCGAGAGTGGTGATACGATTGTTATCGGTTCCGTGGATTTTTCGCATTACCTCACCAAGGCGGAATCGGATAATAAAGACGCTGAGACACTGAGGGCGATACAGAATTTTGACCTGAGTCGAATCGCGGATTTCCAAAGTGATCACTTGGATTCACCGGCAACTATCCTGACACTTCTACAACTAGGACGAGAGACAGGGATTAAGGATATTCATGTCCTGCGTCACGATAATTCAGCTGACAATGCGCGCGGAAACCATGATTCTACTACGGGACACTTTTCATTTTTTTTCACCGGTCTAAACGAGTGACAAGAGTTAGTATTCCATAATCTTCGCATCGGTTTAGATTGACACACTTCATCAAGGGAGAGTACGTCTGATCGGTTCCTTCCTCATAGAGATTCTTTGGGCAATAGACCGGCTTAATTAAAAAAAAGGGGGGGCTGGCAGGAGAATGTAGGCATGCAACAATCGTCCGTCCGTTTTCTCGTGGCGGACGACTCGCCGATCATCTGGCGAGCAGTCAGCGAGATGCTGGAACGCCGCGGTCCTGCCACGGTGCTGACCGCTACTGACGGTGAGGACGCCATCGACGGGAGCACCGAGCCCGGGCGAAGTCTGCGCCGTCTACCAACGGTACTCGAAGTCGTAGGAGTTGACTATTTCAAAAACAAAAACGTGCTTGCCGGATTCCTCATTCGAGGGGTCCGGCACTTTTTCTTTTTGGGGTGAATGGGTATATAATAAATGAAATAAAATAAACCACATGAAAAAAGTCATCGTGCTTGGAGGGTTGATGTTTGTTGGGCTGGTTCTCGTAGGGGTTTTGATCAAGTCGCAGGTTGTTTATAGTCGGTTCAATATGATGGTCCTCGATCCAAAGCCAGTCGCGCCAGTGGCGACACCGCAGATGGAAAAACAGGAGTCGCTCGGCAAGATCGACATGGATGCGATCTGCGACGGTGCGCTCGCGTATATGACATTCGAGGATAGCGCGAAGGCCGATGTGTTCGTGGCTGATTGCAAAGTCGGCAAGCACCCGGAAGTCGTCGAGCAGTATCTGAAGAACATGAATCTCGATGGCGCGGAACTGAAGAAGCAATAGTAGTCGCATCCTCTCCGCAAATGCGATCATTGTACAGAATATGTGCCCCAACCCCTTGTCAAACGCGAGGGGTTTTGGCTTAAATCGCTGAATTTCTTTCGGTTCCAAGATTAACGAACAGGTCGATTTCATCGAGTACTTGACCCCGTTAGAGAAGTAATTTTTGTTTTACCTGAGCCTTTAGTGGTGGGAATAGTCAAACGGAAATCACGAGCTTTATAGAGTGATTTCTCTAACGGGGTTGACAGCTTTCTTTCGCTTCTATATTATGGAAAAACCGCTTTAGAAACGGCAAAAGACACGCTCACTGTGGAACTCAACTGAAATTGAATAGACAAAGATTGGGTGCAGGTATTCTCTGACTCACGGTCAGAGTTTTATTTTGAAAAATCGCAGCACTTTATATAACTCATTGTTCGGAAAGAGAGAGGTTTGGGTGAGAAACTTGTCTCCGAGATTTCGTCTTTCCGCGCAAGACACTTAACAATCATTGAAGTCTTTGTAAGCACGTCGAGAAAGTTGCCGCATGCGCGGGGCTGTGACGAGTATGCTTAAAAGTCAAAGTTGTAAGGTCGTCACGTTTTTCAAAAACGATACTGATTAGTTTATCATTGTGTCAAAACAATTATGGCCAGTCACGTCGTTCGCGAACGACGTGACAAGCAATTCGAGAAACGGTGAAGTCTGCGCAAACATTCTTCATCGTCAACTGAAGTGTCCGTGAGTATTTTGTGCAAACAGAATATTTGCGGACATTCAAATGAAAGCAGGTTACCAACGCAGAGTGTGGATGCCTTGACTTATGCAAGCGAAGAAGGACGTAGGAGGCTGCGAAAAGCCCCGGGGAGCTGTCAACCAAGCTGTGATCCGAGGATATCCGAATGGGGCAACCCTCCCGTAGCAATACGGGAACGATAGTCTGAATACATAGGGCTATCGAGCAAACCCAGTGAATTGAAACATCTTAGTAGCTGGAGGAAAAGAAATTAATAAAGATTCCGTCAGTAGTGGCGAGCGAACGCGGAAGAGCCTAAACCACCAAGTTTACTTGAGTGGGGTTGCAGGGCTGATGGACTCGATTGATCGGGGTCATCGTGCATCGTTAGGAGAATGTTCTGGAAAGAACAACCAGAGGGGGTAATAGTCCCGTATCCGAAAACGATAGTACGCTGATGCATCAGTTCCTAAGTAGGGCGGGGCCGGAGAAACCCCGTTTGAATCTGGGAGCACTAACTTCCAAGGCTAAACATTGCATAAGATCGATAGCGAACTAGTACCGTGAGGGAAAGGTGAAAAGCATCCCGAAAGGGAGGTGAAATAGAACTGAAACTCTCTGCTAACAAAGAGTCGGAGCCTGCGCATCACACTTCGTATGATGCTTCATTTCAAATTGCAAACTTCAAACTGGAAAATTGTTGAATCCGCTTGGCGGACACCAACATTTTAACTTTTGATTTTTTAAATTTGATTTTAGTATCGCGCGTAGTGTGATGCGTGGGTGACGGCGTGCTTTTTGCAGCACGATCCAACGAGTTTGTTCTGTACGGTTGTCTAAGGGATGAAGAGTTCCGGAGACATAGTGAAAGCGAGGCTGAATAGGCCGATTATAATCGTATGGACAAGACCCGAAGCCGGGCGAGCTACACTTGAGCAGGGTGAAGCGTGGGTAAAACCACGTGGAGGCCCGAACCCACTAACTGTGCAACATTAGGGGATGACTTGAGTGTAGGGGAGAAATTCCAATCGAGCTCGGCAATAGCTGGTTCTCTCCGAAATAGCTTGAGGGCTAGCGTCCTGTGTATATATACCCGAGGGGTAGAGCTACTGGATGAGATTCCGCGCGCAAGCGTAGGTATCTCAACCAAACTCCGAATACTCGAGGTATCGAACAGGGCAGTCAGTACTACGGGGCTAAGCTCGTAGCACAAAAGGGAAACAGCCCAGATCGTCAGCTAAGGTCCCTAAATCTATGCTAAGTGGGAAAGGAAGTGGAAACTCTCAGACACTGAGGAGGTTGGCTTAGAAGCAGCCACCCTTTAAAGAGTGCGTAATAGCTCACTCATCTAGAGATTCTGCGCCAACAATGTAACGGGGCTAAGCATAGTACCGAAGCTACGGATTGCATCGCAAGATGCAGTGGTAGGAGAGCGTCCCATGTGCACCGAAGCGGAAGGGTGACCAACCGTGGAGCGCATGGAAGTGAGAATGTTGGAATGAGTAACCGCAATGTGAGTGAGATCCTCACACATCGAAAGTCCGAGGTTTCCTGGGCCATGGTGATCACCCCAGGGTTAGTCGGTCCTAAGGCGAGGCTGAAAGGCGTAGTCGATGGACATCAGGTTAATATTCCTGAACTCGGTGTATATTCGAAGGAGTGACGCATCGTTGTATCTTTCGCCTCTTATTGGATTGAGGTCTTGTTTCCGAGGATGTCATGTAGGCAAATCCGCATGGCGCGTATCCAATGGAAATGAGCGTGGCTGGTAGCAATACCGGCGAAGGAAAGAGAGCACGGTGCCAGGAAAAGCTTCTTAGTTATGTATACACTGATCCGTACCGCAAACCGACACAGGTGGACTGGGCGAGTAGCCTAAGATGAACGGGAGAGCATTCGTTAAGGAACTAGGCAAAAAAGCTAGACGTAAGTT
>JBATNS010000098.1:0-11950 GCA_049290475.1 Candidatus Moraniibacteriota bacterium | reverse complement strand
AGGTGATTGACCGTGAGCATTTGAAAAAGCGCCTGCTCGCCGGCGAAAAGCTCCGAGTGAAGCTTGGTATCGATCCGACGAGCCCCAACCTCCACCTCGGCCGATCAGTGCCACTCTTGAAACTTCGTGATTTTCAAGACCTCGGCTGCCAGGTGGTCTTTATCGTTGGGGACTTCACCGGCATCATCGGCGACACCTCGGACAAAGAAGCTGAGCGACCGATGCTTTCCCTAGAGACAATTGCGGAAAATCTGAAGTCTTATGTTGATCAAGCAGCCAAGATTCTTGATATCGCAAAGGTCGAGGTCCGGCACAATTCGGAGTGGTTGGGAAAATTGACCTATCAGGAAATCGGGGAACAGGCGGATGCGTTTTCGCTCGCTGAGACCATCGCTCGGGAAAATGTGAAGAAGCGCCTCGATGCCGGGAAGCGTGTTTCGCTTCGTGAGCTCCTGTACCCGCTCATGCAGGGCTATGACAGTGTGGCAGTGAAGGCTGATGTCGAGCTGGGCGGAACGGACCAGCGTTTCAACCTCCTCGCCGGCCGGACGCTGCAGCCGAACTATGATCAGGCACCGCAGGATATCCTCATGACGAACCTCATCCTCGGGACGGATGGCCGGAAAATGAGTTCCTCCTGGGGGAATACCATCAATCTCCTCGATCTGCCCAATGATATGTTCGGCAAGTGCATGAGCATCCCGGATGAAATCATCATGGAGTACTTCGTTCACTGTACGCGCGTGTCGATGGAGGAAGTCGCGAAGCTCGCCGAAGACATCGTGACAGGGGGGAATCCACGCGACGCCAAGCTCCGGCTCGCGAAAGAAATCGTCACGCTGTACTATGGGGCTGAAGCCGGAGTGACAGCTGAGCAGTATTTTATTGAAACCTTTTCAAAAGGCCAGGTGCCGACTGAGATGCCATCAGTGACCACGACCGAAGGCATGGCCTTTACGGAGCTATTGGTGGCGGCCGGTGTTGCGACGAGCAAGGGTGATGCCCGGCGCAAGATCGAGCAGGGAGGTGTCTCAATCAATGAGGAAAAATTAGAAGACTTCACAACGCTCGTTTCAAAGGAACATGTTGGAGCAGTGGTGAAGGTCGGAAAGAAAGATTTCTTCAGAATCGTTTTTTGACCGACAAGAGAGCAAATGACTCGTCCCGTTACAAGCTGTAGAGAGATGTTGTAGAATATGATTGTAGAAAGAACCTGTTTGATTCCGGATGAGGTGGATAGAAAAGAATTTGCTTGTAACGGGATAAAAATGACAGCATGACGCTGGAAAGACTCGAAATTATAAAGAAAGAAGCATTGGAAGCGCTCGCCCAGGTAAAGGACGAAACGGGTCTTTCTTCATGGGAAAATACCTATCTCGGCCGGAAGAGTGAATTCAATACTTTGCTGCGTGGGGTGAAGGACCTCTCGCCTGAAGAGCGTAAAAAAGTTGGCGCGACTGGAAACGCCATCAAGCGTGAACTTTTTGAGGCGTTCGAAATAGTAAAAAAAAGCAGCACGGTAACCCATCAGTCCGAAGGTAAGGAACGGATCGATGTCACATTGCCGGGTGTCGGCGATGGCGCCGGACACCTCCATCCGATCACCCGGATCGAGCAAGAAATCGAAGACATCTTCAGTTCCATGGGATTCTCAGTTGCCGATGGTCCGGAAGTCGAGAGTGAGTGGTATAACTTTGACGCGCTAAATTTCCCGCTGGATCATCCCGCCCGTGATATGCAGGATGCTTTCTGGCTGGCTGATAGCTGGGGGAGGAAGAAATACTTGCCGCGTACCCACACCTCGTCGGTTCAGGTTCGCTACATGGAAACGCATAAGCCGCCGTTCCAAATCATTATCCCGGGCAGGATTTTCCGCAATGAAGCGACCGACGCCTCACATGAGCACACCTTTCATCAGTTTGAGTGTCTCGTAGTAGGAGACGACATATCGGTCGCGAACTTCAAATCGGTCGCGGAAATATTTTTTACGGCCTTCTTCAAGCGTGAGACGACCGTGCGGTTGCGGCCGAGTTTCTTCCCATTCACCGAACCTTCGTTTGAGTTCGATGTGAATTGCCTGCTTTGCAATGGCCGGGGCTGCTCGGTTTGCAAGGGGACTGGCTGGCTCGAGATTGGCGGCGCCGGGATGGTCCACCAGAACGTCTTCGAGGCAGCTGGCTACAAACGAGGACAGTACCAGGGCTTCGCCTGGGGTTTCGGGCTGACCCGGCTTGCCATGATGAAATATAAGATTTCCGACATCCGCCTCCTCATGTCCGGTGACCTTCGTTTTATCCGCCAATTTTGAGCGACGTATGAAATGGTTTCTCATTGCGATAGCAGTGCTAGGAGTCACGGCTTTAGTCTGGCCGGTTTGTGTCGTTCTTTCCACAGACTCACTCAAAGAATTTAGTCCCTCGATTGAAAAGCGGATTTCGGAGCGGGGAATGATATGGAAAATATGGCAGTTCAAAGACGGTGATTGGTATCAGTGTAAATCACGCCTCGAACGCTTTGGTTTTAATTGATTTTCTATGATTTTTAGCTACCACTGGCTCAAAGAACTCTCGGGAACCAAAAAATCGCCCAACAAACTGGCGGAGCTTCTCATGGCGCATGCGTTTGAAGTGGAGACCGTAACGCCGTTCGAACACGGGCTCTCTGGGGTGGCGGTAGGCAAAGTGCTCACTGTCCAGCCACATCCTGATGCCGATCGTCTTCGTGTCGCGACGGTTTTAATGGGGAAGAAGCACATCGCTACGATTGTGTGCGGCGCACCAAATCTTGCAGTAGGCCAAAAGGTAGCGGTGGCGCTTCCTGGGGCGACCCTGCCGGGTGGTATCGTCATCAAAGAGGCTGAACTTCGTGGCGTGAAGTCGCAGGGCATGATTTGCTCGGCGAAGGAGCTCGGTCTTGGAAGCGACCATACCGGTATTTTGGTACTTTCAGCTGACGCGCCGATTGGCCGCGATTTTGTCGCGTATGCCGGATTGGAGGATACCGTGCTCGACGTGAAGATCCTCCCGGACCGCAGTTGTGATGCCTTGTCCTATCGTGGTTTGGCCCGCGAGATTGCCGCGCTGGAAGGCATCGTCGCCCCTTTTCTGACGACTGAAGGAACTGCAGCTCATCTTCGAAAAGGGAAGAAGGTACCCAAAGTCGCGATCAAGACCGAGCGCTCCAAACGATACATGGCTGTTCTCCTCGAGCCGGTGGTGACGGGCCCGAGTCCACTCATGGTCCAAGCGAGATTGGCTGTCTCCGGGTTGCGACCGATGAACGCCTTGGTCGACCTCACGAATTACCTCATGCTCGAGACTGGTCAGCCGGTGCACGCTTTCGATGCGGATGCGATCCCGAAGGGTGGCATCGTGGTCCGCCTGGCTAAACCACGAGAACGCCTCACGCTTCTCGATGGCACGGCGATTACTCTTTCCAAAGATGATCTGGTAATTGCGGATACGAAAAAACCATTAGCATTGGCCGGTGTCATGGGTGGCAAACATTCGGCGATTAGCGACAAGACAAAACGCGTTGTTTTCGAGATTGCGAGTTTTGATGCCAAGAGTATCCGTCGAACGGAAAAGCGCCATCGAATGCTCACTGATGCTGCCTATCGCTATGAGCGAGGTATTGATACCGAGCGGCCGGGTGAGGCGGCACTTCTCCTCGCGCGCTATGCACGCGACTGGAACATTGGCGGCAATCTATCGGTGCGCGATGTCGCTACAAAGCCAGGAAAGCCAACCATTATTACCCTCGAACTCTCATTACTTGAAAGTCTCTTAGGAACTAAAATCCCGCTTTTTCAGGCGGTGCAGGCCTGTTCATGGCTCGGGCTGTCGGTCAAAAAGGTACCAAATCGCTCCGCTTTGAAGGTGACAGTCCCTTCCCGTCGTCCTGATCTCCAGGGCCCCGAGGACCTGATTGAGGAAATTGGCCGTCTCCACGGTTACCATACGATAGCCCCGGAACCACTCCGTTTAGCTGCCGTGCCGATGCAGCGAGACAGAGCGAAAGCGTTTGAGCGAGTGTTGAAAACAACACTAGCAGCCATGGGGTTCGACGAAACTATCTCGTATTCGTTCTACGGGGAGAAAAGTCTCACACAGGTTGCTCTACCCAAAGCGGGGCATCTCGCTCTCGCCAATCCGATGAATCCCGATCAAGCGTTCATGCGCGCCAGTCTCTTTCCCGGTATCTATCGCGCGCTGGCAACCAATGCAAAACACTTTAGCCGCTTCAGCCTGTTTGAATTCGGGAGTGTCTATCAGCAGGGGAAGAGTGCTCCAGCCGAAGAGAAACGTCTGGCTCTGGCTGCTTTCGGTCCCAGTGACACATCGGATACCACATCATTTCTTCACTTTAAAGCGCGACTGCAGGCTTTGTTTGATGCTGCACGAGTCGAGGTGCTGTGGAATGAAATCGCCTCCGGAGAGTGGTCGACGCTTCATCCGGCCCGTCTCGCCCATCTCACCACCAAGCGTGGTGAGCATCTCGGTGTCATCGGTGAAATCAATCCTGAACTCACGCGCCGCCTCGGGAGCGGTTCAAAAGCGTATTTTGCCGAGCTCTCTGTCGCGGTTCTTTCGAATCTGACCGAAGAAGAAATCGTGTACCGTGAATTCTCTCGTTTCCCTCTCGCTCGGCGCGATATCTCGCTCATTGGTCCGAAGACGGTTTCGTATGCTGACCTAGAAGCTGTTCTCATGGCTTCGGGCGCGCCGCTCCTCGTCTCATACGAGCTCTTCGATGTCTTCGAAACAGAATCGGAAAAAAGTTTCGCGCTGCACCTCTCGTTCGGTTCAGCGGAACGGACACTTTCGGGGGATGAGATGGACCGGGCTTTTGAACATATTGTCGCTACCGCGAAGGAACACCTCGGTTTCCGGTTAAAAATGTAAGCAGCAAGGGCCTGTCGTCAGGCTCTTTTTGTGCAGTAAAATATATTGACAAAGTATAATATTTATGCTTCAATATATCAGGTACGGCTGCCCTTTACAAAACAGATTAGACTACCGCGCTACCCCGCATAAAATGGGGTGTGAGGAAAGTCCGGACATCGACCTGGAAACAGGTAGCAGGTAGCGGGTAACGCCCGTCCTGAGCGATCAGAGAGGTGCGAGCAGCGACGCCAGAGCCGAAAGGCCGAGGGTTCCAGAGTGGAATAATCTCGCCGTAAGGCGAGGGTGAAACGGCTAAATCCTTACCTCGATGCAAAGTCGCGCCTTTTTCTTCTTGGAGCTCAAGAAGGAATGGGAGAACTGCAAAGATCCCATGAGTAATCATGGGACAAGAGAAATGGTAGTCGTCACTTCGGTGGCACAGAATCCGGCTTATCGATCTGTTTTGTACAGGGGGGCTGTCCCAGGCTTGTAGTGATGTAATCATTATTTCTAACGGAGTGAAACGTTCAGAAATCTATTTCAGCGCTATCCAGCTGCCAGTGGACTTTCTTATGATTGTCCTCGCGGCGGTTTCGGCGTATTTTCTCCGCGGACTGCCGGTATTCCAGGGATACGTCTCTCGTGTCTTCAACCTTTCTTTCGAAGACTATCTTATCTTCACGTTGACGGTCGCCCCATTCTTTCTGGTGATTATCGCCTTCGAAGGTCTCTATACCATGCGGGCAACGCGCTCGTTCACCAAGGAGACTTACGGCGTCTTGCGGGCCATTACGTTCGGCCTCATCATCTTAGTCTTGGCAGTGTTTCTCAATCGCGAATGGTTTTCTTCCCGTTTTGTCATCCTGATGAGTTGGCTCATCGCCGTCCTGTATGTCATCGCAGCACGTTTTCTCATCCAGCGAATTCAGAAATGGTATCTCGTCAACAGAGGAGTGGGTATTCATCGCGTTTTGCTCGTTGGTACAAATGGAAAAATCGAGCAACTGAAGGACTTGTTTTCGTCTCAGCCAAAACTCGGCTACGTAACCGTCGGCCAGGTGGAGACTGTCTCGCTCCATGCGATTAAGGAGATCCGCGAGGCCCATGGACTCGACGAGGTCATGGTCTGTGATCCGTCGCTGACCGATGACGAGCAGGAGAAGCTCCTCGACTACTGTCAGATCAACAACATCACTTTGAAGTATCTACCGACGACGCGTGAGACATCGCGTTTCACCATGGCGATTTTCAACGGCGAACCAATCATCGAATTTCAGCACACACCGCTTGACGGCTGGGGGAAAGTCTTGAAGCGCACTTTTGACATCATCGGCGGATCGATTCTGACGTTTTTGTTTTCGCCTATCATGCTCACGATTGCCCTGTTCATCAAGTACGAAGATCCGGACGGTCCGATTGTCTATACAAATGAGCGGGTCGGCGAGAACGGCGAAAAGATTCCGGTGTTCAAGTTCCGCTACATGCAGTGGAAGTGGTGCATCAACAAGGACAACCCGAATTTCGATGCAGCGCTTGAATACGAGAAACAACTTATCGCCGAGCGGAGCGTGCGTCAGGGGCCCCTGTACAAGATCAAAGATGACCCACGCAAGACGAAAATCGGCGCCTTCATCGAGCGCTACTCCCTCGACGAACTCCCGCAGTTTTTCAATGTCGTTCGTGGTGAGATGAGCTTGGTGGGTCCACGGCCGCATCAGAAGCGTGAAGTCGAGAAGTACAGCGAATACCACCGTCGTCTCCTCACTATCAAGCCGGGTATCACTGGTATGGCTCAGATCTCGGGACGCTCGGACCTCGACTTCGAGGACGAATATCGGCTAGATGTCTTCTACATCGAAAACTGGTCGCTCTGGCTCGATATCGTCATCTGCCTGAAGACCGCCAGTGCCCTCATCCGCCGCCGCAAGAACTAGATTTCTCAAGGTGTATCCTGACTGAAAAACCCCTCTTTACGGGGGTTTTTGGTATTGATAGGGATTACGATATACTTTGAATAAGCCGTCAATATTTACAAGATTTCCCGTCAGGGATATATTCAAACGTCAAACTTTATGAACCAGAAACCTCTCTTCCTCGCCGTCACTCTCGCTGCCCTCCTCGTGATCGGCGGAGCGTTTTGGATGATGCAAAAGCGTCAGGTAGCTGTGAACCAGCCAGTTGTGGCTGATCCGGTTGCCGAACCGTACGTCCAAAGTGAACTATTACTAGAACGGGCCGCTGTTGTGAAGATTGAGGACCTGTTCGACGGGGTCTACGACCTTGAGCCCTTAGATTTTTCGACATGGGTAGCCTATCGTAATGAAGCAGCGGGTTTTGAAAGTAAGATACCCCCTACTTGGTTCTGTGGTGGGGTAGCACTAGCCCCCGAGTTACCTACATCGCTGGTATGTTTAGAGAAGGAAGAACAGGAGAATTACTATCATGGAAAATATAACAAGAACAATCTTGTTATGTATAACAGACTAGGTTCAAATACTGAGACGCTTCGCGAACAAATCATGTATGAAAAACAACAGCTTGGGAAAAAGATATATAAAGTTAAAATCGGAGATCGGATCGTTATTCAAATAACCGATGCAAATTATTCTCGAATTATTGATCCACTACGACGGTGGGACCTTGTTCGCTTCCCCGAGATGGACACGGCAACGTTTGACACACTTGTTTTTAACTCCCGATTCATCCAATAGTGTCTTGCAACGATTTCTTACGATAGGGCGTGTGTGATTGATTGTTGCAGGGCGGTATTACATTTTCTCTGCCGGAGACCTTAAAAGGTTTCTGCATCCTGTCACTTAACAACTCGAGGTAAATCATGACTGCGTTGCAACTCGTAGTGAGGGTAGTGTTTGTCCTCCTCCTTGCTGCCTGTGGCGGCGGGTCGATGGACTTAGAACCGGAAGCAAAACAGCCGCGAGGCACGATGAGTCGCCTTTCGGCCACGGTCGGATCCGGGACTTCTCAACTCGATCAGACACCAACGGGATTCTTCTATCCGATTGGGAGGGCCAACTTTTCAACGGGGAGGGGTTGGTGGATGAGTAAAGATCCAGACTATTTCACAGATGAATACCACATCGGCGTCGACATGATGACGAATAGTCTCGACGCTCAGGCATATGCAATTGCCGATGGGAAAGTCGTGTATATCAGTGTGGACAAAACGGTGGATGGATCGATGTGGGGCCCCGGGAATTGTGCCCCGGTTATAGAACACAAAACCTACGATGGCAAGGTGTTTTCGGCTGTTTATGGGCATCTGCAATGCAGCACAATTCCTGCAAAAAACTCAGATGTCTATGCTGGGAAGCCGATCGGAAAGACTGGTCCATGGAGTGGGGGTATACACCTTCACTTCGGTATCCACGACGGACCGTTCAACGGCGAAAATCAGATGGCGAGAAGCGGCTGGGGACGTCTCCCAGTCTCAAGATGGCCTGATACCAACACCTTCACTGATCCTGTCGACTTCATTGAGACTCGTCGTGCCTACAACCCTTCGACAGAAGTCCAGGCTCGCTGTCAGGGAAATATCTGTTGGGCACCGGCCACGAACTCTTGCGAGGGTGCAAGTTCGCGTTATCGCCTCGGGAGCAATATGTTTGCGCAGTCAACAGGTTTGGACTCGTGCGCAGAGGTTCAGGCAACACTCTTCTCGATATCGGATGGACCAAACCCTCAGGAGAGGGTGCCAGAGGATCCGTTGTGGCAAAGATTCTGGCGCGCTATCCGAAATGTCTTCGGCGAGACGGTAAGCGCTGCCGATATTCGTGACTTCGGTACACTCAACACCATCAGCGTCCTCACGGGCAATGTGGTGGCGGGCAACGTCACGAAGGCCGTTCATGGCACTGGTCAGGGATATCTGGCTCAACCAACTGAGCCTCCCACCCTCAATCCTCCCGACTTCGTCGTGAAGAAGGTGTGGCTTCAGACTCCCTGGGGCACCGAGACCTACAAGTTCGGCCTTGGCGAGAACTTCGACACCAAAGCGCAAGCTGGCAACATCGGCGACGGTTCCTGTCCCACTCAGACTGGCGAGCCGACGACCATTACCGGTCACTTCTACCTGTCGAAGGGCTACAAGGAAGACGTGCACAGCGGTGATGGCGCCTGGCACCGCATCGACTCTACGACGACCCAGTGCAGTAGCCTCCTTCCGGGGGATACCCATACCGAGACCAAGAACACGGTCATCAGCCAGTGGATCACGACGCCGGGCATCTACAACATCGTCTACTGTATCGACCATCCGTTGGACGACCACAACAACGGTGGCGAGCATGCCGAGAAGCACGAGAGCAACAACTGCTCGACCGAAGCCGTGTTCGAAGTGACGGCCAATCAGGTTGAGAACGTCCCAGACGTCGACTTCACGGTTTCCGGCTTCACGGTGCTCCGAGCACCGGTCTACGCTGGCGACTACATCCGTCTCGGCGCCTGGATTACGAATTCCGGTACGGCCAATGCTACGGCCGACATCCGCAGTTCGTACACGGTCTCCTGCAACGGGGGACCGACGTCAGTCCTCACTGACGATGGCACGATGGCCAGCACCCTCACCGCGGGCGCGAATGTCTGGGAGGAAATCCAGACTCCCGTTCTCATGCCGAATGTGGCGGGTATCTGCACCCTGACCTTCACTGCGGACTACCTCGGCAATCAAACTGAGACCGACGAAACCAACAACGGTACGAGCCTGACGGTGACGCTCGCCCCGAGACCAGCGCCCGTTCTCAGCATTACACGCTTCGAGGACAAGGTTGGTTGCTGTACGACCAATACGGGCGCAGCACCGAAGCCGCGCATCTGGGTGTACAACGGCGGCACCGTTGCGCCGGGGGCAAACGTCACGGTGGTCTATCAGGTGAGTAGTCCGGTCGCTACCGGCGGCCTCTATCAGGTGATCGGCTATGGCACCATCGAACCCCGGGAACTTCCCCCGGGAACCTCTGACGAGGATCAGATGGACTGCGATGGCTGCTGGCGGATTCCGACGAGCTCCGCCTGGAAGAAACAGTGGCACAACTTCCGTGCTTGTCTCAGAACCGATGGGGGGACACCGGTCCCATCGACGGGCGCCCCGAGCCCTGGCGAAGTCTGCGCCGTCTACCAACGGTATTCCAAGTCGTAGAGATGCGACGACAATTTTCTAATACAAAAACAGTTCCGGTGCCTGGGGTTCACTGAACCCTGGGCACTTTTTCTTTTTAGCGAAACAACATCCCGACATTCTTGAGAATGTGAGAATGATTTCAGTGGTTTGATATTACAGGCTATGTATTGCGTGGGCCCAGGCATAGGGGTCGGAGGGGGACTCCCGGCGAGGCTCTTTTGGGTGTAGAATGGACCCACAGACGGGACCGGGGCTCTTTATTTGGTTCTAAAACCTAATCCCTAATATCTTCACCATATGAAACTTCTTCTCCGTTGGGCACTCTCGGCCGGTGCGTTCTGGCTAGTGGCTCACTATCTCCCAGGGATCAGTATCGCTGGGTGGAAAGTCGCTCTTATCCTGTCTTTCCTCTGGGGATTGATTGGTTTCACGGTGAAACCAGTACTGGTGCTGTTAACACTCCCCATCAATCTCTTGACTTTCGGTCTCTTTACGCTGGTCATCAATGGCTTTCTCCTCTGGCTCCTCGGTGGAGTGGTGAAGGGTTTCGAAGTCGATACGTTTGTCCATGCGATCATTGGCGCTCTCGCCCTGTCGCTCGTCATCGGTGTGATCAACTGGTTCCTGGATGTGGCGGACGGTGACGACGACTAGATTTGTTTGCTTCGATGCTGTTTGATTTCCTACAACAGTTTCTCTATGCCGGCCTTTTCTTTCTAGGAATGGCCGGTGTTGGTTATCTTGTTTTACGATCTCTCGGATACAGCAGAGAAAATCCTTTCCTCGATCTTTCTCTCGCTTACTTTACCTCACTCTGCCTGTACACGATTTTTATCGTCGCGGGACTTTTCATCGCCCCAGATAAGCGAGGGGACTTACTCATTTCAACTCTTGTGTATGGTGTGGCGTCCTTTTCTGTCATTGCTTATCGAGTGAAACAAGAGGCCAGTACCTTCAAAGACTTTCTCTCGCGGAATAGGGGTTTTGCCACTTCTTTCCTGTTGATTCTCTCCCTTGCTGTCTTTCTGTTTTTTCTCCAGATATACCATACGGCTGTCCTCGATGAGTGGCTCCATCGGCCGGTGGTTCAATCCTTTGTTGATAACGGAGTATTCCCATTGGTAAACCCATTGGATCCGGAGAGTGATTATATCGAGACCTATCACTACGGTACGCAGGTCATCGCTGCAGCACTACAGCTCGTTTTTCGACTTGATGTCCCTGCATCACTTGATCTTTTGAAGCTTAGCTATTTCATTGCCACCTTTTTCCTTTTCTACGGACTTATTTTCTCGTGGACGAAGAAACGGCATCTATCGCTCGTTGCCGCTGTCCTTGTTCTTTTTTCTGGGAGCTCATTTTTCTTCCTCGATAGTTTCACAGCAAGTCATCTCATCTCGTTCAAGGGGTGGGGATTGGCCGAAGGGGAGCGCTGGCCGATTAACGCCGCGCTCAGCTATATACTGACCGGAATAACCTGGGTGAATATTCCACTCGTCATCGCGTTCGGAGTACTTTTCGAACAGATATCATTGGGACTCATCCAGCGTCTGCGCTTGATACCGATACTACTGGTCAGTGTTCTCTTCTCCGGCTTTTATCTCATCAGTGAGCTCTTTTTAGCCGTTCTCCTTGTAGCCCTCCTGCCATACCTGTTGTATGTCTGCTATTGCTCTGGACAACTGTCACGCGCCGTCGGCGCAGCGTTTCTCGTTTCGGTCTTTCTCTTTTTCGGAGTCTATTTTTCAGGTGGCATTATGGGAAACATGTTAAGGGATAAGGTTGCATGTATCACCCTCTCTGATTGCATCACTTTCAATCAAGCCACTGAGTCATCACCGGCGGTTGTAGTTGAACAGGCCGTAAATATTCAGCGATCAGCCTCATCTTTTATCACCCTCCGCCCTGCCAATCTCTGGGGCTATCC
>JBATNS010000097.1:0-3600 GCA_049290475.1 Candidatus Moraniibacteriota bacterium | reverse complement strand
AAAAAGATGAGACGATGGAATGTATATTACAATGAACTGGAGCACTGTGGATTGAATGGAAAGACGCCGGACGAATACTTGCGGGAATTCCAATTAACCAACCCGCCATATGTGTGTACCTAAAACACTTTTCCAACAAAAAGAAAGGGACTGGCCGAAACCAATCCCCCAAGGCACTGAAACGTAGTTCAGTAGTGAAGAGCGCGCTCAGCCGGAGCGATGCCACAATCGTAGACGACCGTCCGGCCTTCGAGACGAATGGCACCATGAACGATGCGATTCAGGATATGGCTCTGCCACACATGCTCGCAGGCATTGACCCGCGCGGCGAGCGCCTCTGGCGTATCGTCCGACAGGATTTCTACCCGGACCGTGTGAGCGATCGGACCAGTGTCGTACTCGTCGTCGACGAAGTGGATGTTCACCGCGCTCGCGTCAATCTCGCCCGCCCGATACGCTGCCATCACCCGCTCATGGACATGGTGTCCGTAGAGACCGCGAGTGAGCGGCAGCGGGCCCGGATGAATGTTCACTGTCCGCGCCATGTCGAGCCCCGAGACTTTCTTCAGCCAGCCCGAGAGCATGACATAGTCAGCTTCGAATGTCCGGACCCATTTCTGGTAGCCATCGGCCGTGAAGGGTCCCGTCCAGTGCCCGAACGGGACACGGAAGTGACTCGTCTTCGCCACCACGCCACCGCCGCCGTGGTTCGACACCACACCGACGATGTCAGCCTGCAGCACACCTTCATGCTGCATCTCCAGCATCTTCTGGAATCCAGAGCCGCCGCCCGTCGCCGAACCGGAAGCAAAGACGAGAATCCTCGGTTTCGCAGTCATCACACTCTCCTTGATCAAAAGGTACTACACACGGATCTTTCCCTGACAGAACAGCCAAAGAATAGTGGACCGAGTATCGCAAATCTGACCGTCTGAGTCAATACAAAACCGCCAAGGATCACTCCGAAGCGGCCTTCAATTTTTCCTTACTCAATATCCGCATCTAGCGCGCTGATTGACTGCTCCATAGCATCGAGCGACTTCTTCGCATCCGCTTTCGTCTCGTAGCGTACAGTCTTCGACGTTGACGTCGCCACGGCCCCGGTCTTTCTGGTAGCCGGATCCGATTCGGCAGTCGTCGAAGACAAACGACTAGACGATTCCTCCTTCACGATCCAGAGTATACCGCCAAGCGCTCCAATAAGGAACAGCCAAGCCATGATTCCAAGCGCGATATTCTTCTTTGTCATATCTATGGTCACTATTCATTCACTGTATCGATGAGCGCACGGAGAGCCGGGACCAGCGTCCCACGAAGGTAACTACTCGTCTCGGTATTCGCCGCTCGGAGCGCTATCTTGGCAGTCTCGATAGCTGCAGTATTTGTCTCACTTTTGTTGGACTCCCATGTCTTCAGTACGGCGATATACGTGTCAAAAGCAGCGAGCGTTGCATCCGCCTTGGACCGGTACGCGACGAGGAGTCCTTCGACCTCGGCCGTAGCGACTCCTTTTTCTTGGAGATACTCGATAAAATTCTTGGTTCGATTCTCGACATCAGCATATGAGCTGACACGCATCGCCTTCTGCCGCAGAGCACGTTCCGACAGTGCCTCGACAACGATATCAGGCGCCGCACGTCCCTGTGTCGGAGAACGGAACCCTGCTTGGGCAGTCGGTTGCCCGCCGACTGTCGCCGGTTTCATACCATCCTGACGCATTCCGCCCTCTTTCATTTTGCTCATCATCGTCTGGCATTCACTCTCTGTTTTACCGGTCCGTTCCACACAATCGGCTACCGTCATCTGTGGATGCTCGCCAGACTTCATCCGATCCATCATTTCCTGGCACTCGGCTTCCGTTTTTCCGCTCAGTTCCACACACTTAGCGACGGTAATTTCGGGGGGCGCCGCTTTCGCCGCCAGCGTAGAATAGACGGAGGCAGAGAGGAGAGCGGTTACAGATACAGCCACTCCGAGGAAAAATCGTAAGACAAACATAGTATTCGATTATTTTTTTATCGGTTTCATCCGGTAGTACGCATGTCCGGCCTGATGAGACGCAATAGGTAAGGGTGTGGTCCTCAGACTGATTGCTCTCCATCATTACAAAAAAGCAGCCTAGATTCCGATATGGCTTTCAATTTTTTTTGCACATTCCAGTTATTTCAACTTCACCAGATACAACTCGTTCGTACTTTTTTCCTTATGTGGATTTCATATCTGACAGCATCATTCAGGACCCCACAAACTACTTAACGTTAAGTAATAACGCACGAAAAAGATAAATTCAAATCTCGGCCATTAATTCGAAAGCATCAGGGATACCCCGATCAGATCTCGCATCCGCTGTTGAGATAATCCTCAGGGAATTCTCCTGGTCGCACACGAGATTGGAATTTCTGCTCTGCACGAAACCTCCGTTCAGTATCAATCATCCGCTCAAGTAGATTCCCATAGACAATTCGAGCTCGATCCACCCCAAGGCACGCATCTAGACACACAATTACTCGATCAAATTTTTCTCCACTCTGTTGTGCTTCGAGCTCGTTTGATGACGTTAAGAGTCTGTTGAAGTGCCGCGGAGGCCTGTACGATTGATGATTTCTCAGACTCACCCGTAAAGATGAATACAATCCACCGCTCCACATCATCCCTTATCCCATTTCCATTCGCATCGACTCCCTCAATGGTAGTCTTACCTGTCTCTCCCGGATCTGCCAAAAGTAAAACGGGTAGAGCTGCTTCTTCAATGTTTCGTGGCTCTGGAATAACTAGGGGGGATCGGCTGAGTACGTTCTGAAGTTTTTGCAACAAAAAAATAAGCTACCCCGACAGCTGAAGCAAGGGTAATAATTATAATAAGAACCTGCCCCGAGCGAAAATGTATACCTATATTTTACCACGCCCTATTCGGACTATTGAACCCCGGATACATCAACAAAGCCACCAAGGCTTACTCCGGTGTGGTTTTCAATTTCCTCTAAATAAAGAAAGTGAACTCCCGGGGTCACGACGTGACGCTCCGGGAGCACGATAGAGAAATAGGGACTTCGCTAGAGGAGCGGTCAGACCATTTACCCGAAGATGGCTGCCCGGTCCTTTTCTATGCAGTACTGCACCATGTAGCAGAGGAGTGCCACAGCATCCGGATCAGTGTCCTTGATCTGATCGATGATGCGCTTCAGCGCTTGTTCTTCCCACTCGTAGAACGAGCAGGACGGTTCGCTGGAATGATGTTCGCAGAGCACTTTGTAGCGCTTCAGCGCAGCCGTGATCTCCACCGTAGTCAAACCGAGAGGTGACATATCGTCTTTTCTCTTTCCCATGGACTGGCTCCTTTCTGCCGTTGTTCGTCTTTGGAACCCTCCAAAGAACTAGCGAGAGTATCGCAAATCCGGCTACCCAAGTCAAACAAAAACCGCCCAGGATCACTCCGAGGCGGCTTTCAATTTTTTCATACCATAAGGCCAATTTGTTTTAGGTACACACATATGGCGGGTTGGTTAATTGGAATTCCCGCAAGTATTCGTCCGGCGTCTTTCCATTCAATCCACAGTGCTCCAGTTCATTGTAATATACATTCCATCGTCTCATCTTTTT
>JBATNS010000096.1:0-20926 GCA_049290475.1 Candidatus Moraniibacteriota bacterium | reverse complement strand
GCTTTACAGCAAACTAAAAGACCGCTCGTATGCAATGGACAGAGCTCAGTTCTCGGAGTTTCCGGGTCAGCACAGCCGGAAATCCAACCTGGACGGCAAGACCCACCGATATCTTCGCAGGTCTGAGCATCAGCCACCCCTGGGAAAAATCCGAGTAACGCTATCGAGAAAACGATACCGGCGAAGATATTCCTGAGATGCATACAACTTTTTCTTTTATAAGAAATTCGCCACCTGTCGGACCAGGAGAAGCGATGCGAGCGCAATCGTAATACCGATGATTGAGTACTTGACGATTTTCTTCCCCGTATCGATACGGTCCTCGTCCCCCGCTGCAGTCAGATACATGAAGGCACCGACCACCAGCATGATGATGGCAACGACACCAATGATCGCCAAGAGGAAGTTCAAGACATTGTTCGCAATTTCGATGAGTGTCAGGGAAGTCCCCACGCCAACTGGCGGCGCCGCCACCCAGCCCAACATTGCTGAAATCTCTTTCAGGAACGCCGGTGCGGCAATTCCGATGGCAAGACCAATGAGCGTCGCTGTGATGCAGTTTTTCGCGGTCGTAATGCGGCCGCTATCGCCACCCGAAGTGATGTAGAGGAAGGCGCCGATGACGATGAAGATGAGCGCGAGAATCACGATGAAACTCTGCAGCCAGGTGAGGATATTCGTAAATAACCGATCGACCGTAGTGAAGGAAACCGGATTTGTCACACTCACAGCAGTACTTCCCACCGGAACAGTCTGGGCAGAGCATACTGCGGGAAAAAAAACACTGACAAAGAGAGTGAGGCTGAATGGGATAACCAGGAGATTCTTTCGCATAAGCAATTATGAGCTAAAATGGTACCGCGCTCGCGTTCAGCATATTATTGATCGCCGTGATGAGGACGCGGCCCGAAAGGGCGACCACTACTCCAATGAGAGAGTATTTCATGTTCCGTTTCGCGGTCTCGATCGTCCCCTCGTCACCGGCCGACATCAAGTATTGGATACCGGATACAACGAAACCGACAATGGCGATAAAGCCAAGCACCGCGAGCATCCAGTTCACAACATTCATCACGATAGTCTCGACCCGGGTCGTCGAGAGTCCGGTCTTATCAGGAAAACACACACCCTTATACGGCGTGTAGTCTGTCGGGCACGTTTGCGCGGATACCGATTGGAAAGAAAGAAGGGCGAGAAAGACTGTCACAACAAATGTAGCTCCTTTTCTCATCGCTCGTTGGAACAATGCGGATTTTTTTTTGGTGTTCATCTTCTGGAGATTCAAACGAATGAATGCCCGGTTAGAAATTCGCGGCGGCATTAAGCCAATTATTAATCGCGAAGACCGCGACATAACCCATGAGACCAACGATCACACCGATAATCGAGTACTTCATGTTATTCTTGGCTGTTTCCGCCTGACCTTCATCCCCGGCGGCCGTCAGGTACTGGATGCCCGAAATGACGAAACCGATGATAGCGAAGAAGCCAAGCGTGGCCAGAAGCCACGAAAGGGTATTGGAAATGATGCCATATACGGTCGCAAGCGGGAGATTGGTCGCCGCTACATTGTTCTGTCCAACTTGCCAACCTACTGCTTGAGCAGCTGCCAACAGCGGGGAAATCGCAAGCGTAGCAAAAGACACTGCCGCCCACATTCGTTTCGCAAACATACAAGTAAAAAATATTATATACAACTGAATAAAGTATACTCCACCTCCAGTGAAAAGAAAACGACCTCTGCCTTGGAAGACAAAGATCGTTTTCGCTTTTCGATCGAAAAGCAGAACTAGAAGTTTGCTGCTGTTCCGAGCCAAGCGGCAACCGCCTGAATGATCACATAACCCATGAGCGCGACGATGACTCCGATGATGGAGTATGTCATTGCGTTCTTGGCCTTCTCCGCCTGTGTCTCATCGCCAGCGGCGGTGAGATAGAGAATGCCCGAAATCACGAAACCGATGACAGCGATAAAACCGAGAATGGCCAGGAGCCAGGACAGTGTCGACGAGATGATATCATAGATACTTCCCGTTGGCAATCCAGAAGAGATTGCGTTTGCCTGTCCACGTCCAGTCGCACCTGCCCAGTTACCCTGGGTCAACTGCGCTGAAGCCATAGCTGGAGCAAGCAACAAGAGCCCGTTCGCAGCACCAAATGCTAATTTTTTCATTTTTTGCATAACCTCTCACCTCCTTTCCCTTCTCAGCTGTTCTTTATTGGAACGCTACCGAGATAAATTTTTATTTGTGTATTTCAGCTGAAGAATCCTGCGATTGATCTGACCAGGAGGTAGCCACCGAGAGCGATGACGATACCAGTGATAGCACTGAGCGTTGTCCTTTTTGCAAGCGCGATTTGACGCATGTCACCAGCCGCAAAAAAATACATGAACCCTGATATCACTAATCCAATTATAGCGACTACACCAATTATTGACAATAAGAAGTCAAGAATATTTGTCAATCCTATCGACAACGGTTGTGCATCATCAATCGCACCAGCGAATGAAATGAATGGCACAGAGAGCAGTGCTACCCACAGAAATATTTTTGTATCCATACTCCAAGAATATCACAAGATAGCATAAAGGAACCGGGGCTTCCAATTCCTTTATGTCGATTTACTTACTGTGTCGGACCATTCAAGAGTGATTCGCCCTGGCTGCCGGCAGCGTTCGCTGGTGCGACCGTAGCCGGTGTCACCGGGCCGGGCTCGGCGAGACTGTTGCCCGCTGGGATATTTCCCTTGCCGGTGCGAAGATTTTCAATTACTTGAGAAATCTGCGCTCGTGTCTGTTTCACGTTGTTTGAGGTTCGATCATCATCTGGGATGAGCGCAAGGATTTTCTCATATTCGGCCATGGCAGCATCACGCTTGCTCTGGGATTCATACAAGAGACCGAGTGAGAGACGAACGTCGATGAGCCGATCATTCGCTTCGAGCACCTGCTTGTAGAGACCCTCGGCTTGGGCACGATCACCCTCAGCATTCCGTTCCTGATAGAGGAGACCGAGATTATAGCGGAAGGAGAGATTCGACGGAGCCAGTTGGATGGCCCGGGTCGTTGAACGGATAGCTGTATCGTAGTCCTTCATCCGCGAAGCGACGACAGCGAGGTTGTAGTGGGCAATAGCGAGATCGGACTTCTTTTCGACCGCCTGCTCAAAGTACCCCCTCGCTTCACCGAGGAGAGCAGTCTTCTCAGTGCCATCTTGCTTGCCGTCAGCGGAAAGGCGTTTAATCTGACCCAGCTTGATTGCAAAGAGCGGATTCTGTGGTTCCAATTCAAGAGCGCGGAGATACATCTCTTCCGCCTTTGGAAGCGCGTCAGTCGCAAAGATACTGGCATTTTCATAGACCAGACCGAGGGCCTCAGTTGCGAGGACATCATTCGGCATCAAATCCTTGGCCTTGAGCCCAGCCGCAACCGCTTCCCGGACCGTAGACGCAATCTTGTTCACGTCTCGTTCGTCTGCATTCTTGCCACCTTCAGCATTAGCGACCGCCATGTATTCCTGGGCGATGCGCGTATAGTACCGACCCTCTTGCGGATACAGATGTATCGCCTTGAGGTATTTTGGAACGGTGTTCTCAACTGATGCGGGCAACCGGGCTGCCTGGCCAGCAGAGACATCGGCGAGAAATACTTTGCCCATGAAGACGAAGATGAACGCAACACCGGCCGAAACCACCATGAAGACGAAAGCAAGCGCTAGCGCGAATTTGGGGGTTGCCTTGAAGGACAGTTCCCAGTGCCGCTCTTCCGATCCGCTCTCCTGAAGCAGTGTCGCCAGAGCGAGAGCCGAGAGGAGAACGCCAAGAATAAGAATGGTCGCATTGATTGGCGAGACGAAACCGGCGATAAAGAGCATCACGGCCACTGACCACATGCCGAGTGAAGCAATCTTGTTCTTCCCCTTATCCATGGTCAGGAGATAGAGACCGATCGAAAGGAATGAGAACCACACCACCAACATGAGGATGGTCCCGAGCACACCAATCGTCGTCAGTGCCTCAGCCACCAGTCCTGTTCCCTGATAGAAACGGAGCGTGTACAGGGCATTACCATTGAATTCTTGCGGACGGAAGAGCGAGAAGTCATAGCCATACGTGGCCAGTCCGGAACCAGTGAGAAAGTTCGTGCCGAGGGATTCCTTCATGATTTGCCAAGAAAGCTTCATATTCGGGGTCACTTCCACTGGCAGCGTCGCCCGGACGAGACTATTCGAACCAATCATGAGGAAAGCGAGTACGACCACAAAGATAACCATTGGCATCCAGGTCAATTCTTGGGCTGGCCGAACGATCTGCGCCAGGATATAGATGAGGAAGAAACCTAAGCCCCCGAGTACGACCGCCCACGAGACGAACGGATACAGAGCGATGAGGAGGAACAGATCGAGCAAAAGAGCGACACCGAGGACTGCGGCCGACCCCATGCGGAGCCCACGCGACGTGGTTGATCCGTCACGGAAGAGCAGAAAGAGCACCGTCACCATGACCGGGACGAGAATCGCGAGGAAAAGCGTCAGGGTCGACATTGATCCGATGAGCGA
This sequence comes from Candidatus Moraniibacteriota bacterium, assembly GCA_049290475.1. Lineage (GTDB taxonomy): Bacteria > Patescibacteriota > Minisyncoccia > Moranbacterales > UBA1568 > SSEF01. Next base: position 16,367 of record JBATNS010000096.1, on the reverse strand, counting down.
GAGCGGTGACATCGACTCCCAGCTCGCCGGGAGAAAACGCAGCTTCATGACGACGAGGAAGCTCCAAACGATCACGATTACACCCGAAGCGAGGAATGAGCCGAGCATGAGGTTCCGCCGCCGTTCGGTGAAATGACTCATGATAAAGAAGTAGGCAAGCACCAACGCCGTGATACTGATGAAGCCACGCGACGGATCGCCAAAGAAGCCCCAGAAGCTATGCCAGCGGTCAACCGAGAAAACCGTCGTGACGATAGAGAAAAACCAGAAAAGAGCAATCGGAATATCGAGCGGCGTCCGACGAATGCGCATCTCTCCGGTCATGACCCCCTTTGAAACCCAGGCGACGAGTCCGATGAGGAGACAGAAGTAAAAGAAAATCTGCTTTTCAAACGCGATTCCCTGAAACGTCTGACCCGTGAAAAACACCGGAACCCCGAAGAAGAGGAGCATGAGTACTCCGGTGATGATGAGATCGAAAGCTATTGAAGTACGAACTTTGGAGGCGACCGTTTTATCGGCCGCAGCCGGTCGCGAAGCCGCTCCAGCTGGTCTCTCTACTGAAGAAAAATTAGCCTGACTACCAAAACGAGCAAAGGATGACTTTTCAGACGTCTCCATAGTGCAATAAATTAAGTTATTCGGGAATGCCGCTATTATACGCTACCAGAAATGACCAAGCAAGATACCAAAAATCAGTGTGGGACATCTCCCTGACGCCCCACCAGAACTTGATACCGAGCTACCAAGAACCCAGCCCAGCGAAAACAAGCGGCTTGAAAGGCTGTTGCTACTAATCCTAGCGTCCTACGACCATGTCTTCCGGAGAGGGCGCTTATCGTATCCCCCAATATCAACTGAATTCCCTCATGCGGAGAGAATCGATTCAAAACCTCACCGCGAGCTGTTCCAATGAGACCGTGAGCAAATCCCCTATCAAAAGAGTCCCCCTTGAACGACACATGGCTCGGGCCGATGAATCTACGAACTCCGATTGGCACGAAAGCTAATCCTCCGTACTTGGCTACTAGCCAACGGAGCAAGGTCTCGATAATCGACCACGATCTCGCCCCAAATCCTGTGATATCGATCTCGAGTAGTACCTCACGACGATAGAAGGAATTTGACAGAGAGCCAAATGGATTAATTAAAGGGAGTGAGTTTATGACCGTAGTAACCCAAGTGTAACGCCGCAACGACATATGTGTTCCAAGTGTTTTTGCAATCTGGCAATACTCGTAACGCATGAACCGATTATTGACGGTTTCTGGAGTAAGCATCTCGTGTCCCCCAATCCCAACTATAGAGCTCGATCCCGCTATTTGGAGCATATAGCGCATCAGCCAATCTGAGCCAGGAGCGCATCCGCTCCGGGTGAATCCTACCCACTCCGCGTCGGAAGACGCTATCACAGCTGCCAGACGATCTGAAATCGCCCCACCACCAGGATAGAATTCGAAGCGAATTCTGACACCTGCCTTGAGTGGCGATCGAGCGGTAGCATACGTACAGACGTCCCCGAGATTCGGCTGGGGAGACATCACAACAACCTCGTACCGATCAAGTGGATATTCTTGCCACACTACGGAAGATAGTGTTTCTGACAACCCTTCACCCATATCGACCACGATGACACAGAAAATCGGGAGTTTGTCCTTTTCACGCCCGAGCTCCACAAGCCGATGCCGATACGCCGCCAACCGACCTTCCATATCGTATCGGTAGGCATATGAGCCGACTCCTATCCGGGTCTTATACGCTTCGATGGCATGATACAGAATCGGCCGTTCCTTTGGCGAAGAATCAGCAATACATTCAAGTATCCTTTTAGCTGCCCGCTCACCGCATTTCCCATCATTATATGAGAAGAGTTCAGCAACCAATTTCCTCCGTTCCTGTCGGTAAAATTCTTTGTCCTCGAGCGCTTCAGCGACTCGAGAACGCATATCGGCCGGGTCAGAAAAGGTGATTACCCGGCCATCCCGTTTAATCTCCTGCTCGATACTCCCGGAAAACGTCACCGGGCCCGCCGAGCCGCGACGATACTGTTTGCGTTCCTGGTGCTCCCCGTCCAGATAGCCTGGGCTAAGAAAATCGGCTACAACTACCGGACGGTCCGCCAGAATAGCATCAAAAATAGCACTCGAATTATCACTGACTACCACATCTGCTACTTTGAGAAGCGGGAGGATATCTGCCGCATCTTCATACGTAATGAGCCCGCCTCCCTTTAATAGTGCCACTCTCTCTGGTTCCTCATACACGAGGAAATAATGAAGTTTTACCACTACGTTATACTGCTGAGTCAGTGACTTGAGCCCAGCGGCAAGGTGTTCAACAGAAGAAAGGTCACTGTGCGTAGGAAGATACAGGACTGTCCTTTTTGATAGATCCAGTTTCGATTGAACCTCTTCTAACACACTCGTATCAATTTTCCCGCTAAACCAATCATCGAATTTTGGGTTCCCGACAATTTCTGATCGAGTATAGAAAGAAAATAACTCATGATCCCTCGGGCCATACGACAGGATGAGATCATACAGCCCGCGTGAAGGACGGACGGAGTTCAGCTCCTTACCTGATCCGTATGTGACACCGATTTTCGGGATGCCATTTGTAGCTTTATGGGACATGCACCCTCGTTCCCAAAGTGCCACCAAGCCCTCATAATGAGAGAAAAATTGTTCAAGATATTCATAGGAATGATAGTTCTCATACTGGAGAATCCTATAGCGGACATTTTTTGAATCGAGAAGACCCTGAATCTGACGGAGAAGTCGAGAGTTATTTCGAACCGGATAGAAAGCCCCGAGATCAATGATAAATTCTGCTTCGGTTGAAAGCTGCTCGTAGATGTCTTTCAGTACGTAATACTGAAACGGATAAAATATAATGAGCCCGATTCGAGCTTGGGGATTTGGTTGATTTGATTCTAAATCGGAAAACGGCCGATCGATCATACTTCGACTTTCGCATTACCCGACAAAATCCGAGACACTCGTCTCATATCATCCGGAAAGGTAATCTTTGGGATATCTTCGGTCTCTACTATTCTTACACGTATGGAACTGCCGGTTGCTTTCAAAATCTCGAGATTGTCAGCAGCTGAATCGAGGTTTTTCAACTCACACGCGCGCACATGTGCATCCCACAAATCTTGGAAGCGAAAGCCTTGGGGCGTAAGGCCGCGGTATATTTCTTCTTTTTTTAACGGGGTGACAAGCATGCCCTCTTTCACGTGGAGTGGTAAATCAACCGTTGGAATTGCGGCAACGGCGCCGCCATGCACTTCCGCCTCTTCCACAATTCGCAATATATCTTTGGTCTTGATCGTCGGACGAGCCGCATCGTGAGCGAGAATTACGCCCACACCCTTCTTGAGATTCGACTGCTCGTTGATATGCTCGAGCGCTACATACATCGACTCACGACGATTTCTCCCACCAGCCACGACCAAAATTCGATCGTCTTTTATGTATCTTGAGATAAGCTGTGTCGCATAGCGTTTCTTTGTCTCAGGCACAACAACAATAATTGCCTTCACTAGCTGCAATTGCAGAAATTTCTCAATGGAGTGTACCAGAACCGGCCGACCACGGAGTCGGAGAAATTGCTTGAATTTTCCACCCATACGCCGCCCGTTTCCAGCTGCAAGTATGACCGAAATAACATTTCCTTTCGTTGTAGGCATACCAAATGCTTACTCCGGGGAAAAGACCCCGCCGTTTACGTGGAGATACTGACCGGTGATATATGAACTATCTCGAGAACAGAGGAATGACACTGCGCTAGCAACATCTTCGGGGTTTCCGATTCTGCCAAGCAAAATCTTCTTAACCCTCTCAGTCCTCGACTCACTTGAAAACTTTTGGAACATTTTCGTGTCTATATAACCTGGAACTACAGCATTGACTAATATATTCGGCGCCAACTCGACTGCAAGCGACCTCGTGAGTCCAAGTAGTGCCGCTTTTGATGCAGTATAGATTGCGCGGTTGGGAGATCCCTTAAATGGATTGGTCGAAGAAATAAATACAATACGCCCATCAGCCGACTCTCTTAATAGAGGGACGGACCACCTGACTGAATTCACGGCACCAAAAAGATTGACGTCAAGTACTTTCTGAAAGGCGGAGTAGTCAATATTTTCAACGGAACGGCTCTGATTTATCCCAGCATTACACACAAGAACATCAAGCCCACCATGTCTCGATCGAATCTGGCGTAACATTCTTTGAACGGCTGGGGCAGATGCTACATCTGCTTGAATAATCGTTCCGTCCCCTTTGGTAGCAAACACCTCCGCAAGCAGGCGTTCCGCATCCCTGCCTGAAGTGTGGTAATTTATCACCACAAAGAAACCATCCTGGGCTAGCCGTTCCGCTATAGCTTTTCCGATTCCAATTGCGCCCCCAGTTATTAACGCGACTCGCTTCCGTATTTCAGACATACTATGTTAGTTTGCCAATGGAGTCAGCTCGTTTCGCATCGGGATTAGTATAGACGCACAATCATTGGCAGGCAAGAAATAGCAAACTGGCAAAGATAGTTAATTTTCTCTTACATCAATTATTTTCGCAACTTGACGAAATGTCGAAAATACTACATGGACAAGCGTCATAAAATAAAAAAATGAGATTGAGTAGATAACCTCGAGCGGCCTTATTTCCACAACCCTCGCTAGACTAAAGCCCAGAAAAAGAACCACATGTATAATTACCGCTTCGCGCAAGAATTTTTTTGACATTTCCAATTCAAATTTCCTCATGGAGATGTACAGCCAGAAGAAATAGTGAGAAAAAACAACTCCCCAGATCAGTACCGAAGAATACACCCCTATGATACTGCTCGGGTAATACAAGTAGAATCCTAGTAACGCCGAGACACCTAGAATGGTAGAAATAAATGCTAGTCTAACGTATTGGAAACGCCAATAATCGTACAGATTATGGAACAGGAACACAAAAATAACTGTGAACGAAAAGAAGCTAACGCTTCCCGGTGCCGAAACATTTCTTGCAGCAAAGTACCAGCCGATACTAATGCCACAAGAAACTAAAAAAAGGAGTAGCGTTCGATATACACCGTATCTCTTGGCATCATATTTGAAAGAGAAAGAGAAATGCCCAAGTGCAAAAATTATCCCAAGATTTATTAATGTCTCCATAGGTGTGTTATTTCTTGTCGATTTGTACTAGACACTAGCCACCAACATTCAACTTAGAATCGGTTTCTCGGCTCCCAGAAACCTCTCCAGCCGAGGTACTCCAAACTTGTACATACTGTATGCTATGGCGTAGGCAGCAACGACATCAATCGCATAATGAAACCTTCCAATAACTGTAGCGATCATAATAATCAAGTGAAAGATAAGCACCGGATATTTTACAGGAGTATCACGAAATATAAGAAAAAATAGAAATGTATAGGCCACGTGGCCAGAAAAGAAAAGATCTCCACCAAATGTGTAGTCACGACCAGTGATTACCGGCTGACCAATCACTTTTCCTAGATGCGTAAGATTTATAGCAAACGCACGGAAGATAACTAATAGGATATCTAGAATCAGGAAATGTATCATCTTCTTTGGATAAAAAATCGTACCATACACAAAGAGAGGCGTAATCAAAAAAGTCGCCCACTCAAGATGTATGGCGGTGGCGAGAACACGTAGGTCTGAGTATTTCTCCGCAAGGAAAAAATCGAAAGTATCTGGTATTGAAGGGCCAGCCATGACAGTGGCATATTGCGCAGCAAAAAAATTGAGCGCATGGGCCAACATAAGGCCCATGTAAAGAAAGAAGATTAAATAGTAAACTCTTACCATATGGATATACCAAAAAATACTCGACATCTTCTTTTCTTAGGATCCGTTTTTTTGATATTTACTATTTTATACTTATCCAACATAAAGCTCTATACTGCTCAAAAAATGGTTTTTGCACTTCCAATAATTCTAGCATCATTCGTCCTTCTCTCGAGTAAACATCATCAACAAAACATTTTACTCTACAGAATACTCGTTATAGTCGGAAATTTATTCGTAATTTTTGGTATGCTCTGGTTTCTTAACTCTCTTGGTGTAGAAAAGAGAGCGCTTTGTAAAAAGTATTTTTCCTCATACTGCATTTACAATAAATAGCATCAAATCGAGATTCGCCTATGAACTTCAGTATTATCAAACTTTCTAATGCCCTACATGAGCTATTAACGGGTACGCTTTCCCAAACGATAGGAGCACGGGGGCGTGGATGCGCGCTACGATGAGAAATAAGCCCGTCACTAGTGTTCAAAAAAATGAAATAGCATTCCATGCATAATGAAATATCTCGTCATTGGACTGAAATATCAAATTCAAAACAAGGTGGACATATGTCATCGCATGAAACCATCGAGGATGCCGCACTCCAATGAGAGACACTATGAAGAAAAACACTGCTATATACTTCAAATAGAAGTAGACTGTTGTATTAAGCACACCAACTTGCAACACCAAACTCGAAAATCCAATAAAGGAACATAGGAGAAGCGTCTTTTTCCGTCCAATGAGTATTGGAATGGTCGTGACCCTTCCCACCTTGTCCGCTACCATGTCCCGGATATCCCATAGCATCTCATAGATAAAATAAAACACGAGCATAGAAATACTACGAATGAAGAGTGTCTCCGTGAATGGAACAAACAGGAGAACTCCACCAAATGTAACGAGATATTTCGAACTGACTGCAAGGAGGTTTTTCGTAAACCAGTAATTTTTCAGCGGTAGTGGGAAGATAGTTTTTACGCTATACAACACACCGAAAACCAGGCCAACCACCAGCGGCAACATATGACTGGGCCGCTGGATAAGAAACAAGGTAGCGGCCGCGAGCGACGCCAGTGAGATGACAACGTAGAGACTGCGGGGTGCTTTTTTTAAACCCGCATCAGCTATCAAATCATAGTGATAATCGGCATAGCGATTTAAGAGATAGGCAAAAGTTGCCATTGAAAGAGCTACAAACGCATAATCGACTGAATCCTGAATACTCACCTTTGATGATCTCAGAAACCAGGAAACCACCAAAAAATAGTTAAAGAGCACGTGGAGACGGAGGTCATTCACGATATCAAAGACGGCTAGACCGGCTCTGGAAATCCGACCGAGAAAGAAAGGCGGATGACTCATGATTTCTATCATACTGTCTGGACATCAAGAATCAACCCTGATAACTCGTCCGGTCCAGAGAAAAAAAACTTTTTTGAGAGGTGCTTTCAGAGGAAGACTACTCATCAAAATCTTGCTCCTTCCACCCGTTCGAAAGAAGCCAGGCTTTGAATTCCGGCACCCGCCTCCCGAGTTCGGCGATGTTCTTGCGACTATAGATATCAAGGTCCCTGAACCGCACACCCGTCGGATTAATTCTGGCACGAATAATCTTCTCTACTATCCCACTCTGCTTGATCCGCTCGTCTCGGATATCGAGAAAGGGGTACACTGCAGTACGAAGTTCGATTGGCATGACCGAATCGACGAGGAGCGCGGTCGAAGCATTCGACAGACTGACGTAGAGATACAGTTCCGGTACTCCCCGATAGGCAGAGCGGATCGCAAATGCATAAGCTTGAGCAGCGGTAACTTCGGAATCAACGGTGCTGCCATAGCCGGAGAAATACCGCCAGGCTGATCCAAGCTGTTCGCCAGCATACACCGTATCCAAAACAGTTGCATCCGTCCGATCCGGAGCGCTCATGAGGACTCGCACTGCCTCTTCGGCTTTCGGATAGAAGAACTGTCCCTTTTTGATGTCAGACGCGATTTCAGCCTTTGTATAGTCGGGATACGTGGGGAGTTTTCCCGAGGCTTTTTCCTCACGAATTCCTTTCTTATAATACGCTATCTTGGCATATTGGTTCGCAGCGGTACTCAGCATGGCGGCATTGGCATAGCCATATCTATCTAATATTTCGAGATACGCTAGGTACGCATATATCCCCTGATCCGAGTATGTGAACGGCGCCCGGCGGGCACGAATATTGGTAAATACCTCCGGATAGATATTCTCGGCTTCCTTCATGAAAGAGAGTTCCGTCCGCTGTTCTATGAAATCATAAAGCTCGTAAATATTTCCACCGTTGTCGACGTACCTGTGCGTAAAAAAATAAGCGTCTAGCTGCGCCCATTCATCTATGCCACCACTCTTTATTGCTGCAACAAAACTACCCTGAACCGCTTCGGGACTATTTTTAAAGAGACTCTGGTAGTAACGCTCTCCGATCGGATCAAGGAATGCCGAAGAATAGGACTTTTTAACTGATTCGGGTGCTGGAAGGGTCGCATCCCCACTCTGGGAAGGGGCGGTAAGATCAACCGTTGTCTGTCGAGAAGTGAATGGACTGTTATCAAAGAAAAGCAAAACAAGGACTGCAAAACAGCTCATGGAACAAAGTACCATGAGGAAAATTCCGAATACATTCCTAGGAGACGAGCCTGGCCGTCCCACTGATCTATCCATAGATGCTGGGTACTGCCCAAGTTACTGGAAATCGCTCTCAACCCAGCCATTCGACATGAGCCATGTCTTGAATTCCGGGACAATTCCAGCGAGCCTAAGCGTGTTTCGTTTGCTATAGATATCCATATTTGTCTCCCCGATTCGATCCGGTGGCAGCTTCGGCTCAGATCGTGATTCTATGATCCTATGCAAGATGCTCGTCGAAAGGACCCTGCCCTTCATATCAAAATCGAGTATCGGATACAAAGCACTACGGACATCTTTTGGATTCGCACCGTCAACAATTGCCAGCGTAGAGGCATTCAGAAGCGATGTAAAGTGATGGAGTGCCGGGACGTTCCGATAGGCGTATTCTGTCGTAAACTCAAATATCTCTTTCGCTGACTTTGGCGAACTAGATACTTCATACCCCATCGCCTCTAGATATCTGATGGCGGCGGCATATTGATTCAGTCCGACGAGCAAGTCCCGAGGCATGATATCTTTCTCAGTCAATTTCCCATCCATTATGTCAATCACTGACTGTTTGGACATCCTCATAAGTTCAACTGCTTTTTTCACATTCCGCTTCGCGTAACGGGAACGGTGAGCTCCTTCTTTCTTTGGCATCTCCTTTGCGATAGTAGTCGTATAATACGCCGTCTTTGCGTACTGATTCGCCGCCGTTGCTGTCGCGGCCACATCAGCATATCCATGCTTGTAGAGGACTTCGACGTAGGCACAGTAGATATAGATAGCCCGATCCACGGCATTCCGAGGAATAATTCCTTTTTTTAGCTGATCGAATTCTCTCGGGTATATGGCTTCTGCCTCCTTCATGAAAACGAGCTCCGGGTGAGCTTCAATAAAATCATAAATCTCATAGATATTCCCCCCATTATCAAAAAACCGATGCGTAATGAAGTAAATCGCCGATTTCGTGACTTTATCATTCACACCGTTTCGGATATCGTCCAGAAACAAGTCCTGAAGAGCAGTTGGGCTATTGCGCAAGTGACTGGCGTTGAATGCGTCTTCAGTCGCTCTTGCCCGATCGTCAGCCGCAGTCTGACTCTGAGACTCCTGGCGCAACGCACTGAAATACCGAAAAGACCCGGTGGCCAGAAGTACCGCAAAAACTAGCGCCAAGACGATTACGGCGGTCTTTTTGTTTGTTTTTTTTGTTTCGATAATCATAGCCTTCAGAACCTAGACAGTCACTCTATAAAGAATAGTCTCAGGAACCTGAATCACCACCCGAACACCCTCCGCAACCATCACCACAGGCACCCGGAACCCAGGTGTACGGCTGGATATCGGCGCGAGCCGACGGGATGAACCATGAATCTGCTTTTGAATACTGCGAACGGACAATACTGCCGAGTGTCCCGAATAGGCTACTTATGAGTATTCCGACGAGAAGGTACGCTCTTTTCTTTATGATTCGAACCATATGTTTTGTATGACATTCATCATTTGAAATATACCACACTCGTTCCTCAACGAGAAGAATTTTCCTGAGTTTCTTCGATGAATTCAAGAAAACATGTGCGGAAAAGGATTCAGCTTCCAATGAAGCACCCCTTTCGATTGAGCGAACTCCGCCAATCGGTCACTATCAAATGTCCCGACATACTCTAAAAGGTAAAAGGGAAATGCTTTTGGAATGAATACCTGCGCGACATAGAAGCCCATTTCTTGCTGTACGGAATTCTTCGGGAAATACACCACCGGATAGTAGTCAGTGCCTAAATCCTGCAAGATAGCGAGGCATCGACTGAGCCTTTGACGATCACTCTTCATCCCAATCGTGTCATATTTTTTGCAAACGTCATGATATGACGCCTGTTCACCTGAAATAAACCATTCGAAGTGCGCCATTTTTTCCGCTCCCCGCCAATACAGTTGACGCTCAAGTTTGCCCAATCGAGACACGAACGGTTCAAGTTCTGTTTTTTCAAGGCCCACCTCTGAATCTTTCTCGGGATAATAAAACATTTCCAGTCCAATCGTCATCTCTCTGAGGGCATTCTCTATCGCGTCATGAAAAGTGAGGCCTGAAGCCCCGCTCAGTATCACCTGCCGCGCTTCGATTGATTTATCATTGGTAACAGCAATGAAGATAGAAGGAATGGGTATGGCGGTGACATTCAAGATGTGAACCAAGACCCCATAGGCTTCGAGTTTTTGCACCTGCATCCGTAGGTCCTCTGGTAACGTATCATGTCGAACAACCTGCGGAGCAATCATCGTCAGCCAATGGACGAGAAAGGCATCCCGCTGGACTACTTCAAGTAACCCACGCAGAGCTGCTCCTGCTTTTGTGAAATACCCAGCAGAACCATTGGTCGTCGCCTGTACAAAAACATTTTTTCGCTGGCTATTCGCGATAAACCAAGATGTCATTTTCCTCGGTATAAGCACCTGTTCATTCGTTATCAGGTTTTTCCCCATCAGCCAATCGATAGGAATCGATGAATCATGGCGTAGGCCATTATACTTTTCTTTCTGAACACTCAAAAAACGGTGGTATCTTGGTGGATAAACCATGGGGATACGCTGTGAAATCACTGACTGTGGCGAGGCAGTTACTTGTTCAAAATTCATATCGCGTGCTCCTGCCACCACACGCTCGATCATCTCTCCTAGCGCCTTCGAGAAGGCCGTTGCCCGATCCTTTGCGACCCCCTGTCCGGTCATGGTATCTTCACGACCGGCTACGGCAATCTTCTTATTCAGGTAATAAGAAAAATACCCTCGACTATGCTGCAGGCCCTTCTCACCCACCAAGTCAACAAGGCCATTTTTCTGCGCGTAGGAAAGCAGAATGGCGTACGCAGGGCTCACGTTGCTACCGTGCATGATATGCAGAGCATCCGCGAACCAAGAAAACCTACTCACCGCTTTCAGAATTTGGAAATGCAGCCGATCGATTGACCTAAGCGGAACTTTCCATGGGCCATGCTGAACCATAAAGTCGATATCAGCAACATACTCTTTCAGCGGGATATAGCCCGGTCGACCAAAAAGTCTCGACTGATTGTACATAATAAAAATTAAAAAAAGAGCATATACATAATTCGTTCATTGGAATCCATGAGTCCAATCTTCCGTTCAAAATCGACCTCGTTCGCACCTCCAACCGGCACCATATTCACATCATTCTCCGTCCCAGCCAAGAGCATATTCTGAGCGGCATGCCCCGCCTCAAGCAAAATGTAGCGATACCCTCGACTCCCATACTTCCCAGTTGTCCGACTAAGGACCGCTGAAATACAGATCACACCCGTAACATCGGCAAGCCATTCCTGGCGTATATACGACAAAAGCTCATCCCGGGTAAAACCATCAGCTGTCACGGGCTCGAGGACGTGTTCACGTACACCATAATGATATATCCCGGCCTTGCATCCATCGATATCTTTAAAGAGAACGGGGTATATTTCAAGCGGGTATCGTTGTCCAGCTGAAGGAACGGTGCGTCTTTCGCTTCTCCCGGCGACCACAGTTTTCTGTAAACCATACCCACATTGTAAGATTTTCGCCAAAACTGCCAGTGTTATGACATTGCCTAAAACGCTGTCTTTATCCGAGCGGCGTCGGGAAAGCAATTCAAAAAGTCCCGTCTGTGCTTCCGGCAGCGGGACAGGCCTGAGCAGCAGATATCTTTTATGCTCTATCTCCTTCCATTCTTGAGGCCAGTCTTCGATGTCTTCCGGGATATTCACGAGACCTCGCTCTGTCCGATCATTGGTCTCATTGTGGAAAAAATGATAGAGAAATCCTGCCATACTTCTTTGCTCAGGGCGACTAATCTGCTACGGCCGAAAGGAGATAATCAATCATATCTCTTTCACCTTATATAATTCACAGGCGTGCGTCGGTATGAACAGAGAGCGCTTTCCATCGGGCTGGTGAGAAATTTGAATCCGATTTACGATTCGCTCGCTCAGTTGGACCACGGCCAATGCTTTTCCAGAAGATACCTCTAATTCGTACAGTCTTCCATCATTACTCCCGATAAAAACACTACCCCCATCGAGGGCTGGGCTTGAAAAAATCCGGCCGGCGGTCTCGAATTCCCACGCAGTCCCACCGGTTTCGAGATCGAAGCAATAGACTTTCTTATCGAGTGAGCCAATGATAATCTTACCATCCCTCAAAGCGGGCGTGGAGTAGAATCCAAATCGAGCCTCAAATCTACGGCACAGCATGCCGTCACGCGTTCGCAGCACATACACGCTCCCGTCCATCCCCCCGAATATGACCAGATCTCTCGCGTCATCAAAGACAGCGCCATACTTTACCTCACCCAGTGTTTTGAACTGCCAGACAATCTCTCCCGTCCCCGACCGGAGAGCATAGCACTCTGTATCATTGCTGCCGCAGACGACCAAGTCGCTTTTTGCATTGTACACCGGTGAAGCATGGGTCAGCCCGGGGAAAGTATAATTCTTCCATTTTGCACCTCCTGTCTCGATGTCGATTGCGACCACTCCCCCGTGCTTCCCAGGTAGACCAAATTCGAGACCAACATACACTACGCCGTCCGTCTCATTGACACAGGGTGACGATCCAATCCAATCGGCATCGCTGAATACCCACTGAAGTTTCCCGGTAAATCGGTTCAAGCAGTAGAGATTGCCGTCATAGGCACCAAAAATCAATCGATCCCGATATACGGCTGGTGATGAATGAATATACTTCCCTTTCGCGCCAAAAACTACCCGATACGACCAAATCTTTTGGCCGTCAGCGACCCGGATGCAGAAAAAATTTCCATCATCGGCACCCATATACAAATACTCGTCGGCCAAGAGCGGAGCTGATTTCGGAACGACCAGGTACAGATTCGGTTTATCAGTTAGCTTCACCCGATACTCGATTTGATAACGATTGAGCTCCTTTGGATCTGGCACCGTATCGACGATATTTCGGACAGGAAACACATCCTGGAAATCATTCAGCTCAAAGATACTCACAATCGCTATCCCGTGGTCGATGAGGTCTTGATAGTGGGAAAGGTCCCGATAGCGGATACAAACAAAGATAGCGCTCACTTGCTTGCCAAGCTCCTTGATGATGGCAATCTGCTTCCGCATCGTCCTCCCCTGATTGAGAATGTCATCAACCAAAACAATCGGGTCATCGGTCAACTCCCCTTCGAGAAGATTCGCGAGATCGCTTTTTTTCCTTGATTTCCGAATATAAAAAACATTCACTCGCCGATTTTCCGGAGCCAAGACAGAAACACCCGTCACCAAGGGAATCGCCCCTGTTTCCATCCCACCGATTTGAATCGTGCCTGGAAACTGATTATCAAAAGAGCGCCAAAAATACGCAGCATACTCCCGAATAAAATCTTTTCTCAAGCTCTGACTCTTGAAATCAAAAATCCAACTCACAGGCTTTCCTCCCGCTTCTGATATGCTTCTGATTTCTTTCTCTTTGTACACCTTTTCAGCGATGATCTGATGTAAGATTTTTGACATAGGCTAGTTCTATTGTAGCAATACCACCCTAACACAATTGCCAGAAAAAAATTCTGACTCGATAGCTCTACATAACTATCTAAAGGCTCTAAATTAAGGAAAATCGCTCTTTTAAGGGTTGACTAATCCAGTAAAAATGCTATAGTGTAGCCATCAAATGACGTCGTCATTTGTTGTCCTTTTTCATCAACCTTCGTTATAGGAGGATCACATGAAGCTCAAACAGCTGTTTTGCGGTATCTTGGCTGCAGGTATTTCGACACTTGCCCAGCCACAATCCAATCTGACCGGATCCTGGTTGGTGACCGTTATCGGCGAAGCCAGTACCCGAACCCTGATCATTTCGAGTGAGGCACCGACCGCCGATGGAGCACTACTCCAGGCGAAGTACGGCATGTCAGACAAGGGTCAGACTCCCATTTCAGCCGAGATGCGGAAAGTCGATGGAAAGCGCCAGCTCGCCCTGACCACCCAGGCCAACACGAAAATCGATGTCACCGAGCAATCGGACGGCCAGTTCAAAGGGACATTCACCTTGAAGAACGGTACAACCAAAGACGTCGTAATCGCCCGCATTGGCGATGGTGAACTCCTGGCGACAGCCAAGCCTACGACTGTCAGTGCCCTCCAGAAGCCAGGACCTGACGTTCCGCCAAACTGCGCCATCTTTTCCGGTGGCTGGGGTGGCGAATGGCCAGTCAACGGTTGGTCCTACCTCTGGGTCACGAGCGTCAGTGCTGATTGCACGGCGAAAGTCGTCTACAACAAGACTGCAGTACCACCCAAGGCCACCGTCCCGACGACGACAGCGACGATCAAAGGGGACATCCTGTCTCTGCCTCGTCCCGACGGTGGCACAACCACCTTCGAGTTCCGCGATGGAACCGTCAGCGCGTTCTACCACGGCCCAAGTGGTACGAATAACACGACCATGCAGCGTCTGGACCTCAGTTCGGCAGCTCAACAACGGATTGATGACGAACAAAAGGCTGCTTTGGCCGCGATTCCGCCTTCGGCTGATATCCCAGCTGCATGTGCTGCCTACTACGGCAACTGGGTTGGCAGCTGGTCACAAGGTGGTTTCGCAGAGCAGTACTTCCGAGTAGTCGAGGTTCGGAATTCCAGCGAGGGATGCCTGGTACGGTATTCCTACTCGGGATCCAAGTCCCCGATTCCGGCCAAAGAGACGGCGACCCTAAGGAACGGGACAATCTCATTCGTCTGTAATCGCTCCACGGGCGGTACGTGTATCTTCACCCGTCAGGGCGAAATACTCACGGCGAGCTACACCAATCCGGGTGGCGGCAACAACAATGGGACATTCAAGAGGGTCCAATGACCAAGTCCGCGGACACACTCAACGGGACAGGTCGGGGAGAGGCATGCATCTCCCCTCTTTTTTTACACGAAATCCAGATACCTATTTAAACAAATGCCGCCCGGCCCCAATAGTACTTACAAAAAATATCCCGCATATCAAATCACTGTTAGCAGAAAATACCAAAATATTGGCTTCTATACAACATACATATTGACTTATCAGTAATATGTTATAGAGTATAGCCGTCAGATGACTCCGTCATTTGTTGCTCTTTTCCATAACCCCCTCTCTCGAAAGCGAGGCTTGCTATGAAGACCTTCCGAATTGTCGGACTCCTTTTTGCGGCATTCCTCGCCGCAACAAATCCTGTCGCTTCTCAGGCGCAGGCCAACAACCTAGTCGCCACATCGTGGCTAGTCACGATAGACGGCGAAACCAAGACGCGCACGCTCCAAATCGCGTCCGCCACTCCCACAAGCGATGGTGCGCTCCTGTTGGAAGCGACCTACGGCCTCACGAGTGGTGGCATGTATCCGGCACAGGCCCAGATGAACCAGGGTAGCGGTCAACGTCAGCTCACGTTGGTCACCGCGGCCAATAGCACAATCATCGCTACTGAACAGTCCGACGGCAGCTTCCGCGGAACATTCAGTCCAAAGCACGGTGGTGCGAAAAGCGTTGTGATTTCCGGGTTAAACAGCGACCTGCAGATTGCGGCTAAGACGCTGGCCAGTGAACAGCTGGTGCCACTCGGAGTGAACCGCTGGGCTAACCGGCCCAAGTTCTTCGTCGGTGACACCTGGCAGTTCGAGTTCGCCAACAAACGTTACGCCAAACCGGGCTGTGAGTATCGGCTTTCAGTGGAACGCGTCACGAGTTCGAACGTGTACGCACGGGCTGCTTTTCCTGACGGATGCGAAGTCAGCATCACCACCGCGTACCCGATTGGACAAGGCAGTCTGCAGAAGTTTGACCTCGGCCTCAACCACTACCACTATTCAACGGACCCGTACCCAGCATTCGACTTTCCGCTCTACGTCGGCAAGGTATGGACTCGGAAGTGGCAGTCGAAAATCAACG
>JBATNS010000095.1:0-7183 GCA_049290475.1 Candidatus Moraniibacteriota bacterium | reverse complement strand
CTCCTGGCGCGTGGATTCGATTGGACTTCACCTTCGCTTGGTACCAAGGGTTTTTTGTTTACCCAGACGAGCTGAGCATTTTCAGAACGAATCGCTTCTTGGAACAGGTGTTTCACAATTCGATCTTCGCCAGAATGGAAAGAGACGATAGCTGCCCGTCCACCAGGGACGAGGGCAGACGGAATGGTTTTGAGAAATTGCTCGAGATGAGCACGCTCACTGTTCACGGCGATCCGAAGTGCTTGAAAGACTTTCGTTGCCGGATGAATCTTCCCCCGTCGTCGCGCCGGCACAACATTCTCCCAGATGATTTGCCGGAGCTCGGCTGTTGTTACGATTGCTGCGAGTCGGCGAGCCTCCACGATTGCCGTGGCAATCCGCTTCGCTTCAGGTTCATCGCCGTAAGTCCGGAAGAGATCGGCCAGTGCATCCCCATCCCACTGGTCGAGTATGTGCTTCGCCTGAACTATCTCATCGGAGTTGAGCCGCATATCGAGCGGACCATTAGTTTGGAAACTGATGCCTCGCTTCGGATCAGCGAGCTGATCACTCGACAACCCAAGATCCGCCACAATCGCGTCCACTCCTTCCCAATCATTTTTCTGAAGCGCCGCAGGAAGTGTCGCATATGATCCCCGAACGAGGATAAGTCGCCCAGTAGCTAGCGATGAAGAGAGAATCGGATCATCCACTATCGACTCGCGAAAGCGGACCATTACTGTTTCGTCCCAATCAAAGGCCATGACTTTTCCTTCAGGACCAACCTGGTTAAGCAGCACCCGAGTATATCCACCACCGCCCAGTGTCGCGTCCACAACGCGCATCCCTGAGTGAAGGTTCAAAATGTCAATCACTGGCTGAAGCATGACGGGGACATGCTCTGTGTTTACCTGTTGCATATTGTTGAGGTACGTGATCGTTGCTAGTAAATACCGAGTTTGCCGAGTTCATTCGCAATTTTTTCGGTATTCTTTTCAGCAAGGTGCTTGTATTTCTGCCACTCTCTCACGTCCCAGATCTCGAGTCGATTATAGAGACCGACAACGGTGACCTCTTTTTTCAATCCCGCCTCCGTCTTGAGGTATTCGGGAATGAGCACTCGCCCTTGACTATCGAGCTCCACATCGGTCGCACCGGCAAGCATGAGCCGAATGAAACTTCGCGTACCTGTCTCGCCAACGGGAAGTGATCCGAGTTTGCTCGCAAGCTCCTCCCAGACTTTCATCGGATAGACGAAGAGTGACCGGTCGAGTCCACGCGTGATGACAACCCGAGTCCCTAGCTCCCCGCGAAACTTCGAAGGGAGCGCCAAGCGCTTTTTGGGATCGATCGAATGTTGATACTCGCCGATGAACATAAGCGTGGCAAACTTGAACAGTGGAAGTGCTTTCGTGAAATTCACCACATTTCACCACTTCACTGTTCTTGCTACCCATTCTATGCCACTTTTATAAAATGTGCAAATACCCCTATAAAAAGCCAAAAACGCCAGTCACACAGCGTTCTTTATCACTAAAATTGAGAGAATACCCTGAAAAAAGAAAGAGAGGGTGCAACGTTGTGCAACCTCATCTCGCGAGTGCCGGTCCTTCCACGGGACCAAGTATTGGGGCGTCAGTGAGACAATAAATGGTTAGAGGGGGTGGAAGGATTTAGCACTTCTAGTTTACCACATCAGACGAAAGATACAAACCCATCAGTTAGTCACGCGGGAATTACTGGCTGATCGAGAAACTAAAGTTGTCACTTTCTGCGTTTTCCCAAAAGTATGCGACCACGGCATAGTGACTTGTTTTCTGGGTGACCTCAAAACTTGTATCAATATCTGATCGAGCATTTTGAGAAGAGACGTTAATCCAGTGTTTTCCTGGCGCGAGCTGCAGGGTTATCTCTCGAGGAGAATCATAGACCAAAGACCCACGCATGATCTCCTTGCCATCGATATCTATTTTTACGTCTGAGAGATTTAGGAGGGTACTTTTATTTTTTACCGTTAGTCGTACTTGTGAAGGATTTCCTGATGGGATCTGGAAATCCGAGGGAATCTTTGATGCGGTAGAAGATGTACTTTGGTTCTTTTGGACCGTTGACCGATCTCCGCGCATCTCTTCGGGGACAATCTGATTGAGGCATGCCACATAAGCCTCGCCCAGCGCTGTCACTTCAGGATCATTCATCGGTGCTGGATTTTTCCCAGTAACAACATTGATATCCGTCGAAAAATTCGCCACGAGCCTATCATACGTACCTTTACCAACAGCCGGGTTACCACCAATCTTGGAATCAAAGCAGATACAGTATGTTTCTCGAAGTGCAGCAGCATTCGACGGATCTGAGACTTTTGGTTTCCAGGTATTAAAACAAGATGCGTAGAGCGCACTCTTTTTCACCTCTCCCTGCTTCCCGATTTTTTGCTCGTGCTGCAGGGATATCTCCTCCGTTTTCTGTGGGGCGAACAAGTCCAGTCTTACAATGAGGAAAATCAATGTCGCGAAAATAATACTCCCGATAAGAACAAGAATAACCTTCTGTTTCAGCATACCCGCATAAGAATTACTTTTTATTTGCTATTTTGATGTCTTCGAGAACTTCAGCCACATGCTCAGCTGGCCTTACGGGGTCATAGATCTTAGCCAGTTTGCCGGTAGGTGTGATGAGGAAAGAGACACGATTCGTCCCCATATATTCACGTCCCATGAATTTTTTCTTGCCCCATACTCCATACGCCTCTACAATCTTTTTTTCTTCATCGGAAAGTAAGACGAACGGCAATGAGTATTTCTCGGAAAATTTTGCGTGTTTCCGCACTGGGTCAATGGAGACGCCGAGCACGACAGCACCCGCTTTTTTGAGCGCAGAAAAATTATCACGGAAAGCACAAGCTTCAACCGTACATCCGGGCGTATCGTCTTTCGGATAGAAATAGAGAATTACCCATTGCCCTCGATATTGTTTCAGCGCGTGAGTCTCCCCTGTCTGATCAGAAAGACTGAAGGCGGGTGCCATGCGGCCAACTGTCGGATAGGTGTTCATATGACGTCATTGTAGCATCCGTTTCTTGGTTTGACATTGGAAAACCTGCCTCCCAACCGAAAGGAGATATCCATGTTTAAAGGTGCCGATTCCGGTGATCGCCGTCTCTTTTCAGCTCTCGCCGCCGAACCGAAACCGCCCTTTACTCCTTGCAGCCACTGTGGCCCCCAGAATCGCTATGAACATCGTTTCGTCTGCCGACGAAGCGGAAAACTGTACTATGGGTGCTGCCGGGCCACGCTCTCCGCCACCCCCGAGGTTGATATCACGACCATCGAAAATGTAGCGATCGACTTTGGTGATGCGTCAATGCACGTGTCACACCCCTTCACGGCATCCACTTACCACAGTTGGATGCCGTTTTTCTTTTTAGAGATACTTCCTTCCTTTGAGTTTCTCGGGTAAATATTGCTGAGCAGCATCAACGGCATCCTTATAGTCTGGTGTGTACTTGTAGCCCTTCCCATAGTTGAGCGATTTCATAAGTTTCGTTGGTGCGTTTCGGAGATGGAGCGGAACTGGTTCATTTGGATAGGCCGAGATATCTTCTTTCACTTTGGCGTGCGCTGTATAAAGCGCGTTCGATTTCTTTGATTGGGCGAGATAGACCACGGCTTGAGCCAAGTTCACTTCGCATTCTGGCATGCCGATGAATTGACACGCTTGATATGCTGCGACTGCCTGCGGGAGCGCGAAGGAATTGCCGATACCGACATCTTCCGAAGCGAACCGGACGAGCCGTCGTGCAATATAGAGTGGATCCTCACCAGCTTCAAGCATGCGTCCAAGCCAGTACAAGCTCGCATCAGCAGCGCCGCCGCGCATCGATTTATGGAGGGCAGAAATGATGTTGTAGTGTTCCTCCCCATCCTTGTCGTAGAGAATATGTGAACGGTCAACGATACCCTCAACAAGTTCGGAGGTAATGGACTTGCCGATACCAGCGCACGCATCAAGGATATTGTAGGCAGCACGAGCGTCCCCGCCGGAAAGACCAGCAATGAACCGAAGAGCCTCTGGTTCCGCTCGTGTCTTCAGCCGCTTCAGCTGCGCATCATTTTTTATCGCTAATTCAAGTAACGACTCAATGTCACGTTCGGTATGCTTCTGTAATACGAGAACACGTGTCCGGGAAAGCAAGGCGGCATTCACCTCGAAACTTGGATTTTCTGTCGTCGCACCGATGAGCGTGATTGTCCCGTTCTCAACATGTGGCAGCAGGGCATCTTGTTGGGATTTATTCCAACGGTGAATCTCGTCCACGAAGAGAATCGTCCGTGCACCGAGCCGCTCAGTTGCCTTTGCTCCCTCAACTATTTTTTGTAATTCTTTCTTACCACTCTCCACCGCTGATAATTGAATGAAATGGGATTTTGTCGCCTCAGCGATGAGTCGAGCTAGTGTCGTCTTACCACTTCCTGGAGGACCCCAAAACAAGAGCGATGAAACCCGGTCCTGCTCGATGGCATGACGAAGAAACGACCCCTCACCAAGAATCTTTTCTTGACCGATAAAATCAGCCAAGGATTTCGGACGCATCCGCTCAGCTAAAGGTGCGGGGACAAGCGTTTCAGCTTCCATATGTACTACAACGAAGTATCCGCTTCGGAGAACGCCAACGAGAGGCCAACCGGGCAGTGATCGGAACCTGGGACATCGGAGAGAATGAGCGCTTCTTTCACATTACTTTCCAACGATCGGTCAATAAAAAAGTAATCGATGCGCCAGCCGACATTGCGCTCTCGAGAACGAGTCTTCATATCCCACCATGTGTAGGCAACTTCGCGTGGGTGCAGCGTGCGATAGACATCGACAAAGCCGACCTCAATGAGCCTATCGATCCAGGCTCGCTCCATATCGAGGAAGCCGGAGGTATTTGTATTTTCTTTCGGCCGGGCGAGATCAATTTCTCGATGTGCCGTGTTCACATCACCACAGAGCACAATCTTCTTCCCCTGGTTCCGGAGATGCGTGAGATAATGCAGAAATTCATCGTAGAATTGCATTTTGTACTGAAGCCGGAGCTCGCCTGAGCCACCATTGGGAAAGTAGACATTGATAAGTGTAAAGTGACGGAATTCCATCTCGATGACCCGCCCTTCACGAGACAGCAGATTATCACCAAAGAATGTCTTTACCGAAAACGGCTGTTTCTTTACATACACACCAACCCCACTATAACCCTTCTTCTCATTCGAACAATTAAAGTAACTCGTATAGCCGTCGGGGTTTCGAAGGTCTTCGGTCAACTGATCGGGATCACTAATCTTCGTTTCTTGCACGGCCACAATCGGAAACCGACCCTGCTGCATCCAAGTGATGAAATCTTTCTTCCCGGCCGACCGAAGCCCATTCACATTCCAAGAGATGAGAGTATAGTGCTCTTGCATAGATAGTTTGACACCTCTTCATCCTAGCATTGTTTCTGGTCGAAAAAAAGAAGGCCGCCCAACATCCGAAGACGGGGGGCGGCAAGCGTGTTGGCTGAGCGGCGGGATGAGTGGACGGTCTACTCGTCCTTGAGCAAATCCCACGGGTCCCGGAAGTATCCGACGACCTCACAGATATAGCACCAAGCGAATTCCAGAAATTCCAGAAATTCCAGCATATTGACTCCAGAAAGGACATACGCAGCCGAGAACCACTCTCAGCTACTCGTAAATATTATACACCCGAATACCTCTTGAGTCAATACCAACGGTACTGACTCAAGAAGCTTTATTTCAGCCCTTTTTCAGCCTTTGAGCTGATGAAGTATTCACGCCCCGAAAGACGGAGCACGAGATGATCAAGCTCCGTATAGCGCCGCTTCTTCTCATGGATATCAACATCGTTACCAATCTTGAGTGCGGCAGTGCCATGACGGGGCGAATACCAAGCGATGAAGGCCTTAGAAAATTTCACCCGCCTTGCGATATCTATGGTGGCTTCGAAATCTTCCCGGGCTTCTCCGGGGAAACCGACGATAATATCGGTCGTAAACTGTACTTCCGGTACCTTCGCCCGGATCCGATCGATGAGCGCGAGATATTCATCCCGCGTATACCAACGGTTCATCGCCTTGATGATCTTATCACTCCCCGCCTGAATCGGGAGATGGAGGAGCCGGTCGATATTCGGGTGGCGAGCGATCGTCTCGATGAGTTCGTCTGAAAAATCCCACGGGTTAGCCGAAAGGAACATAACTTTTTCCACGCCTGGGATCTCAGCTACTGCCTCGAGGAGATGGGTGAAAAGTGTTGGGATACGATGCCGGCCAAGATGCTTCACCATGACCGGTTTCACGGATTTGCCGCTAGGCAAAGCATATTCTGATCCATCCTTCATTTTTTCCATGAGGAAATCTGCGCCATATGAATTCACGTTCTGACCAAGAAGCATCACTTCCGGCTTCCCTTGCCTGACTGCTTCCTGTACTTCATTGATAATTTCGATGAACGGCCGTGACCGCTCCTTGCCTCGGGAAAATGGTACGATACAGAACGCACAGAAATTATTGCAACCGTTCGAGATAACGATCGAGGCCATTTTCCCAGCGGTTCTTTTAGGCTCATGTTCGAAACCGACATCTTCCATCGGGAGAAATTCCTCATCCGGAAGGCGTGCTTTCATTCGCTTCATGAGCTTCCCTGACGGTTCACGCGCTGCCGCCCCCACCAGGCAGCCCGTAATCACTATATGCAAATCCGCAGGTCCGCGCCCTGCTTTTTCACGCAAGTTCTGGACGAGGCCATATACCTTCTCCTCGGCGCGATCCCGGACGATGCAGGTATTGACGATAAGTGTATCTGCTTCTTCCAAATTCCCGGCCGGCTGGAAACCGCGCGCCTCATACTGGCTCGCAATGCGCTCAGAATCAGCCGTATTCTGCTGACAGCCGAAGGTCTGGATGTAATATTTCTTGTTCATAGCAAAGTACTCGACAGCATAGCCGGAAAAAGCTGGGAAATCAACGTTGAACGAATTCCGTCTGCCCATTCGTTTTGAGGCGAACCGGTAGTGACTCAACAGCGATACTTTTATCTGCCATATCAAAGATCGCCCGCACAATAAGTCCGGACTGCGTTTCGGGACGAAAATACTGGTCGAAAATGAGATTGCCAAGCGAGTAGTAAATCCATTTCCCTCGATACTCTTCGGCGGCCTGGAC
>JBATNS010000094.1:0-13370 GCA_049290475.1 Candidatus Moraniibacteriota bacterium | reverse complement strand
ACGTGCGGGACGAAGATAATGCTGACTGGTCACAGGAATGACTTCCACTTTGAGTCCCACTTTCCGATAGAGCTCGAGTGCTGATTGAAACCACGTAGCGCCGCCTTCATTTGGAAGGTGGTAGATGCCTGGCGCGGGGGCTGACTCAAGGAGCTCGCGAGTTGCAAACGCTAAGTCGGGTGCATAGGTGAAACAGCTTTTTTCATCATCCACCACCTCGACACTCAAATCGGTTTTTCCTTTCGCAAGCATAACTTCAAAAAAGCTACGTTTGCCAAGTTTGGAAACAGCCGGTTCACCGAAAAGCTTAGAAAGGCGAATAAGATATACACGTCCAGCAGCTTGGAGTACCGCTTTCTCGCCCTCGTACTTTGAACTCCCGTAACGCGAAACTGGTGACGGTACAGCGTCCTCACGATACCCGTCTTCATTCATCCCGTCAAAGACATAGTCAGTTGAGTAATGAACGAATGGGATGCCCCGTTCTGCTGCAAAGCGAGCCAGATATCCGGGTACGTCTCGGTTGAGAATGAGTGCCTTACGATACTCTTCGTCATCCAATTCACAATCATCGACCGCATTATAGGCTGCGGCATTGATGATAATATCTGGTCCGAAAGCAGTGATTTTTTCGAGTGAAGCCTCTTCTTCAGCCAGATCAATTTCGGCGACATCCCAGAGTCCGAGCTCGTAGCCAGCAAGGCGGAATTCCTGAACGAGCGCCTGCCCCAGCATACCCTTCGCCCCTAAGATAAGAGCTTTTTTCCGTGTTTTCGGTAGTGTTGATTCCATGACTCATTCATTATAGCAAATGAGCGTTTTGAGGGTCGGAATGCGGCTGAAACATCTCGCAGCGAGGCCTTACAGCGCAAAATCGTGCACTCTACCTTCGGTCATATCGACGTATTCAATGCCGAGCGGTTCGAGAAGCATTTTAGGGATGCGCCGTGTCGGTCCGAGTTGTATCCCCTGACGAAGCATACCATCGTGCACCGGAAAGACGACTTTCGGCTTGATATTTTTTGCGTATTCGATCGCTTCTTCGATCCGCATCCATGGACCAGCAACTGGCAGAGCTAAAATCTCGACCGTTTTCCCGGGATTATGGAAGGAATCGCCAGGATAAAAAAGCCTCCCATCAATGAAGAATCCCGTGTTCTGAACGAGTGGCAAATCATGGTGAATGCAAGCATGCTCAGTGCCAAAGCTTTGGATTTTTACTCCCTTTACCTCTTTTTCCTCTCCATCAATTATCGCGTCCCACTTAATCCCCGCCTCATCAAGAATTTTTCCCACGCCCGGTTGAGATATCACGCACGCTCCCGGATTCTTAGCGAGAATGATGCTGAGACTTTCGACAAGCAGATGGTCTGCGTGCTCATGCGAGATGAGGATGGCATCGATATCCGTCACCATCGGCGTCTCATTGTAATTCCCTGGGTCAGTCAGAATTCGCACTCCCTTGGTTTCGATAAGGAGGCAACAGTGGCCAAATTTAGTAATCATCATACGCTATTTCCTTCGCTTAAAAAAAGTCGATAGCACCCTATCAAAGCCGGGAAGTAGTCGGGGCTTTTTCACTTCACTCGGCTTAATCCATACGTAATTTTTCGCCTCCCAGTCGAGCTTCACCTCGTCCGTATCAACCGTCACGAGAACGGGATGCACAATCCACGTCTTCTTATATTTCGGTTCTTCCTAATCAAAGATTTGTCCGGGCTGAATTGATAGGATATGGTTCCTAGTTAGACCCAGCTCTTCACGAAGTTCTTCTCTTACTTTTTCCTCAAGACTTTTTTGATCGTCCAAAAAGCCAGAAATACCATTCCAATCGCCCGGATAGAGTCGCAGTGAAGCACTCCGTTCAACGAGAAGAATTTTTTGCTTATACTTTACGACACAGTTAACGACCGGTGCCCAACGGACATTGGTAAATTCTACTTGGCCCGGACGGGGCTGAAAAACTTTTTCTTTCTTCATAAGCCTATTCCTTATTTCGTTTCCGAATCTTTTCTATTTTACGATCAAGTGCCGTCATAATATCGACATCCATCGCCTTAGCGAGCATGAAGGTCACAATGAGCACATCGGCAAACTCGCTCTCAAGATCGTCTGGCTTTTCTTTTTTCAACTTTCCTCGGCGCTGATCACCCATCGAGGCAAGCACCGCATCGCACAGTTCGCCGTATTCTTCGCCCAGCTTGATTGTCCGAGCAAAAATCCGATCCTTCCGTGTTTGTTTCTTCACTTTCCGAAAAAAAGCATGCTGCTCGTCGATAAATTGTCGAAACTGTTCGAAGGTCATAACTCTTTTTTCCTCGATAGCGGCAAACTCTTAAGTAAGGCGGTCCATCCAATGATACTACTCTCAATCAAGTACTGAACCGGTGCTATTAAATTATTTAGACTCCGATCACTGACAGAGAAAATACTCAATAGACTCGCTGCACTCATAATAAGCCAAGCGGAAGCGTCTTCTGTCTTCGGATACTTAAATACCTTAGCAATCGTCGGGAGTGAAGCAAAAGCACTGGTTCCCACGGTAATAATAAGCACAAGGGTAGGATTGTCAGTCACTGACCACACAACGAGCGCCAGAACAGCGGCTACAAAACAACTGTAATCTATCCAACCATATTCCTTATAACCATATCCCTTGAGGCAGAGAATCGTAAAAACTGTTGTGTTGAATGTGGTAGCTATCAAAATGAGGACGGACCAAGACCACCCCGTTTGTAATTGAGCTACTATAGCGATAAGCTGCAACACGGTCCATAAGAATTGCGAGATAATGTTTGGCTGTGTTTCACAACGAAGAATACTTCGAAAATAAGGAATTGCTGAAATAATTTGTAGGACCCCCGAGAGAAGACCGAGGACGACATATCCGCCCATACTCTATTCTTCTAATTTCAATAACTTCCTTTCAATCAAAACATTGCTTTTACCACTAGATTTCAGAAGTAATTTCATTTCTACCGCTAAACTTGATGAATCAGTTTAACCCAAGCTTTCTTGATTTCCGCTTGGACATCATCATCTATTTGCTCCCATTCCTGCCTTAGGCCACGACGATCAGTAAGATCATCCAAGATTAGATCAACTGCTTTTTCAGGATTCGTTTCTTGTCGTATAATATCTCTCCATTTAGCCTTGATTTCTCCCTTTATACTATCTTCGGTCTGCTCCCAAGCATGTTTAATCCCCGGTCGGTCAGACATATCTCAGATGACTTCATCAACTGAGTCACGCCGCGACGATTCTCCCTCTAGGTTGGCAGGAAAATGTTCCATAATTTCAGTTTAATTAATAGATACTTGTTTCAGATAAAATTACTCTATACCAACTACCCTAGTGAACTTATTTTCCCATATTGTTCAGAATAATACTTCTGATACTCCCCGCTCTTTACATTCTTCCACCACGTTTCGTTCGTCTTGAACCATTCGACCGTCTTGGCGAGGCCCTCTTCGAGCGTTATCGTCGGTTCCCAGCCGAGCTCCTTTTTGATTTTTTCAAAGTTAATTGCATAGCGGCGGTCATGGCCTGGGCGATCCTTCACATATTCAATCGCGCTTTCGTCTTTCCCAACGAGCTTCAAAAGTTCTTTTACAATCCAAATATTCTCGCGTTCGCCATTGCCGCCGATACAGTACGTCTCGCCAATCTTCCCTTTTTCTAGGATGAGCGCGATGGCACGACAGTGGTCCTCGACATAGAGCCAGTCGCGCACCTGGGCACCGTCACCGTAGACCGGAACTTTCTTTCCTTCGAGGAGATTTGTGATCGCGAGCGGGATAAGTTTTTCTGGGAAGTGATGCGGCCCGTAATTGTTCGAACAGTTTGAAATCGTAATTGGCAGCCCGAAGGTGTGAAAGTAAGCCCGGACGAGGTGGTCACTACCTGCCTTACTCGCGCTGTAGGGACTGCGCGGGTCGTACGGTGTCGCTTCATCAAACGCCGGGTCCGTCGACGAAAGTGCACCGAAGACCTCGTCAGTCGAGACGTGATGGAAACGCTTATTACATTTCCGAGCGGCCTCGAGGAGGGTAAATGTACCGAGTACGTTGGTTCGAACGAAAGCCTCCGGTCCAAGGATTGACCGGTCTACATGACTCTCGGCGGCAAAGTGCACAATCGTGTCACATTCCGCCACCAATTGATCGACAACACTTGCATCCGTGATATCACCCTTCACAAAACGGTAGCGCGAGTCCTTCTCGAACTCTTTCAAATTCTCCGGGTTGCCCGCATACGTCAGTAAGTCGAGATTGACAACTTCAGTTTCCGGTTGAGTGCGGAGTACGTAGTGGATGAAGTTGGAACCGATAAATCCGGCGCCACCAGTAACGAGAAGTTTCATATTCTTTAAGCGGTAAGGATGGGATTTTTGAAAATGAATTCGCCCTGAATATCCGCGAGGAGCGGATGCTGCCGATCTTTCTCGGAGACAACTGGATCCGCGACTCCCCAGTCAATACCAAGCGCTGGGTCGTCAAAATGGATGCCCCGATCATGTTCTTTGGAGTACACATTTGTACATTTGTAGGTAAAGACCGTATCATCCTCGAGGGCAACGAAACCATGCGCGAAACCGGCCGGTATCCAGAACTGCTTGTGATTGTCCGCTGAAAGTTCGACCATCACGTGCTGGCCATACGTCGGCGACCCCGTCCGGATATCGACCGCCACATCCATCACGCGACCCTGAAGTACCGAAACCAGTTTCCCTAGGGCAAATGGTGGCGCCTGATAATGAAGCCCACGAATCACACCTTTTTTTGAGACCGAGACATTATCCTGAACAAAAAGTTCCGACACTCCCGCCTCGCAGTAGCGCTCACGATTATAGGATTCGAGAAAGCAACCCCGCTCATCTCGGTAAACATCTGGCTCAATGATGAGGAGGCCTTCAATATTTGTTTTCTCAATATTCATATCATTTTTATTCTTCAAAAAATGCAATATTCTTCATTGACGCTTTCGGTCCAAGTACTGTTCTGGCATTCTTTTCATAGAGTCTTCCAAAGTGAGCATGCCAAAGTTGTTCTGCGGTATCGTAATCACTCATAAAGTGACTCATCATTTTATCTTTATCACCATGATAATACTGCTTCACATATTCAATGACTGAGAGAGAAAGGATATGCGCTTGGAGCCCATTGAAAGTATCTCCCACCAGAGGCTCAAGGGACGGTGGATCCACTGCTACGCGAATACCCGGAAATTTACTCCCATCAGGGGCCTCTAGCGCTACGCCGCCGAAAATTCCAGCATCGGCATGCCGGTCATGGTATTGCCAATTACCTTGGAAATGTTCCGTCACAACTTTTGCCGCCCCTTCAAAAGACTCTTCAGGAACATAGACAATAACCGAGTCTCTCGAATTCGTATCCCCGAGAAGTGTTTTGATGGTAAAACCAGCCGGTACAGATGGTCGGTTCTCGGAAAATTTATCGGCTAACTGTTTTACCAAAGATACGGGATGATCAGCCGGGATGGCTTTGATATTTATTCGATACACCCTACCCCCCTCTTTGAAATTGGTACTTGAAAGTATCCCCCCGATTGGACTCGGGTTAGTTACGCGCAACCCCTGTATTTTACCTGCTTCTATATCAGAAAAATACGCTGCGACTTCATCATAAAGCCGCTCTTGCTCCGAAAGGAAATAATCAACGGCCGCTTGCCCCTCTCTTTCGCTCAATTGAAGCAGGTAATCATCATACTGCTTATCTGGATCATTGGCATCCGGGGCGGCCTCCTGAAAACCTTCAAAAGTTTCATGTTGATCGATAGAAGGGAGCTCAAATTTTACCATGTAGGTTTTAAGGTCAAGTACATCATGAGAATTTGCCCACCGAGGATCTGATTCTCTCTTATATTTCTCCTGATCCATATTTGCAAGACGGGTAAGCACTATCTTCAGCGCATGATCGAGGTGTCGATCGATCGAATTGTTCTTAGCCTTATAGTACTCAATCGAACCATGCCGAACTTCCCGCTGTTCGGGTCGTTGGGGCTGCCGAGAGGGTACTGGTGGCTGTTCCATAAGAATGCCTTTATCCTACCGTATTAGGCAGGAAAACAAAAAATCCGCCTTTTGGCGAATTCCGTGTCCCGCCCGAAAGCGGATACCCCCACTACACCGTATCCCTCTCATTGACTACTTCTGCTACCTTGGCAAAACTCTCATCAGAGGAAAGGTGGGTGGTATCAATAATCACGGCGTTTGATCGCTTGTCCTTCATATCATCTATTCCATGCCAAAATGCCTCGCATTTTTCAGGAGTAAGCAGACCTCCCTCTTTCCATCCCCGAACCCCAGCCCGTTCCATGACCACCTCTTTGGATGCCCAGAGAATAATTTCTTTCACCGCCACCCCTTTTTGCTTGGCTATTTCGAGATATTTATCGAGCACCGCCGTATCAAACTGCATCTTATCGATAATGACATCATGTCCCATATCTAAACAGGTTATCATCATTGTTTCAGCCAGCTTGAGACTAACTATTCTACTTTCCTCTCTTTTTTCTCGATACCCACTAAAAAGCCTCCTCAAACTATCAGCATCGAGTAAAATCGAAAGCGGGAGTGTTTCATGGAGCCGAACCGCAATAGTGCTCTTCCCTACCCCGCATGGTCCATTGAAAATAATAAGTTTCATAAAAAATCTTTTACTCAGTAAGAGAAATGATTTCACGGGCAACCTCATCAGAATTGTGATTAGCATCAATCGTAACTGCTCCCTTATCTTCCATTGTTTCCTCCCACCAGTCCTTCCAGCCCAATACTGCCTGACGACTTTCTTCGGTGCCACCCATATCCTCTGTTCCCTCCCGATTGGAAAGCCGCCCACGCAGAACATCCGGACTGGCTTTCAGTAAGAAAACTTTATCAAAAAGTGGCAAAATATCATCCATATTGGAAGCAACGCCACAGTAGAAGGTTCGTTCGTTTTTCTGTGTTGCTATGAGGCCTTTGAGCCTCTCAACACTGCATCGCCATTCAGAAGCATCAATCTTCGCGGGGTCGGCATTATCAAAGTCGTCAAAAATCTCGTTCGTTCCCTTCCGATACATAGCAAACATCCCATCAAAATCCTCCTCGATACTATACGCTTCTTCCCCTAGCTTCTGTAGTGTTTTACACAAGGTCGACTTACCTGAACCAGAGATGCCTGTTATCAATATTTTTTTCATATTATATGATACCTATAAAATCGAAAGATCATCTCCCTGTATAAAAATCACGACCTGGTCAGCAACCTGCTCAGGTGAAAGTGTCGTCGTATCGATAATCTGACAACCGAGTTCTGCACAGGCCTTGCGTAAAAGTGAAGAAACATAAATATTATCCATCATAAACTTCTCCACTGTTTTCCCTGTTGTTCGATTCAATTCTTTCAGAGATGCTTCCGTCTGATAGCGCCCCCTCAGTCTTTTTTCTAGGGTAGCATTATCAACATCGAGCAAAATAATTTCGGCCCGAGACCCTATCTCCGCAGGTTTAGAAAACCCACAGATAACAGTCGAGATTCCTTTCGCTTTATTTTCCTCTCCCCGACCAACCCAGTAGTCTGTTTCGCTCATACGCCAGACTTTATCTGCATTGTCCGGCACACCACGCTCATCAAAGTCATGCAATTCAAAAAGCTTCTCAGACAACTGAGACCGTAACTGAGACAAAACAGCGCTCTTTCCCACTCCATTCGCGCCAATAACAAAGTAGATTTTTTGGGACATACCTATCTTTTTTAGTAATTTCACAACATAGTATATCGGATTTCCCCTGCCAAAATACTCTTCTGTCATCTGGCGGAGCAGACTCCTTCTCCCGCCACAGTCGGATAATCTTACACCACTAGGAGAGGAAGTTCCCCTGCCTAGGCGGGTATCTTCGGATAGCGTGCGTAGAAGCCCGATTAATACTCAAAAAATCCCCTCACAGTGGATTATGCTTTAAAGAGCACGTTCCACCAAATCCTAATCATCAATCTACGATAATCCGCGCCCCTGTTTTATCCATGTTCTCGAGTGGATTGAAAGTCCTAATATGAATATTCCCCAATCCCTCAATTCGCTGAACGGAACCATTAGGGTTACTCGGGGTTTGTAGTTCAAAATAGTATTCTACGTCCCCTGTTGCGTTCAATGGATAGGAAGGCACTATAAATTCAAACGCCTTATAAGAGACATTTGCTGAAACTACAGCTTGGTAATTTGAGGGCAATGAAATTTTTTTTCCAGAAATTGATTGGTATGTATTTTCTCCACTGAGCCGATAATAGAGGGTGGCAGCTGGATAGATTTCATCAATATTTCTGGTACCAGACTTTCCCGTTAGACTCGCATACAAGCGAAGTGATGCCGACTCACCAACAATCATTTCGTCAGGGACTTCTTGATTGACGCCACCGCCTCCTACTAAATTACTCATCGATATATACGTAATAAATAATGCCACGCTAACACAGAGAACGAGTATCCCAAGAATAAATATTATTGTCTTTTTCATAACTCTATATCGCTATTAATTTTTCTTTAAGTATCATTGGACCTAAAAAAAGCTCGCATATTCTCTTTTCGCTTCTTCCATAACTCTCTTGAAAAACACTGTTTCTTCGGGTGCATACTCCTTCTTCAAGACATCAAGGATTTCCTCCTCGGTTTTCCCCTGACTTCGCAACCATGCAAACTGTCGACGGAAAGCATGGACTTCGTTTTGATTATTCGGGTAGACGGCTACCGCTATGTCAGGATAAGCCTGAAGCTCTGCTTGTTTGGCGTATTGTTCTTTATCAAGCAGGTATTTCTCACAATGACCATATTCGTGAGAAAGCCAGCCAAGCTCTGTCTGCCACACTTCATCTTCTTTTCTGTCTTCACCATCAGCCAGTGCAAAGTAACGCTGACTTACCAAAATAACGCCGTTTTCCGCGTCACTCTCTGTCGGCTGACTTTTGTTCCAGAGAGTGTCAGGCACAACAGCTACCACAACCGTTGCCAATTCCTGGTTTTGAAAAAATTCAAACTGCCTTTTGAAAAAAGTTGGCAACTCATCACCACGAAGCAACTTGATACCTTTCTTTGCTTCAGGTGTTCCCTCGATATATCCATTAAGAAAAGTCCGTACTCTTTGAAACAGATCAATAACTGATTGTTCAAACATAGAACATATTCATCGGGTAACACAATCCCTGGCGTGAGGCATCTTCAACTTATGAACCCCTCTCTAGCTCTTCCAACCAATCACCCTGTGGAAAAACCGTAGGATGATTGATTATACCCTTACGATTTAAAAACGTCTTATTACCCTTATTGAAGCCGCTGTCACAAAAGCGCCCTGAGCAGAGTCGAAGGGCGCTTTCGGTACTAGATTTTGATGTCGTTCATCACGTCTTCGAGCGAACGCGGGGCCGGTGTCGGCTGCACCACGTGCTCAAACGGCTCATTCGGGCTAACTGCTTCCTCTACCGGAGCGGCCACCTCACGCCGCCGCTCGGGTCGCTGTCCACCTTCAGGCTCATTGATCTTCAGATTCACACGCGCATTATTTCGAGCACCGATCACTCGAAGAAGAGTGCGGAGCGCCTTCGCGGTCATCCCCTCACGACCGATCACCATACCCATGTCGTCCGCATGGACATCGAGCGTGATGAGAACGCCCATTTCATCAACTTTGCGATCAACTTTCACACTCTCTGGATTATCAACCAGCATCTTCACAACGTATTCGATAAATTCCTTGTCTCGTGCTTCGTCTGTCATACAGGTCCTTAAGGGTAAGGTGGGTTAAAAATGCTACACTCTTATTTTATGATAAGCAAATTGAATTTTCAATTCCTTGTCCAGTCTCGACTACTGCCATTCGGCTGGCGGTGTGAATGGCGTCGATTGCCAGTTGACCGACTGTCGACAGAGGAGATGCTGCTTCTCGCTATCGTCTCGCTCTCCTAAGAGCCGAAGAACGATAAGTTCCATCCGCAATCCTTGGGAGCCCTTGATTAGAACAAGGTCGCCTGACCGAACAATATCACTAATCTGATCAAGTGCAGCCATCGGGTCGAGAAAATGATAGATGCCCTTTTCGGGAAAATTCCCCCCCCGAAGTGCATCCGCCAGATAACGCATATGTTGCCCCACGCCGATAAAGACCGTAGCCCCGCTTGAAACAACCGCATCGCGAAGTGAACGGTGCGCCTCGTTTGAATTCGGACCAATTTCGAGCATATCGCCAAGTATAATCACCTTGCGCGGAGCGATGAGCTCCCGGAGCGTTGCCAGAGCAGCTTCCGTTGAAATTTTCGAAGCGTTATAGCTATCATCGATAATCCGCATTCCGGCCTCACCCGTGAGGAGATTCATTCGTCCCGTCAGCGGCTTGAATTCAACAAGGGCAGCGGCGATATCAACCAGATTCATCTTGAGTGTGACTCCCACAGCAGCAGCGGCGAGTACTGCTGATAGGTGATGGTGAGCAATCACCCGCGGCAATCGGACTGGTATGCTTTTCCCGCCGGAATTGAGCTTAAAGGAAAGACCATCGACTCGGCCACTCTCTTGAAGCAGACGAATGTTATCAGCCGAAAGACTGGCCGATGGAGTAAGTCCGTACGATATAATCTTGGCCCGGGTCCGTTCTCCCTGCTTCATGACCCGCTCATCATCAGCATTCAAAATTGCACTCCCCGTTTCCGGCAAGGCGGCAATTAATTTCCCTTTTTCTTTGGCAATATGCGCAAGATTTTCGAAATTAGCCAAATGGCTCTCGGCAATGCGCGTCAATACAGCGACATCCGGTCGAGCGACAGTCAGGAGATAATCCATATCCCCGGGATGGTCAATCCCCATTTCGAGCACTAGAACCTCCGGATAAGATTCGAATCGGAGTACGATAGCCAACGAATGAGCGACGGCGCCGCACCAGCGTGTAAGTGATCGCCCGGGACTTGGAATACCGAGAATCGCGGCCGGCAGACCGAATTCATTATTATAATTTCCGGGTGAAAAACGAACTTGGTATTTCCGAGCTAACACGAGCGCAATCGCTTCCTTGGCTGAGCTTTTTCCTACTGATCCAGTAATACCAACGATGATTGGCCGGCGCACCTTCAATACGAGCCGCGCCAAAAATCCAAGCCCGGCCGCAAATTTCAATTTTAAGCGTTCTGGCAGAGCCATACGGTCATTTCCTTATCGGTTCGGTCGACGGTACTTTAGCATAGGAGAGGAGAAACTGCATGATAGCGCCAAAGGTCGGTGCCGCACTCGACTCAGCCCACTGTACATCTTTTGGATTATCAAACTTCACAATGATGACAAAGTGCGGATCGTTAATCGGCGCATATCCGACAAATGAACCGATGGTAATATTTTCGTCATACCCTTTCAATCCAGACTTCGCCACCTGAGCCGTCCCTGTTTTACCACCAACTAAATAGCCCGGGACATCCGCTCGTTTCCCGTGACCATTTACGACAACACTGCGAAGCATCTGACCAACGCTGCGAGCTGTATCCTGAGAAAGTACCCGCCGCACTTCTTCTGGCTCAACCAGTTTCACCTCGCCATTATGGCCGGTCACCCGATCGACGATTTGTGGTTTCATCAAAATCCCGTCGTTCGCAAGTGCACCGTAAGCCATAGCGAGTTGGAGCGGCGTTACCGTTATACCTTGGCCAAACGAGGCAGTCATGAACTGAATCGTTGATTTTAGATTATCGAGATTGCGAAGATTTCCTGCATGCTCAGCCGGCAAACGAATACCGGTTTTTGATCCAAACCCGAAATTTCGCAAACTGTCGCGAAACACTGAATGTCCTACAAGGTGCTCAACATACATAACACCCGTATTGATAGATTGTTCGAGGACTTTCGTCATTGAACTCCGACCATACACCTTACCCTCAGCATTTTGAATGTTGTAGCCGGCTTCATTAATGACACCAGTATCAACGAATTCAGTCGATGGATTCACCTTCCCCTCCTCGATACCAATCGCCATCGTAATTGGCTTCATCACCGAACCAGATTCGTATGGGAGACTGATCAACGGATTCAGAAACAAACCAATATCTTCTGTCTTACCGTATTCATTCGGATTGAACTGTGGGACGCTTGCCATCGCAATAATTTTTCCCGTTTTCGGTTCGAGAACAATTGCTGAGGCAGTATCCGCATTAAATTTCTCGCGTGACTCGGCAAGAATTTTTTCCACTTCATACTGCACCACTCGATCAATCGTCAATATGATACTGCTCCCATCCTCAGGTACGATGTGTTCGCGATCAGTGAGTGATATCCATCGCCCGGCTGCATCTCGTTCTTGGGAAAGCGTCCCATCTTTGCCGTGAAGTTCGCTGTTCCAACCCGCTTCGACACCATAAATACCAATTTCTCCGGTATCGCTCGGCCCAACGAAGCCGATTACTTTTGAAGCAAGTTCTCCGGCCGGATAATAACGGTATATCTCGGGAAGAAAATTTACCCCCTTCAGACCAAGCTCCTTCAGCTTATTTTCCTCTTCCAATGTAATTTTTTTCTTTATAACCTCAAATGGGTCGGCCCGATCTGAGAGGCGCGCCCGGACCATCTCCTCATCAACGCTCAAAATAGCCGATAATGCCACCGCCGTACCCGTGACATCTTCGACAAGCTTCGGAATGACATAGGCCATTTTATATTCGCGATTGACCGCGACGGGATACGACAAATCACCGTCACGCAGAGCGATACCACCACGCTCGGCGCGGAGTGCTTGGGCAACCGTATGCTGCTCTTCAGCCATCGC
Source organism: Candidatus Moraniibacteriota bacterium (assembly GCA_049290475.1). Classification (GTDB taxonomy): domain Bacteria; phylum Patescibacteriota; class Minisyncoccia; order Moranbacterales; family UBA1568; genus SSEF01. The sequence goes on along the minus strand of JBATNS010000094.1, from coordinate 577 downwards.
CACCCACTTCTCACGACCAACCACCTGAAGCACATATAGCCGACCAATGATCGTAACGCCAAAAAGAAATAACACTCCGCGAAAAAAATTAAGCCGCCAATGCGTCGCCAAACCCGGTAAACGAGCAGGCTTCGGATGAGTGGCTCGACGGGCAGTTTTCATATAATAAATCGTCTCTAACGGAAAGCGACAGTATTCGCCGGGGTGATGACAATAGTTGTTACGTCAGCCCTTTCCATCCGAAGATCAACGCTCCCCGCTTCAACACGCGAGAGAGCCTTTCCTTCGGCCTCCTGCACCCTGAGTTCAGCGTTAGCTTTTTTGAGTTCTTTCAGCTCCTTTTCGAGCGTCCGGATAGCATAACCATGGACAGCGCTTCGATTGACAGCATAGACATACAATCCCGCAGAAAGAAGCGATAGAGCAAGCAAAACAACGACCACCACATGGGCTGCCCCAACATGGGCCTCCCAGCGCTTGGCGTGAGGCGATTTCGTATGGAGTTTGCTGCGCTCGGAGTAGAGTCGCATACTTTTTTTATTTTTATTTTTTGACTAACGCTTTCGTTCGACAGCCC
>JBATNS010000093.1:0-5820 GCA_049290475.1 Candidatus Moraniibacteriota bacterium | reverse complement strand
GCCGATATGAATCGTGAGAATCCTGAACTCCTCCGTGCCGCTGTTGCCAGCGCGAAGCCGGCGATGCGCTATTTTCTTGATACATTAATGCAGAGCACGGATGCGGAAAGCCAAGAGGGTAAGCGTGCCATTGTCGAACGGTACGCTGAGCTCCTGGCGGCGACATCGAACGAGCTTGATCGATCGCATTGGACGAAGGAATTGGCGGAAGCGATCCATGCCGAACCGAAAGTCGTGCAGGCGACGGTAGAAAAAGCCTTTCGTTCGATGCAGAAAGGCGAGAGCTTTCTCGAGAGTCGGCCCGTCGGGGCATTCCTCCCGAAGACATTCGGTCGGCGCTCAGAAGTGCTCCGTGAAGGACTCATTGGTCTCGCGCTCATTTCGAGCAAAGTCTGGGAAAAGGTGGAGGCCGAGACCGACAGCACTGTTCGCGAATTCATCGCTGCCCATCAGATTGCTTTTTTCATCCGCAATAATCCGAGCGATCCTGTTGCGGCAATCGAGGATCCAGCGCTGCAGAGTCTCGCGAGTACCATTCTTTTCCGAACCCTCGAGCTGCCGCGTTTTCAGTCCGAGCTCGATGATCGGGAAGTAGTTACGATGGAAACAGCGACTGAATACCTCCAGGCGCTTCGCTCCGAACTTCATGATAAAGATGAGCGGCATGAAATTGCACGGGCGATGGAGGTAGCACGCCAAGCTGGGAACAAGGATGAAGAACGACGATTGTTTGAGGCCTTCGCGCGATTGACCAAGAGCGACGCTTCCCAGAACGAGTGAAGTTTGCTAGCCTGAGCCTACGAAATGGTAATTTTTTCCCTTTGTTATGATCAAAAAACCGTTAAAAAAGAAGAAGCCGACGACAAAGAAGGCGACTACAAAGAAGAAAGCAGTTAAAAAGTCTGTCATGAAAAAGCTGGCTAAGAAGAAATTAGCCCATAAGAAACCGCATCAGAAAGCCAAGAAACCAGCCGCGAAGCCAAAATCGAAGAAGTCAGTGATCAAAAAGCCGGTCGTACACAAGAAGGCTTCGGTTGGGAAGAAGTCTTCGAAGCAAGAGCTCGCCCACAGCGCGCTCGAGGAGCTTATGGTGCGCGGGAAGCAGCGTGGCTTCGTCACCGAGGATGAAATCATTCATATTCTTCCCGATATCGAGCAGGATTTGGACAATCTCGAGAACCTCTATGAGCAGCTTGAAACGTCCGGTATCCGTATCGTCGGCTCCGAAGAGATGTTGAAAGTTGGTGAAGAGAAGGAGGAAGTTGTCGAGAAGGGGAAGAAAAAAGATAAGATGATGGATCTCGGCGAGAGCGATGATGCTTCCGATCTTGTTCAGATGTACTTGAAGGAAATTGGCCGTGTCACCTTGCTGACGGGTGATGAAGAAGTAAAACTCGCCAAAGCGATAGAAAAGGGCGACCTCGTCGCGAAGCAGCGGCTGACTGAAGCCAACCTCCGTCTCGTCGTCTCGATTGCCAAGAAGTATGTCGGCCGTTCACATAATCTGTCGTTACTCGATCTCATCCAGGAGGGGAATATTGGTCTCTTCCGGGCAGTAGAGAAATTCGATTACCGCAAAGGGTTCAAGTTCTCGACCTATGCTACCTGGTGGATCCGTCAGGCGATTACTCGCGCCCTCGCTGACCAGTCGCGCACCATTCGCATCCCGGTGCACATGGTGGAGACGATCAACAAGTACGCCCAGGTCACCCGTCGTCTCGTGCAGGAGCTCGGTCGCGAGCCGCTCGCTGAAGAGATCGCCGCGGAAATGAACTTAGAAGTCGACAAGATCCGCCATATCCAGAAGATTTCTCAGGAGACCGTCTCACTCGAAACTTCTGTTGGCGATAATGATGATGATTCGGTGCTCGGGGATTTCATCGAGGACACAGAGACCGTCATGCCGCATCAGATGGCCGCCCGCAAGCTTTTGAAGTCCCATATCATTGATATCTTGAGCGAGCTGACTCCACGCGAGCAGAAGATCCTCCGGATCCGCTTTGGCTTGGAGGATGGTGTGACGCACACACTCGAGGAAGTCGGTCAGGAATTCGGTGTGACACGCGAGCGTATCCGCCAGATCGAGGCGAAGGCGCTCGAAAAGATTCGTGAGCACGATAATCTGAAGAAGCTCCGCGATTACTAGATTCTCAAACTCCTCCCGGCCGGGAGGAGTTTTCTTTCTCAGTAAAGGCTCGGCTATTGGAAAAGTCCTCGGTCCTCAGTTCTTTTTGACGCTTGCCCCTCGAGGACGCTAGTCTGAAAAGACACGGTGTTCGTTGGACCCCACCACTGTCAAAATTCTCTGAAAGAACTCTTATGCGCCGACAAGATCGAATCGATCAATACCTGGCAAAGAATCCTCATGTGACTGAGCGACAGTTGATGCGGAAATTTGGTTTGAACTGGAATGAAGCGGTGGATATTCGTCGTGCGCATACGAGCGACAGGACTTCCGAGACAGCAGGTCGGCAGTCGGCTATCGTGAGTTGGTTTTATCGGTTGATGGCGAGTGAGCGCGGCACACTGTTCACGCTGGTAGTGCTCGCCACGGCTGTCAGGGTAGCGTATGCGTTTTTCCTCTGGCGTGATTCGATTCTCACGACGCCGCTCCTCGATGCCGAGTACTACGTGAAGTGGGCTGAAGAAATCGTCCGAACTGGTTGGTTGGGTGACCGGATATTTTTCACAGAACCATTCTACGCGTACTTTTTGTCGGTATTTCTCAAGCTATTGGGGACATCTGGACTTTCAGTGACGCTCTTTGTCCAGTTTTCTCTCGGTGTGGTATTGCCGGTTATTCTCTATTTCATCGGACGGCGGCTCTTTGACCGTCCGACAGGTATTCTGGCTGGGATAATCGCTGCGCTTTATGGACCGTTTGTATTCTACGAGGGACTTTTTTTGAAAACGAGCCTGGAAGTGTTCTCTTTCTCACTCTTTCTCTTGGTGGCGCTCTGGGCATTTGAGAAAAAACAATGGAAGCAGTTCCTGTTGGCTGGAGTGGTCCTCGGCTGCGCGGTGCTTATCAAAGGAAATACCCTCGTGTTCTGGCCAATCGTCATCGGACTCTTCGCGCTTGTACGTACGCTCGAACGACAGACAAAGTGGCAGCTTGGACTGGTTTTTTCCTTTGGTGTGATGCTCTGTATCCTACCAGTGACGCTCCGTAACTATGTGGTGGGGCATGATTTTGTTCCGACCAATTACTCGATCGGCCTGGTCATGTATCAAGGGAGCTGGTGGGGAAGTGATGGGTCGACGGCGGAAGTACCGCGTTTCCTTCGGCCGCACCCGAAGTATGAAGAAGCCGATGCGGTCGGTATGGCTGAGGCCTATGCCGGGACAGTGCTTAAGCCCTCGGAAGTTTCGCGGTTCTGGATGAAGAAATCATGGCAGGAAGTGCTCGCTGCTCCAGGACATTATATTTTTACGCTCGGCAACAAACTCCTTCTTATCACGCATCCGGTCGAATTTAGTGATAATTACAGCTATAGTTTTTATCGGTCGGCCGCACCGATTCTGTGGCTACTCATCCCGTACTGGCTCCTCTTCCCTATTGCCTGTCTTGGACTCCTGTTTCTCTTCCGGCGTCAGTGGCTGTCTATCGGTGAAGAAAAGATTATACCCTCGCTACCGCTTCTCATGCTGGCGGCCTATGTCGGGATCCTTCTCCTGACGACCATCAATGCTCGCTATCGGGTGCCACTCACGCCACTCACTATCTTGTTCGCCGCGCACGCTATCATGGTACTTCGACACTTCTTCCAATCACGGGAAGCAGCTCGCCTACTCTGGGCGGGCAGTTTTCTTAGCGTCCTCTTTCTATTGATGATCGTGGGACTGTTTTCTTCCCGGTATGCGCTCATCGAAGCCAATACCTATCATACGATTGGGTACGCGGCGCTTGAACGTGGAGATTATCCCGAGGCGAAAGCGTGGTTCCAAAAGACGATTACTCTTGATTCGCGTTATGCCTGGGCCTATGGTAACCTCATGCTTATCGCGCTTTTCGAAGGCAATCTACCGGAAGCGAAAGAGAACTTGAAGACACTCATCCTCCTCCGCTCTGATGATCTCTCAAACTATGATCGATTGAAATTGATACGGTCGCTTGAACAGACGACGCCAGCGGTGATGCGTGAGCAGGCACAGACCTATTTCACCGAGTCACGAGCCGCCAAGTATGACGCGGACTTTTACGAAGGGAAACGTCTCATTGCGCTGGGCGACAAGCCAGGGGCCGAAGTCGCTTTTGAGCGTTCACTCAGTCGGGATGCTCAGAGCGAGGCGGCACTCATCGCGCTCGCTGGACTGAAGAAAGAGAAAGGCGAGTCGTCAAAAGTGATAGAGTATCTTCGCCGAGCTGTTCTGGTGAATCCGTATAATTTCATCGCTCGGTATAATCTCGCTAACGCCTATATCGAAACTCAGAACTTTGGGCAGGTCGCGGTACTCCTCAAGGATATCTATGAGTTCACGCCGGAGCTTGGCGATGCCTGGTATAACTATGCCGTCGCGCTGGCCAAGCTCGGCAAGTTTGATGAAGCGGTACCAATTACACAGGCTTTCGTCGACCGTTACCGCGATGATCCGTCCAAGAAGGACAAGGTTTCCGTATTTGAAAAGGCGCTTGAAGCATCGAAAAAAAGTGGGCTCGAAGGGCTGCTGAAGCAAAACGCCCAGTAGCTAGCAGTCACCTGATTTGATGGTCATTCGGCATTTGTTCCGAATGTTGAAATTTGGTAGCCTGAACTCTCCAATCTTGGAGACTAGAGTTCATTCACAAGGAGAGTATCATGCATTCATCCCTGAGATGGCGGGCAAAGACCCGGTGCCATCTCTCGGAGGAGATGGCACTGTCGCTTCCGTCGGAGCTCGATTTTTATTGGCCGGCCGAAGATATTCGACGCATCATCGCGTCGCAAGTCGTTCTGGTTCTCCCATATCGGGATTTTGTTGGCACGGAGCACCTCGGACAGCTCGTCGTCCATAGTGATCTTGCCGATGTGGTGCAAGAGGTCTTTGAAATCCTCTTCACGGTTGGTTTCCCTCTTGGCAATATGGCACCTGTCGCAGCCTTTGCTTGGGATGATAACCGCTCGATGGCTGCGAACAACTGCGTTGGCTTCCACTTCCGGAACAAGACTGGGAAAGAAGAATTATCCTGGCACGCGTATGGCCGAGCGATCGATATCAATCCGCTCCAGAATCCGTACATGCGCGATGGAGTCATCCTTCCAGCAGGAGCCCGGCACGACCCATTTCATCGCGGTACCTGCGATGGGCACTCGCTTCCAGTCCATCTTTTCAAGGCCCATGGCTTTACCTGGGGCGGGGAGTGGACGAGCATGAAAGACTACATGCATTTCGAGTTTCCATTTCCGCCTTGAGGGTAGCCGCCGCGCTGGTTGCCTTTTTTCTTTTCTTGGCTTACCATAGGCCTGTCGCTCCGAGGAGCGATTTACCACATTCCACATTCCGGCGTAGCTCAGCGGTAGAGCAGGTGACTGTTAATCACTTGGTCATAGGTTCGAATCCTATCGCCGGAGCAGTATTGGAGAACTGGAGTATGCAAGCTCCAGTTTTTCTTTATCTAAGCCACTTTTCAGAGGTTCGAACCTTCCAGAAATCTCCTTTACCGGCGACGAGAATTTTTCCATCAGCAATATCGGATTTGAGGCTTCAATCTCGAACATTCTCGACTTTATGTAGAGGTTCGAACCTAAGTTGTGAAGGATCTGTTTTCTCTTGTTTTCATTGCCTTCTTCGAAGCCGTTGGCGATGTCTTCAGCAGTGCTCATGGTGCGTTCGAGTCGT
>JBATNS010000092.1:0-15369 GCA_049290475.1 Candidatus Moraniibacteriota bacterium | reverse complement strand
GACATTTGCGTTACTCACTCGCTCCCAGTTTTTGGCGACGTACTGCTCAACTTCAGACGATATATAGTCTTCGTCATTCCCTGAGTAGATAAACCAACCGGACGAATGATCCGCCTCTATTTTCTTGACCTCAGCGAATGAGAGTTTATCCTTCGACAATTCGCCGCCAAAATCATAGACGGTTGCTTTTGCTCCGCCCCAGTAGTAGTTTCGGAAATTGCGCGTGATGAGTATGTCGCCATCAATTCTTTCCTTTTTGAAGTAGGCGAAGACTTTGCGGTAGTTGGGATTGCCGCCGGTTGAAGTCTCGTGATAGGTATTGTTCTCCTCAAGGAAGTAGCCCAAGTTTGGCACAAGGAGAAACAGACCGAGTCCAGAGAGTAGCGCCAGCCGGATATTCCAGCGCCCGCCCATTGAGCGCCGCAAGAATTCAAACACTCCGACGATTCCTGCGGCGGCAAGAATCATGCCAAAAGACTGGATGAAGAAAATATACTGCGGTCCGACATTACGGCGCCAGAGGAAAATCGCCATGAGGAGCGGAACGAGATAGGCGGCAGCGAGATAGAGTGCGGCCGAGCGACTCGCCGCCGTCCGGAAAAGCGTCCAGAATCCTAGAATGAGGAGGAGCGTACCGATGAGTGGCGTCGAGAAATCATTCAAGACATGACCAATGTAGCCGAAGTGATCGTCGAAGAAGACGAGCTCCTGAGTGAAAGCACCGATCGCTTTAGGGACGGCCACGACTGCAAGTACCGCGCCAACGAGACCAATGGCGACGGAAATACCGTACTTATTTCTAAAACGTCCGGTTTCACGATATGCAAAGATCGTTCGTGTCATGAGATAGGCGCCGATGGCAAGTGGTAAATGAGCGGTCATCTGATGAACCGACAGTGAGAGTGGAAGCACGATGATACCAAGGACGAGGTATGGGAGATGGATCCCAAAGCGCCCGGAAAACTGACGTAGGGCGGTAATCTTGCCCTGATACGCTTTCTCATACGCGGCATAGAAAGCGGTCGCGGCGGTCAGATAGAGCGGGAAAAACATAGCGTACATGCGAAGGCGACGACTGAAAATAATCGCTGAAATGGACAGAGCACAAAGAAGTGCTGCGACAAGACTGATGTCGCGCCGGGTGGTGAAGATCCATGCCGACCAAAAGACGATAAGAATCGCGAAGATTCCCCACACGACACTCACCGAACGGGCAACCGCTTCGGTTGGTGGCAGTACGGAAAAAATCGCCGCGACCTGAAGCTTGTATGGCGCGGCACGCTCATCCCGCGCGGCATTCTCATTCATTGTGCTCGGCACGCCGTAATTAAAATCCCACGCCCTCCACTCCCCAGTTTGATGCCGACCATACGATGAATTGATATCGAGGAACTCATCAGCAACAAAAGAGTTCGCGTCGAGGTGATAGAAACGGAATGCGCTGCCGAGCGCGAGGATGATGACCAGTATCTGAATCGTTCGTTTCCAATCGAGCATATCATGAAATTATTCCGACTGATTATTTGCTTCGTCTTCTATCCTGTCGAGGTTGTTGCCACTATCCTCAACTATTGCCCCGCTCGAACGATTGAAATACCCACTCCAAGTATAGCGTGCTGGCGCGAGTGAATCGCTCGGTTTTTGGATGGAGAAATCCTGGCGCGTTCCGATGATTGATTCTGGTTTTGGGACGAGTTCAATCGCTACCAGAGTGCCAAATGACGTCGTTTGACCAATCGTATAATTCTCACGGTATTTTCTGAGGGCGTCTTCGAGATCCGACTGGGCCCGGAGAACGAAAAAGTAGACGCCTTCTTGATATATCCCATCAAATCCGAGCACGGCATTTTCGATACCCCGCTGCTCCAAGAGATACTTCAGTGCACGGCGATGCTGCGGCTCGCTGAACATATAGACCGGATAGTGCTGTTCGGCAGATTTTGCCGCAAGAAAATCAATAATCCGGTTCTGTTGCTCCAGTGTCACTCTGATCCGCTCTTTGAGAATCCGGTCGGGAGGGCTATCGACGGGCTCATGATTCGCTCGGGCCAACTCATCAAAGCGCAGCTGCAGTGACGAGATACTGAGGGTCACGAGCACGAGCACTAGACCGAATGCCAACATATGACCAAGCTGATGCCACGGGAAAGCACGAGTGACAACCAGGCTAAGACAGCCAATCAACACGAAAAAGAAAGGGCCGGAGAGGAGAAAAAAACGAGGAGCCATCCCATAGGCCAGTGGCGTAAAGAGTGTGAAGGTGATAGCAAACCAGAGTCCGGTAGCGACGAGAAAATCCCGCTTCCGCCGATCCTCCTCACGGAAGAGAAGGAGACAGAATGACAGGACGGACAATCCGAGGAGCACCGCCATGGTGAGACCATATGGTTTCCCGATATCACACTTCCCCTGGCAGCTGATGAGGAGCCCCTCGGCTGTCTCGACTTTTGGCAGTGTCCCACCTTCAAATCCAGTCGTGATGACCAGTCCCGCCAATACATGTTCCGCACCGTTCCGAATCACCTTCTCCAAAAGGACATGATCTTCCTTCGTTGATTTCTCTGTGATGGCGCCAAAAAACTCTCGCGTGTTCGCACCGCCGGTCGCGAGTTCATTCAAGAACATCGGAAAATAGAGTGCCCCGACGATTGCCAATGCCATGCCCCAAGTGCGCAGACGAAACCGCGGACGCCGAATGATGAGGAAAAGCATGACAAACACCGGCACGGCGAGAAAGGCAAGAAAGTGGAGCTGGGTCGCTATACCGAAAGAAAAAATTGAGACCAGAAACCAGCGACCGGGATTTCGCTCTCCACCGCCGACTGATCGCAAGAGCGCGTACATCCCGAGGGGGAGAAAGAACGGGAGCATATTGGGATTCCAAGCAAAACGCCCATACATCACAAAATACTCGGAGACAGAAAAGGCAAGCGTAAGAAAAAGCGCCAGCCAGTTCGGAAACATTCGACGAAACAAGAAGAAAAATACGACGATTGAGGCGGTAGAGGTAATCAGAATGACAGCTGCCATTCCGGCCGGGGTTCCTCCAAAAACGAGGGCGCTCACGTATTGGAGGTAATAATAGGCCGGACCAAGTCTGAGAAATGTCCCCCCTGCTTTCGGTCCGAGGAGTGGCAACTCACCCACTCCATCCTGAAGGGCAGTATAAATGACACGGGCATCACGTGCCTGATCCAACTCAAAATGGAGCCAGTCAGCGAAGTGATAGGATCGGAGGAAGAAACCAAGCGCGATAATGAGCGCGAGCCCGAACCACACGAGCTGTCGCTGTCGTTCGTGAGCCATCTTTTCATCGGAGCTTTTTCCCTCTATGATGGGGAAAAGGCTCTCTATTTAGCCCTTTAATTGTAGCCTTTTCTCGCTTCTAGAGCAAAAATATGGCCGAACGGCTTATCTCTTCCATCTTGTCCGGACTCCTGGCGCTTAATACGCTCCTCTTCGTTTCGCAACAGTTCAAGTGGTTCCCGGAGGCTAAGTTCACTGAGGATAATGACCCCTTTTACCTTGCCTTTCTTCTCCTCGGTATCCTTTCTGTCGGATCAGTCCTCTACTTCATGCATTCCATCCGGCTCCGGCGAATACTCGAAAAGCTGCTCATCATTTTCTTTCCGACTGAACTCATCCTCATCTTCGGTCTGTCACAGTCAAAAAATTTCCACTATGTCTTCCTCATCGCCATCGGGTTCTATATCCTCATCGCGGGGATGGTCGCGATTCATGTCTATGTGACGAGAGAAACCGGAGAGCGGCCACTCCTCGCTCATACGCTACGTGCCACTCTCCCCTGGGTTCGTGAACAGGGTTGGTTTATTCTCAGTACAGTCGCGTTCCTCACCGTTCTCTTCTTTTCTTTCGGCTACCACGGACTCACCCACTTCGCTGCGGTTGATGAGCCACTCTGGACTGATGGTCGGATTCCAAAGTACTGGCACAATATCGAGGAACGCGATTGGCGTGGCACACGGATCAGCGACAAGCCCGGTATCACCGTAGCGATCGCGGCGGGTCCGGGGATGTGGTTCGTCGACACCGGCGACTACAAAGCTGTTCGTTCCGCGGCTGTCCTCGAGATGAGAGGGCTCAACATTGAATCGCTCTACTTTGCCTTCCGACTCCCACTCCTCATCGCCGTCGTTCTCTTCCTCCCTCTTTTCTATGTTCTCGTCGAACGCCTCCTCGGAAAACGTGATGCGCTCCTAGTTTATGCTGCTATTGTCTTCTCGCCCGTCCTTCTCGGCATGTCGAAGATTATCAATCCTGATTCCCTCCTCTGGCTTTTTGTCCCGCAAGCACTCCTCGCCTATCTCGTTTTCCTGAAACGCCGGCATTACCGCTACCTCGTCCTCTCCGGCGTCCTCGTCGGTCTCGCTCTCCTCACAAAATACGTTGCTAATTTCGTCATCGTCTTTATGGTCGGTCTCATCTTTCTCGAGTGGCTCTACCAAGTAAAGACCCGTCGCTTCTCGCTCGCAGAGTACTTGAAGCAGTCTCTTTCCGATCTTTCCATTCTCATCTTCACCGCCCTTGCCACGTTCTACATCCTCTTTCCGGCTGTCTGGATAAAACCGGAGAAGCTCATCACTTCCACCCTCTATAGCCAGGCTTTCGAGAAGTTCGCCCCCCTCTTTATCGTCCTCCTCGTCTTCATCGGCATCGATCTCGCCTGGAATCAGACCCGGGCTCTCAGCTATCTCCTCGGCCTCTTGGAGCGTGTCCGTTCCTGGATTGGCTGGGGCACCGCCTCCTTCTTCATCCTCGCCACGATTGTTGTCTTGATGAATAGCTGGCTCAGCATGGCGTGGTACGACTTCATGAATCTCCTTTCGTCCCCAAAAACAGTCTCTGGACGGACGGATATCCTCGGTATCTTTCTCACGAATTTCTACCCGCTCCTCTTCGGACTCATGCCAATTATTCTGCTCGGGATATTCGCCGGAGCGGCATGGATACTCCGGAAAGATTTTTTCCATGATGATCGGGCTCGACTCGCCTTCTATCTCATCCTCTTCATCCTCCTCTACTATGTCGGTGCGACCGGCAATGGCGTCGCGATGATTGTCCGGTATCAGATAATCCTTTTCCCGATTGCATCGATTCTCGGCGTCCTTGGACTCCTGGTGCTCCTCGACCGGTTCACGGCACTCAAAAAAGAGCACGCTTTTTTCGCTCTCTTCGCGGTGCTTACAGTGACTGGCATCAGCACAATCATCACTACTCCGTTTCCCCTCTCTTATGCTTCAACCATTCTCTCGGCCCAATACCATACCGACGTGAAAGACATGGGTCCAGGAAGCTACGAAGCCGCTGCCTGGCTCAATAGTCAGCCTGACTCTCGTAATCTCACCATCTGGACCGATAAGGACGGTGTCTGTAAATTCTTTGTCGGTACATGCCGTCGCGGATTCGGAAGCTATGACGAACGCCGAGCTGAGGGCCTCGACTATATCGTCGTTTCCTCGGGACGCGAAAGCCGGACCAGCAAGATGATTATCGGCCAAGTGAACAGCGGTGTCGATAGCGTCATCCGCTATGATCAGTACTACCGGCGCGAATCCCCCGCTTATGAACTGCAGATCAATAACCGAACCAATCAATTTGTGAAGATCTATCCCTACGTTGGAAACTGATTTCCTATCACGAAGCCTTCAGCTTGTTACGTTCCGTGAGGTATCCCGGCAGGGCGATAAAAGAAATGAACATCTGCAGGAGCCGTGAAAGGAGGGCAGCAGTGACAGCGAGCTCGGCTGAAATGCCCACAAAACCAAAGAAAAAAACATACGACCACTCCTTCACCCCGATGTTGTTGATCGAGATGGGGATGTTAGCGACGAGCGTCGCAGCAAAAATCGCGCTGCCGAAAGTAAAGAGTGAGAGCTCAGCACCGAGACTTGAAAAAAGAAAATAATTACTCCCCCCGATACCAATCGCTGTGAAGAGCGATGCCCACAGAATTGTTTTCGCATACACGTTCCTACTGGCGAATGGCACAAAGCTCTCCAGTACCCGCGCGGGCTTCTGCCACGACAAAAGTCCGGCGAAAAAAACCGCCACGATATAAAAACGTTCCACCCAAAGGAATGCTACAAGCATCAGTAACACGACCGAAAGTGTGATAGCGGCAAAGATAATAAAAACAGGCTGTCCCACCAGAAGTGGCCAGGGCAGCAGCAGGAGTTCAATTCCGGAAAAAAGAAACAAAGCAAGCAAGCCCGTAATCCGATCAAAGAAAACAGTAGCAAACGCTCGAGTCCGCTCACCCACTTTGGCCATCCAGAGGACCCGATAGGTATCGCCACCGACCGTCGAAGGTAAAAAGTTATTGATGAATGCGCCGGTAAGGTAGGCAAAAGTCCCGCCTTTTACTGAGAAGCTGAAACCCTGGATCCGCGCCAGATACTGCCATTTGGCCGCCGAGATGATATTGCCGGCGAGTTGAAAACCGACATAGGCAATGAGTAGCGGGAGAGATACATGGACAACGATATAACTGACCGCCATCCAATCCACCTTTTGAACGAGCCAGTAGACAAGCGCTACGGTCGCAGCGATTTTCAGTACTGTTTTCCAGCTTTTCATATATTTACTGTTGCAGCGATCCCTTCAGTCGACGACCCATCGGTGGATGTGAGCATGATGAAAACCTATTTCCTGCAACTTTCTTCTAGAGTGGTGCGGAAATTATGGGCCACCGCGGCCCAGCTGCGTGTCTCGGCACGGCAGCGGCTTTCGGCGCCAAAGGCAGTGACTGTATCTGGCTGATCGGCCAAAGTTACAAGTTTCTCAGCGAAGAATGCTGGCTCGGAAGGATCGATGAAATACCCGTTCACCCCATCAGTCACGAGTTCCTGCATCCCGCCCGTCCCGGAGACGAGAAGTGGTAAACCAGAGGCGAGCGCTTCGAGGGCGCTGTTGCTCATCCCCTCGTTCTTCGATGGCAGAACAAACACATGTGAATGTTGATAGTACCCTGCGAGCTGCTCATGCTCGACGCGACCGATGAATTTTACCTTATCGACGATACCGAGTGCCCGTACGCGTTCCTCAAGGACCGGTTTCTGCTCCCCTTCACCGATGAGGTGGAGCTCGATTGGTTTCGCCGTTTTACCAGCGGCGAGAGCAAACGCTTCAATCAAGTGATGGATACCCTTCCGGGGTGTCAGTCGCGAAGTCGAGAGAAAGATGAATGGCTCAGCTAATCGTTTTTCGGAGCCGGGGCAAAACGCGCTCGTATCGACGCCATTTTGAATCGTCCGCATCGACTGGCTCGGCGCAGTCTTCTTCGCAAGATCGGTCAGGCCCGTACTATTTGGAACGACTACCGCGGCCCGATGCCAGAGGAAACGGACGAGCGGCTTGGCGAAAATATAAAATGTATCGTATTTCTCGCTGAAGCCTGGGACATCTGCCCCCCGGAGCGATACAACATAGGGAATGCCGAAAACAAGTTTCACGAGGTACGCGAGGAAACCGCACGGTACCGTGAAGAAGGCGAGCGTAACATCGAACGACTGCTTCTTCGACTCAAGTCGGATGAAACGCCAAAGAAAAAAAATCGTTCTCATCAAATAGACGAGGATATCACGAGGCGACTGCGAATGGAGCCGGTCTGGATTTTTCCCAATCGGGAGACGGTGCACATACGTCTCGCCACCAACCCTGATATGCTCGATCGCGTTCCCAACCGCCGCTGTCACGAGATGGGCCTCGATGCTCGGGTCCTTCGCCCACTCACGGAGAATCGACTCCGTTGCGATGCTCGCTCCACCACCGAGGGGCGGATACTCATAATTGAGAAAGAGGACCTTCATGGGTGTTTCGTATGCGTCTAGACTCCGACACCGTAATAGGTGAAGCCAGCGGCTTCGGCTTCGGAACGTTCGAGGACATTCCGACCATCATAGATGATATCGCCTCGCATCAGTTTCTTCAGATCCGTATAGTCCACAACACGGAATTCATCCCACTCGGTCGCGATGATCAGTGCGTCAGCACCCTTGAGTGCGTCAACTGCCTTCTTGGTATAGGTCAAATTCTTCTCGGTGAGTGCTTTGGCAGCATTCTCCATTGCGACCGGATCAAAGGCGCGGACTTTCGTTCCCACATCTAGGAGCGCGCTAATATTCATGAGTGCTGCTGCTTCACGGACATCGTCCGTTCGTGGCTTGAACGCCAATCCCCAGACGGCGACCGTCTTGTTCTTCATCTTGTCACCCCACAGCTCTTTCAATTTCACGAACGGCCGCAGGCGCTGGCTGGTATTGATTTCATCCACCGTCTCGAGCAAACGAAAATTCGACTGAAACTCATGTCCCGTATTGATAAACGCCTTCACATCTTTGGGAAAACACGAGCCACCGTAGCCGATACCAGCGTACAGAAAACGGCTGCCAATACGGGAATCATATCCCAATCCCTTGGCTACCTCTTTCACATTGCCACCCGAAACTTCGCAGAAATTCGCCACCTCATTGATGAAGGTAATTTTCATCGCGAGAAAAGCGTTGGCCGCATACTTGATAATTTCTGCACTCCGTACATCAGTCAGCATGAGCGGCCGGCCGGCACGGGCGATTGGCCGATAGACCTGTTCCATGATTTTCTTCGCCTTCGCTGAAGAGGTTCCGACAACGATACGGTCCGGATTGAGAAAGTCCTTCACGGCCGCACCCTCCCGGAGAAATTCGGGATTCGAAACCACTTCGAAAGAGTGTTTACCCTTCGACGCCTCCTTGATGACGCGCTCGACTTTTTCTGCTGTACCGACGGGCACGGTTGACTTGTCAACAAAGATTTTGTACCCGTTCAGGTGTTTACCAAAGGCTTCAGCCGCTGAGAAGACATACTTCAGGTCCGCCTCACCGGTCACCAGGTCTTCTGGCGTGCCGACAGCCATGAATACGACTTCTGCTTCTTCAATAGCCTCCTTCAAATCCGTCGTGAAAGAAAGCCGTTTTTCTTTCACATTCCGCTCTACGACTTCTTCGAGGCCGATTTCATAGATTGGAATAATGCCCTTTCTCAATTTGGCAATCTTTGTCTTGTCGACATCAGCGCAGACGACGGTATGACCGATTTCTGCCATGCAAGCGCCCGACACCAAACCGACATAGCCCGTCCCGAGAAAGGCAAGTTTCATAGCGTTTCCGTTACTTGATGATAACCTCGCGGATATTGTAGTTCATCCGCTGCCGCGCTTGGTAGTAACTCTTCACAGATATATCAGCGAGGAGTCCCGAGATGAAGAACTGAATACCGACGAGGGTGAAGAAGATTCCGATGAGTGGCCAGAGACGTTCAGAAAGCGAAGCGCCGAAATACAGCTTTTCGACGAGCATCCAGACCAAAATAATCGAACCGAGTCCGAAGAGCATGACGCCGACACCGCCGAACAGATGGAGCGGTCGATTCGAATACTTCCGCCAGAACCAAATGGACAGCATATCGACAAAGCCCTTCATGCCGCGCTTCCAATTGTATTTCGTCACACCATGGAGCCGCGGATGATGGCTCACTTTCACTTCTGCTACCTTGAAACCTTCGAGCTGTAGGATGGCTGGAATAAATCGATGCATCTCGCCAAAGAGGTCGATATCTTTGAAACATTCGCGGCGGTACGCCTTCAAACTACAGCCAGAATCGTGGATATTGTCATGGATGAGCGCCTTCCGGAGTAGATTGGCGATACGAGACGGAATTTTTTTACTCCACGGGTCTTGCCGCTTGAACCGCCAGCCAGAGACGACTTCATAGCCCTGATCGATCTTCGCCAGGAGAAGTGAGATATCAGCGGGGTCATTTTGGAGATCGCCGTCGAGGGTGATGATGACGTCGCCGGTCGCCGCTTTGATACCAGCATCAAAGGCAGCCGTCTGGCCAAAGTTCTTGCGAAACACAATAAGCTTCACGGGGACGCATGTCTCCGCTTCTATCCGTGTCTTGTCTTTCGAGCCATCATCGACAAAGATAATCTCGTAAGGATGACCAGATTTCTCGAGCGCTTCTTTTATCCGGCGATGCAACTCAAACACGTTCCCCTCTTCGTTATAGAGCGGGACGACTACTGAAAGCGAATATTTTCCTGTTTCCATGGCTTCAGTTTATCTTATACACTGGCCATTGGCAAAAGGTTAGAGCATGAATATCCCCTTTTTTTATATTGACAAAATAGGTCATTTCCTGTACACTATAGGAAATGTAAATTTATGCGCATACTTATTACTGGCGGTGCTGGTTTCATTGGTTCCCATGTCGCTGACGTTCTCATCGAACGCGGCCATCGTGTGACTATTCTCGACAATCTCTCGAGCGGGAGTGAAGAGAACGTCAATCGCCGGGCAAAATTTTATAAATTCGATATCGGGAATCGGAAGCGGCTCGAGAAACTTTTCGAAAAGGTCCAACCCGAAGCCGTTTTTCACTTCGCGGCCCAGATCAATGTCCGTGCTTCGGTCGACGACCCATCGGCGGATGCGACCACGAACGTCATGGGGAGTCTGTCTCTCATCGAGCTTGCAGCCAAGCACGGGGTGAAAAAGTTCATTTTTTCGTCGACCGGAGGAGCGATGTTCGATGACGCTACCCCTCGACCGACGCCCGAGTCCATCCCCGCCGCCCCACTTTCCCCCTACGGCATCGCCAAGCTTTCGATCGAACACTATCTGCGTTTCTTCCGCCAGGTGCACGGACTTCCTTATGTCGTCCTGCGCTATGCCAATGTCTATGGCCCGCGTCAGAATGCTCATGGGGAGGCTGGTGTCGTCGCGATTTTTCTCACTCGTATGCTCGAAGGTGTCGGACCGACTATCAACGGCGACGGCCTCCAGACCCGCGACTACGTCTACGTTGGTGATATCGCCCAGGCGAATGTCCTCGCCCTCGATTCGGAACTTACCGAAGGCGTCTTTCATATCGGGACCGGGATTGAAACGAGTGTGAATGATATCTTCCGGATGCTCAACTGGCAGTTCGGTAAAGCTTTCGAAGAGACCCATGGCCCAGCCAAGTCAGGAGAAGCGTTGGCAAGCGCCCTCAATGCTCGAAAAGCCAAGGAATCCTTGCAATGGGAGCCAAAAGTCGCCCTTTCGGAAGGTCTGGTCGCCACCGCGACCTGGTTCAAGGCTCGGTCTCGCGAGAGCTAGGCCCAGAGAATCTCTAGAATATTGGCTAAAACATGCTATACTAAGGGCGTGTTTTGCTTTTTCTAAGCCTTTTCTTCATGTCCCTATCTCTTTCTGTTATCATCCCTTGCTACAAAGAACACGAGGTTATCGCTTCGAGTGTCCTCACGATTTATGAGTTTCTTCGGACACGCTTTGAACAGCATGAGATCATCGTCGTCACCGATGGCAGTCCCGACGGTACACCGGCTGAGGTAGAGCGATTGAAGAAGGAACGAAGTGATATCCCGCTCCAGCACATTGCTTTCCCAACAAATCGTGGCAAAGGTGCGGCCGTCCGGACCGGGTTCCTCGCCGCCCGGCACGAATTTGTCCTCATGATCGATGCCGACCTCACCATCTCCATCAGCGAACTCGATGATTTCCTTCTCGCCATTGAACGTGCCGATATGGCGATCGCCTCACGCCTCGTCCCCGGGACGGTCTTCGAAGAACCGACGCCTTTCCATCGCGTGTTGACTGCTCGCATCTTTCATCTCCTACAGATACTACTCCTCGGAAATTTCGAGTTCTCTGACACCCAATGCGGCTTCAAGCTGTTCCGACGGGAACGGTTGCAGCCGCTCTTCCAGGCGCTCACCATCGAACGTTTCGCTTTCGATGCCGAGCTGCTCTTCCTTGCCCGGCGGATGAACCTGCGCGTCGCCATTCTCCCGGTCCGGATCCAAAAAGATGCCCGCAACACCAATGTCCGGCTCCTGAGCGACTCACTCAACATGTTCGGCAGCCTCCTGAAAATCCGTTGGAACGAATCCCTCGGCCGTTACGACCAACTCTCGAAGATTTCTCAGAAACAGACTGGCAGCGACTAGGCCCGATGACGACTGAAACCAACTGAACTCCAGAACATACCTATGTGGATTGTCCTCCCCGCCTACAATGAAGAGAAAGTCATTCGCGAGACTCTCGAAGAAATCCGAGCGTCCGGCTACACCAATATCATCGTCGTCGATGATGGTTCTAAGGATCAGACCTATGAAAAAGCGAAGGCGGTTCCTGGCGTCGTCGCCCTCCGCCATCGGTTGAACCGTGGCAAAGGCGCCGCGACCAAGACCGGCATCGAGGCTGCCAAACTCCTCGGTGCCGAAACAATCGTCACCATGGATTCTGATGGCCAGCATAATCCGGCCGATATCGCCCGTTTGATCGAACCCATAGAGAAAAATCACTGCGATGTCGTCCTTGGGACCCGGTTGAAAGACCCACGCGGTATGCCCTGGTACAAGGTCCTCGCGAACTGGATCGGCAATGCCATCACCTGGTACTTCTACGGTCTCTGGGTCTCGGACAGTCAATCAGGATTCCGGGCTTATTCGCGACATGCTTCCGAGCTCATCAACACCAAAACCGACCGCTACGAGTACGACAGCGAGGTCATTCGGGAGATCTACCTGTATAAGTTAAAATACCAAGAAGTACCAATCGAGGTGCGCTATACCGAATACTCGATGGGCAAGATCCAAAAACAGGGATTCATCAATGGTTTGAAGACGTTCTATAAGATTGTGTGGAACCTTATTTCTTAACAGTAGGCATATGAACTTCAGCTCGCTTCAGTTCTACCAGGTCGTCATCCTCATCCTTGCTGCCTTCATGCTCTATCAGGGTGTGAGTGACTACATGAAGGGCAAGAACCATCAGACCATCCTAAAGCTTGGCGTCCGGATCGTGGTCTGGGGTGGTATGGCCTTCATCGTTCTCTTCCCAAATTTCAGCAATACCCTAGCCGAACTCATCGGTATCCAGGGCAATATCAACGCTGTCATCCTGACTGGCTTCATCTTGGTCTTCCTCATGATCTTCAAGCTCCTCTCCGCCATCGAGCGGCTCGAGCAGCAGGTGACATTATTTACGCGCGAGGATGCCCTGAGAGATATCGTGGCTCCAGAAAAGTAATACTTTCAGTATGGGTATCCACAATAGTCTTAACCCCTTGTTTCCTGTAAAATAAGGGGTAGTTTTCATTAAACCAAATCCTCCCCGAGACTGTTTGACCGTATGAAACTCCTCATTTTCTGCCCCTTCTATCCGCCACATATCGGCGGACTCGAAACACACGCGCTCGAATTCAATCGCCATATCGCGCCATCCGTTAAGAGCATTCTGGTTTTCACGCCGCAGCTACCAGAATCCGCTCCGGTCCGTGAAACCGAAGGCAATATTACCATCCTCCGTTTTCCCGCCTTCGAACCGATACATAACTATCCTGTACCAAAATTCTGGAATACAGACTTTTGGCGACAATGGCACGCACTATCCGATGATAAATATGACATTGTCATTTCACGTACTCGTTTTTTCTTCTCTTCGCTCATGGCTCTCTGCTACAGCTACCGAAAAAACGTCCGGCTCCTTCATATCGAGCATGGATCTGATTTTGCGCAATTCAATGGACAAATCAAGACAGCTCTTGGGAAAATCTATGACTGGATATTCGGCCGCCTCGTACTCAGATATGCTGATGGGATTGTCGCCAACTCACAAGCATCAGCACGTTTTGTCTCTAGACTTTCCAGTAGACTCGATATTTCGGTCATCTATCGTGGTACTAATATCGAAGCCATTGAAAAATGTGCTCCCCGTCAAGATCTCATAGAGCAATATTCCGATAAGAATATCATCGCTTTTATTGGACGACTCATTGATGGAAAAGGTGTACACGACCTCATCCTCGCTCTTTCCTTGCTGCAACGAAACGATATCGTTACGTTTATCATCGGTGGTGGTGCAGAAGAATCACGCCTTAAAAAAATGGTCGAGGAACATAATCTTTCTAATCAGGTTATTTTTTTTGGCAACCTACCGTTTGAAAAAGCAATTAGTATTTTGAAAACCGCTCATATTGTCGTCAACCCGAGCTACACCGAAGGACTTCCCACATCCGTTGCTGAGGCTGCTCTTTGTCAGAAAGCGATCATCGCCACCAATGTTGGTGGTACATCTGAAGTTATCTCCGGAAATAATGATGGGTTCCTCATACCGCCGCGACAGCCAAAAGTTATCGCTGAAAAAATATCACTTCTCCTTGATACCCCAGGACTCCAAACCAGCATTTCTCAGGCCGCATTTTCCAAAGTGCAAAGTAAGTTCTCTTGGCATCATGCCACCGATCAATACCTTGAGATCTTCTCTGCACTCCACAAAAAATAACGGTAATGCTTCCGAATATTACGGCCCTGAAAATATTTGTAAAAAATAATGCCTGGATACTGGTTGCCGTCTTTTTTTTCGTTGCCTGGAAATTTTTTCTTATCAGCACACTCTGGGAAGGACGCTTAACTCCACCTATTCCAAGCGATTCCTCCGTCTATCTCTTACATATTGATGCAACGCTGAATTGCAGCAATTTACTTTCCTGCCCTGATCGAGCGATATCATTCAATACTTACACTGGCGTAGACCATCTCAGTTACCGGCTGTTCCTAGGGATTTTTGGTAAGATTTTTGGGCTTGATGTAGTTGAAACATATCTCTTCAGTTTCTATATCGGAACCATGCTCCTCGCTGCTACCCTAGCCTTATTCACATCAAAACTCACCGGTGTCGATAAAAAACTTGCAGCATTTCTTATCATTATTCTCGGATTGTATAACGGCTCGGGCTCTTATCACGGTTTTTTCTGGGTTGTTCCAAGCTTCTTCTCGTTTCTCCTGTTTATACTAATTCTCAGCATTATCCTCGACGCAGAAAATCAGCGTTGGAAAATCTGGCTTGCCATACTTGCGCCACTTTCGATTTTCACTCACATGCTGGGCCTGTACTTGCTTTTCATACTGCTCGCTTACTTCGTTTTTTATGTATTCCTCAAAAAAAACATTGATCTCCTGTTATTCAAGAAAATAGTCTACGTAATCGCCATCAGCATGATTACGTATATTCCCGTATCAATGTACTTCACTCTCAATTCATACGGCAATCCGTACGGACCAGGAGCATTTGCGACAAAAATAATGGATCGCGAGGAGTCCGCGGCCGCCGCAACGAATGCCTTAGCAAAGACTGAATTGCCAGGAGTCAGCCTGGCAACTATTGATCTTCCGGGCTGGCGAAACATTTACGCCGACTACTTCCGGTGGATTTTTCCCAGTTGGATTGGTTATTTGGCATTTTTCACTTGTGTCGCCCTTCATTTTTATTTCAAACAATACCGGATACTCTGTCTGTACCTGTC
>JBATNS010000091.1:0-8234 GCA_049290475.1 Candidatus Moraniibacteriota bacterium | reverse complement strand
GAAACAGGATAAGCGCGAGAAGGCGGAGCGAGCGTTCGACGAGCGATGTCGTCTCAGTGTCATTGCGCTCGGCAGTTGTCTTGGAAATCGCTGGGAGCATGATCATCGCCAGAGCCGCAAAGAGATAGTACGGGATGCGGCCAACCGTGATTGCAGCGTTGTAGAGCCCCGTCAGATGATCATCCTGGAGGAGGCCTTTCACGAAATAGAGATCGAGGGTGAGAATCAGTTCGTAGAAGATGAGAAACAGCGTGAGTGGGCCGGCGTAGTTGAGGAGCGTCTTGGCTGGAAAATCGAACTCCGTTCCGATGGTGCGTTCGCCGAGGCGGAGGTGGCGCTTGATGTAGAGCTCATCGATGAGGATCACCGCGATGAACGTGAGGAGTGGCGCGAGTATATAACCAGCGACCGCACCATCGAGGCCGAAGTAGATGGCGGCGAGGGCGATGCACCCAACTCGAGCAAACGAGCGAATAATCTTTACGATCGCCTGGAGTCGGAAGAGGTGGAGACCGATGAGGTAGTAGTGATAGAACGATGCTGCGGCAAACGCTGGGATCACCAGTGAGGAGAGCTGGAAGGGTCGTGTGAGAGAAGGATCCTGGAGGAGTGCTGCTATGAGCGGAGCGGTGAGGAAAAAAATGACCGTTACGGCGCCGATGATAAGCGTCTGGAGAATGGCGGTTTTCCGTTTGATCGCCTCAATTCGCTCAGGGTTGGTCTCAAGGACCTCGCTCAGGTACTTGGACATCGCCGTCGGAATACCATTGCCGATGAGGACAATGATCATCGTCGTAAAGGTGACGACGAGCCCATAGCGACCGTAGTCAGCGGGACCGAGGATGCGTCCGACAACTGAGTGGACGATATACGCAGCTACGTTGAAAGTGATCTCGGAAGTCGTGAGCCAGACGAGTGAGCGGGAAAAATGTTTCATAGGTGAGTATGTATTGTGCGTGTGACCGTGTCTGGATCTTGTCCGGCATCAATCACGATGAAATTCCAGAGCGTCCCAGCTTCGGTGAAGAGCTGGTGCTTGTCACGGAGATACTGAAGGCCTTGCTCGGGTGCACGTTCTCTGGCCATGACCGTGTCTGGAGAGACGGAGAGAAAGAAAGCCCGCATCGGTTTCGGTATGCGTCGCGCGGCAAAGCGGGCATAGGGCGTATCAAGCGGAGTACCGTCAAGATAGGCAATGTTCACGAGACTGTCGTAGAAGTAGCGGTCCGAGAGGAGACACTCGACGCCCTCATGTTCGAGATCTTTCAGATAGCGATGGAAACGGAAGAGATCAAAGAGCAGTACGCCCTGGCGAAGCCACACACCGAGACTCGAGCTCCTGGTCACGGCCTTGGCGGTTCCGGGAGTATTCGAGCGGCGCTGGAAGAGACTTTTGGCGGCCTGAGGCAAGCTATAGGCGACCGCGTGGAAGTAGGCGACTCGCTTCCCTTCGGCCTCGAGGCGGGAACGGAGTCGGGCGAGCTGGGTTGATTTCCCCGACCCATCGATGCCGCTGAAAGTGATGATTTTCATACCACGGGAAGATACTGCACAACCGCCAAAATGTGGCGCGAGTTAGTACATGATGATCGAAACCGGCATGAGCCGCGCGACGGGCTTCACGACCTGGTTCTCGGTGACGGTCGCGATGATATCATTGATGCGCTTGTAGTGTGCGCTATCTTGCTCGATGACTTTGCTTGACTTCCCTTTGTAGAGCCGGACGCCACGAGTGGCGAGCTTCTCGTGGAGCGCGGTCTTGTCTTCGGGGACCACCGCGTCGGATTTTGCCTTGGCCTTGCCTGCACCGTGATTGCAGGAGTAGAAGCTCGATTCATTCCCATCCATGCCGACGCAGAGAAACGCTTCGGTCGACATCGAACTCGGGATGAAGGCAGGCTCGCCGGTAACTTTAAAGAGCGGGTGATGATTCATCCGGGCCGGACCGTAGGCGCGGCTGGTGCCATTCCGATGGACCCAGACGGACTTCCCGTAGTGCTCTTCTTCCGAGACGAGGATATGTGGCATATCGTAGAGGAGCTCGAGCTCCGGGTCACGGCCGAGGACTCGCTTTATCGTCTCGCTCACATTGTGGGTGATCACCGCGCGATTGGCATGGGCGAAGTTCGAGCAGGCATTACGCGCTGCCATGTACATCTCACCTTCCGGCCCGTGGCCATCGTAGGTGAAGAGTTCCTCTTTGCTGCTCTCCTGGTACTCTTTGATTTTCTTCGCGATGCGATTGTAGACCGGTTTCAGGGGCGATCGGAACAGGAGCTTGCCGAGCTCGACCATGATTGCCTGTGACAGGTGCTCGCGCTTTTTCGCGGTATACATGTACATCGTGTATTGTCCCAAGATACCCGAGCCGCAGTGCACCATGAAGACGTACTGGCCGTTTCTGAGTCCGAACTTCTTGGCCGTTTCTTCATCCTCGATGCCAGTTACTTTCATCAAGTCGAGGAAGTGGTTGCCAGCAGCACCCAGGATGCCGAGCCGGAACGTCGCGAACCAGAGGAAAAGCTTCGGGATGACATTGAAGACACTTTGGCGTGAGACTTCCGTGGGAAAGAAGTTGCCACTCTCGATGCAATGTGTCTCTTCGTTTTTCGTCTTGATACCGAGCGCGGCGATGAGCGGGCGGATGCCGCCGCGGCAGATATCAACGACCGTATTGAAGGAGACACGGGTGCCGACGAATTTCTTGGTCGGGACGGTCTCGACGAGTGCTTTGAAGAGAACATCGAGTTCTTCGGGCGTGATATTGTCTTCGGTCAGATTCGTCTTCACCAGTCGCATGCCGCAGGCCGGATCTGAATCGTTGACCTGAGGGAGGATATGATGCTCGGATGTTACCGTCGTGCCGGTCGCATTCTTGCGGCCCGGCTTCGAGTGGACATCGGCCATTGCAGCAATGTGATGGAATACTGTGTCATTACTCGCGACACTTTCGAGCTGCTCTAGGGTCGCATCGCTTGGCATCAGATCGTCGCCGACATGGAAGATGACGGGGACTTTCATCTGGTCCGTCTTCATCTCTTGCTTCAGGCTGCCGACTTTTTTGATGTTTGCTTCGTACATAAAGGAAAGAGAAAGAAGTTAGAGGGAAGCGTAGAGTTCACCGTAGCGGCGGGCCGTTTCTCGGAGGTCGAAATGGGTCAGGGCGAAGACTCGGGCGTTTCTCCCAAGACTCTCCGAATGCTCCGTATTATGCTTTAGATAAAGGATTTTATCGATGAGCGCCGTGCCGTCGAGCCGGGGAATAGTAGCAGAAATCTGGTCATTTGAAAATTCTCCGAAAGCGGGGAGATCTGAAAGGATGACGGGCTTGCCGGAGGCATAGGCCTCGATGATAATGAGCGGCACGTCGAATTTCCCCCGGAGGTCGCCGACTGGGAAAGCCACAACGTCAGCGGTATTGTAGACGGTCGCCATATCGCTCGTCGCGTCGCCCTCGTCGAAGCGAATCCGGTCCAGACAGCCCGCTTCCTGGAAGCGTTCGCGCACCTCTTCACGCTTCACTCGGTCGGCCTCGTTCTTGATCCGGCAAGCAAAGAGGAAGACAAATGGATCAGCGAGCGCACCGGTGAAGTGGCAAATAAGCGTCTCGACAAGATAGTCAGTCGCTCCGAGGCGGGTGTATTCACCCGGATAGACGACGAGGAAATCATCAGGGGAGAGGTGGTATGTGTCGAGGACAGACTGACTCTTTGCTCGAGGCTGATAGCAGTCCAGGTCGATACCGGGATAAATGCGCTCAACATTAGTAAGACCGAGGTCATTGAGTTTTTGCTTGGTCGCATCAGTGTAGACGGTGATACGGTCGGCGAAGAGGATGTCCCGGAGAGTCTTCGGGGAATACAGGTCGGTGCGGAGTGTCGCGACGGTCTGTATCGTTTTACCCGCGGTTGGTTGGGCGAGCGCACGGATGACACCAATATTCAGTCGGGTCGGAGTGAAGAGATAATGGGTGACATCAAAGGCGCCTCGGTGCGTGCGTAGGTACTTCAAGAGGTCGGCTTTCTCACCGAGTCCAAAATGGGCCGAGCGATAAACCGGGGCGAGATGGGCAGTTTTCGGGAGTTCGGGGAGCGAAGCACCACGCGTCCCGAGGAGGGTCAGCTCATGACCGGCAACAGTCTTGCCGAGGAAGTAAGCGAAGTTCTTGGAGGCCTCATCCCAAGGTGGCTGAATCGGCCGCGTCGCAAGGAGGACTTTCTTCATAGTGAACGATAGATGGTTTCCTCTTTTGCGTCGTGCGTGACGGTAATCGTGATGCGCCCGGACTGGGGCATGAAATTGATTGTGGGGACATGCGTCATGTTGGTACCCGGTTCGACCGATAATTCGCCTTCGGCGATAATCTTCCCTTCCGCGGAGATGGTATAGACGAAGCGGTTGGTCGCTGTGTGATTGGAGACAGTAAACGCCAGGTCCGTTTCTGTTCCTGGCGCAGCGAAGGCGATGCTCCACCAGTTTTTCCCCTGGTCTGGGTCGAGTCCGCGCTCGTTCACCGAAAACAGGTACGCTGCCGAGAGCGCAAAGAGAACAAAAAGACTAGCCGCGAGGAGTTTTTCAGTCATAGGATACCCTCTCAGTATAGCGGTTCAACCATGAATTTTCCAGGAGAAATCATTGACGGAGAGAGGTCCGCTCTCTATCATGTGGGATGCAATACCTATGACTGAAAACACCCCCGAATCCCGTCCCTGGAAGAAGATACCCGTCACCATATTGACCGGTTTTCTTGGTGCAGGGAAGACGACCTTGCTGAACCAGATCCTCCGGACGAATAGCGGGGAAAAAATTGCGGTCATCGTGAATGAGTTCGGCGCAGCCGATATCGACGGCGCGCTCGTGGCGAGCGGCGAAGAAAACCTGGTCACGCTCGACAATGGTTGCATCTGCTGCACGGTTCGAAACGATCTGGTCGAGACGCTGACCGACCTCCTCAAGCGACGGCTTGAAATGGAAGGCGCTGCCAAACTCGAGTTCGACCGTATAGTGATCGAGACCACCGGCTTGGCTGACCCCATTCCGCTCGTCCAGACATTTATGACAGACGATATCCTCATGGCGGCGTATGAGATATCTGCCATCGTCACAGTCGTCGATGCCGTCCATATCGAACGCCAGCTTGGGTACCTGCCGGTAGCAGCGGAACAGATCGCGCTCGCCGACCTCGTCATCCTGTCCAAGACTGACCTCATTCCGGTCGAAGCTCGAAAAATCCTGATACCTGAGATTGAATCGAAGATTCATGCCATTAACCGGGCGGTGCCGATTATCCGGGGCGACGAAGGAGTGGTGCCAAATAGTGAGCTCTTCCGCGAGCGGCGATTCTTTGCGGCGCCGGAATCAGGTCATGCTCCCGATTTACATGAGCATGACGACCATGACCACACCAATCATACCCATGGCATTTCGAGTATCGTCCTCCGGACCGAAAAGCTGATTCCTATCGACCGGCTCTATGGTTGGATTGGGGAGCTTCAGAATAGTCTGGGGCCGGACCTGCTTCGCTACAAAGGTATTATTTATTCCGATGAATGGAAAGGGAAACGTGCTGTCCTGCAGGGCGTCCACGCGCTCTATACAGTCACCCCCGACCGCGAGTGGAAAGAGAACGAAAAGCGCGAATCAGTCATCGTCATCATCGGCCAAAACCTCGACCGCGAAGCGATAGAGCGAGGATTCAAAAAAATTACTTTTTAGAGAAAAGAAAAAAAACGACCTCTGTGGCGGGTCGTTCGTAGTCTCGGTTGAGACAGCCGTAGCGTGGGGCTACTTGATGCCGAGGGTGGTGCTGGCCCGGCGTTGTTCGTCGCGGATCTTGGCGATCATGGTCGGCACACCGGAGTAGTCGCCCTTGAAGCTGTGTTGCGACCACTCGAGGTGGTCACGCACGGAAACGCCGTGACCCATCCGCGGTGTATAGCACTCGCCGATGATCTGGCGCGCCATGTAGACGTCCACCTTGCACCAGGTATCCATCTTGGTCCCGGGTGCCATGTCCACCGTTTGGCGACGGGCGTAACCGGCCTTCTCGATGGCGGCGACCACGGCAGGGAAAGCCGTGTTGTTGTCGCGCGACTCGATGATCAGAATCTCGCCGTCCTTGTTGATGACCATCTTTTCGACGTGTTGTGCCATGGCAGTGGCGGACAGCAGAGTGAGGGTAGCGATGGAAAGGAACTTGAACATGAAAACCTCCAGTTGGGGTTGATGTCGACGAGGAATTCGTCGGACTGCATAGAATAGCACACATTATGCTATCCGTCAACTATAAAACGAGGCTTATTAAAGCCGAAAAAAGAGGGTAATATTTGAAAATTAATACATTATTGTGGACGGCTTAATTCCAGTAGTTTCAGGGTGGTATTCCAGTTGCGAATCGTCATAAGCTGGTACTCCGGGGTACTCATGATCTTGTTGAGGCGGCTTTTCGTCCGTAAGGCACTGAGACGCTGTGAATAAATCACTCCATCGCCCGGCCAGATTTTATCAATACCCTCGCGTGGGCTAAATAGACCAATAGTTTTTTCTGCACGAATACCGATGAGGAAAATCGCGTCGCAATGGTACTTATCAGGTTGCTCGCCGAAGCCTCGTGGCTTGTTATGAATGATGGACTGGAGCTGCTTGCGAGTGAGTACGAGTACCTTGAGGAGTTTGTTATCGAGATCAAAGTTTTTTGGAAGTACTTTTTCAATTGTGTCCCGTATCTCGGTGGATCGTATTTTTGATTTCAAAATCACATTGCCACTAGCGATGTATGTTGAAACGTCAGAGAATCCTTGTTCCTCGAGTACGGCTTTTAATTTTGACATTGGCATTTTGTTTTTGCCGCCGACATTGATGCCGCGAATAAGTACGATGTACGTGTTCATCGCTGGTAGATTGCAGCGGTTTGACTGGTATAGAGCTTGGAAAACGAATCGGACTTCTCGAACTGGGCGTGGTCGTAGATGGGGTTCACGACGAGATAGCGGACGTCCGTCGTGCGATAGCATTCCTCGCCGAAAGCCGTATTTGGGGTCGAGATCATGGCGAGGGTGCAGCGCTCACGGCGGTTTCCTCCCTCTTCGTAGCGGCCGAAGAGTCCACGCGAGAGTGGGTAGCCGTAATCGCGATGGAAGAACAGCTTCATCCACGCGTCGGCGGAGAGGTAGTTGTGGTCCTTCAGTATCATCTCGCCATCGGCATGATTGGCCAGGTACTCGGTCGCAGCAAAGGTCTGGACGAGCTCCTTGGAGCGATCCTTGAAGGTGAGCGAACTCGCATTGTCGAATGAGCCGGAACCAACGAGGAAGACGGCGACGGCTGTGAGTGTGAGTGTTCGGAAGAATACGGGGAGTGTCGCAAGCTGCCAGAGCATACTCGTGAGCCAGGCCAGGTCGAAAGCCGCCGCGAGGGCGATCGGATAGGCGAGGTAGCTGCCGATCCGGCTCGATGGGATGTCGAGGAGGAGGAGATGCGGGTACATGGCCATGATGAGGAGTATGCCGCCCCAGCCGAGGGCAAAGCTGCTTTCTATTGGCCGGCGGCGGAGCGCGAAAGCGGCGATAGCGAGGCCAAAGACTCCGAGCGCGACTTTGCCCATGCCGATGGAGTTGGAGACCTGGAGGAATGACAGTCCGGTGCGCGTTGTTTTCGTCGGAGTGCCGATGGCGGAATCGATCGCGGCCGTGTCGAGATAAGTCGGGAGCGCGACGAGCGCCATGAAGCCTCCCGCGACAATGAGGAATGACAGCACCATCGGTGAGAGAGCGAGGCGCACCCAGTCGCGGATGAAGTTCTGCTTCCCGATCATGAGGCCGAGCACCGTGATAGCGAGGGTGCCGGTGAGGATGAACGCCAGGACGAGGGTCGACAGGTGATGAGTGTAGGCGAGGATGAACGCGAAGAAGAGCCCAATCGCGATGAAGACCGAACGCCGCTCATGAAGCCCGCGGTAGAAGAGGAGTAGTACGGCGGGGATGAAGAGATTGCCAAAGATATTGCCCACGACGCCACCAGTCACGAATTTAGCCTGGGGCGAGGCGAGGGCGAAGAGGGGACCGAGAATGAGGAGAGCAAACAGCGCGACGTATTCGGGTCGGATGTCTTTTCCGAACGGCTGGGCAACACGGAATGCAAGCGCAACAACGATGAGTACTGAGAGGAGGTTGATGACATGCAGGAAGAGAATCGGGAACGCGCTCGTGAAGTCGAGACCCGAGAGTTCGGAGAGG
>JBATNS010000090.1:0-28183 GCA_049290475.1 Candidatus Moraniibacteriota bacterium | reverse complement strand
TTTCGTTCGGAGTCTGATGCAGCTAAGGCAATGCTCGATCGTTTCAAGTCCCAACTTGCTGCTGCGGAAGAAAAACTTGCTGCCGCAGATGATGGTGAAGAAGCAGCACTGTATGCCAGGCTCAAGGAGGATGGCGTAGACGAGACCGAGAAGACTGAAATATTGGCGAAGATTGTCGCGGTTCAGAAAGAGCTCGAGCCACTTCGACAGATGTATGATTCGAAATTGCAGCTTTTCGAGCGTTCACGCTCGGCATTCGAGACGAAATTTGGTCCCTACGATCGGACGATTCAGTAACGAGTGTTTTGGCGGTTTGACCTTATTCGATTTGGCAGCTACAATAGGGGCGCCTAAAAGCGCCTTTTTTGTTTGTTTTTTATGGAAATTTCAATCGCTGCTGAAAAGCTATTTTCGTTCGGTACCTTCCCGGTGACGAACGCTTTTCTCATCGGTGCGATCGTCTCTGGCGCGCTCATGCTCGTTACACGCCGCATTGTTGAACAGTGGCAGGAAGTGCCGCGTGGCGCCCAGAATGTCCTTGAAATCATTGTCGAGTCGCTCCTTGAATTGGTGCAGTCGGTGACACAGGATCGTAAACAGACGCTCCAATTCTTCCCGCTCATTGCGACTATATTCTTGTTCGTTCTCGTATCTAATTGGGCTGGGCTCCTCCCAGGTCTCGGAACAGTCGGTATCTACGGGGAGCACAGTGGTCACCACACGATCATCCCATTTCTCCGGAGCACGTCAGCTGATCTGAACTTTACCCTCGCGCTCTCACTTATTGTCGTGCTCGCAATTCAATTCACTGGTATCGCTGCGATGGGTATCGTGAAGTACGGGAAGAAGTTCTTCGTGAGTCCCTTCCATAAGCCTTATGGCATCGGGACTGCGGTCGGTATTCTCGAGCTTGTATCCG
Source organism: Candidatus Moraniibacteriota bacterium (assembly GCA_049290475.1). Taxonomy (GTDB): domain Bacteria; phylum Patescibacteriota; class Minisyncoccia; order Moranbacterales; family UBA1568; genus SSEF01. The sequence goes on along the minus strand of JBATNS010000090.1, from coordinate 27,264 downwards.
AGGTGGGAAAGACAATTTCTTTCACGTTTCGTCTCTTCGGAAATGTCTTCGCGGGTGAGGTACTCCTCACAGTGATGCTCCACCTGGTCCCGTATTTTCTCCCGCTCCCGTTTCTCTTTCTTGAAATCTTCGTTGGCTTCATCCAGGCGGTTGTGTTTGCCATGCTCACACTCGTCTTCCTGAAGATGGCGACGATTCCGCCAGAACACTAATAAAATAGGAACATTAGACAATCCACCGATTTTGGGGTACACTAGAGGCGCTTTGTTTTATGTTTTAGGCTAATAAATCGTAAGTTGTTAAGTGAAGCGTATGGAATTAGAAGCAGCAAAAATGATCGGCGCGGCACTCGCTATGGGACTCGGCGCGCTCGGCCCTGGTATTGGTCTCGGTATCCTCGCGTCGAAGGCCCTCGAAGCAATCGGCCGCAATCCGGAAGCACAGCCGAAGGTACAGACCACGATGATCCTCGCGATCGCCGTTACAGAGGCCGTAGCTATCTACGCCCTGGTTATCGCTCTCATGATTCTTTTCAGCTAGTAATTTTTCTCGTGTAGTTCTCTCATGGAAGTCTTCGCCAAGCTCGGCATCGATTGGAAACTTCTCATCGCGCAAGCGGTGAATTTTGTCGTGCTTCTCTGGGTGCTCAAGCGTTATGCGTACCAGCCAATTCTGAAAGCGCTTGAAGCGCGGACAAAAAAGATCGAACAGGGATTGAAAGATGCGGAGCTCTCGCAGGAGAAGCTCGTCTCGAGCGTCGAAGAAGAGAAGAAGTTAGTGGCGGCGGCCCGCGAAGAAGCCCGTGATATTCTCCTCTCGGCAGAAGCGAGCGCGAAGGAACGTGATGTCCGGATGCTCGAAGAAACGAAGGGGAAAATTGACCGGATGATTGCCGATGCGGATATGCACCTGGCTGAGGAGAAAGCTCGCCTTATCCGCGAGGCCAAGGCCGAACTCTCTGAGCTTGTCATAACGGCGACCGGCCGAGTCCTCGGTCAGGCGGTCAATGCGAAAGTCGATGCGACAATCGTCCAGGCGGCGCTCCGGCAAACTGACTAATCAAAGTATGCGTATCGCGGAAGCACAACTGGTTCGAGCAGCTGGTGAGCTAGCGAAAGAGGGATCGCTCAAGGGGAGCGAAATTGCCCGATCTGTCATAGAGCTTCTCCGACGCAAGCGAATGAGTCGCCGACTCGGAAAAGTCGAGCGATCACTCTCCTTGTATGTAGAACAAGAATCCAGGACGCTTTCCGTCCTCGTGACGAGTGCTCGAGTCCTTGAGGCAGCTGAACGCTCCGAGATAGAAAAGCAAGCGACAGCATTTTTGGGGAAATCGGACTGGAAAGCAGCACTTGAGTTCCGTGAAGACTCAAGCCTCATCGGCGGTATCCGGATTGAGACGGCGGATACCTGCTATGATCAGTCAGTTTCCCGTGCTCTCCGAGAACTCCATAAATCATTGTGACCCGTAGGCCTATGTCCAATCCTCTCATCGAAGAACTGAAAAAAGAACTCTCGCAATTCCATCATGCGGTGGAGCGTGAGGCAATCGGCACCGTCCTCGAGGTCGGCGATGGCGTGGCACGCGTCGCCGGACTCTCCGAAGTAATGGCTTCGGAAATGGTGGAGTTTGAAAACGGTGCTCTCGGTGTCGCCCTCAATCTCGAGGAAAGTGAAGTCGGCGTCATGGTGATGAGTGAGCTCGGCGATATCTCCGAAGGGATGAAGGTGAAGGCAACGGGCCGTATCCTTTCTGTCCCGGTCGGCGAAGCGGTGATTGGCCGCGTGGTCAGCGCGCTCGGCAAGGCGATTGATGGTAAGGGCGAGATCAAGACCGAAAAATACTATCCGGTAGAGAAGATTGCTCCCGGCGTCATCACCCGTCAGTCGGTCCATCAGCCGCTCCAGACCGGCATCAAGGCAATCGATGCGCTCATCCCGGTTGGTCGCGGCCAGCGTGAGCTCATCATTGGTGATCGTCAAACCGGCAAGACAGCTGTCGCGATTGATACGATTATTAATCAGAAGGGGCAGGGTGTGCTCTGCATCTACGTCGCGATTGGCCAGAAGGAATCCAAGGTCGCCCGAATTAAAGCCGAGCTCGACAAGGCTGGCGCGATGGACTATACGACGATCGTCGTTGCTGGTGTTTCTGAATCGGCGGCACTTTCCTATATTGCCCCATATGCGGCCACGGCGATGGGTGAATACTTTATGGACCAGGGCAAAGATGTGCTCGTCGTGTACGATGATTTATCCAAGCACGCGGTTGCCTACCGTCAGATCTCGCTCATTCTCCGCCGTCCGCCAGGCCGCGAGGCGTACCCGGGTGATGTCTTCTATGTGCACTCGCGCCTTTTGGAACGGAGCGCCAAGTTGAATGCGGAGAATGGTGGTGGTTCGATCACGGCACTTCCTATCATTGAGACTCAGGCCGGTGATGTTTCGGCTTATATCCCGACAAACGTCATATCGATTACGGACGGACAGATTTATCTCGAAAGTGATCTTTTCTTCAAGGGCATTCGTCCGGCTCTGAATGTTGGTATCTCGGTCTCGCGTGTTGGTTCCGCTGCGCAGATCAAAGCGATGAAACAGGTGGCGGGAACACTCCGTCTTGACCTCGCCCAGTTCCGCGAGCTCGAAGCGTTCGCTCAGTTCGGATCAGATCTCGATGAGAAGACAAAGAGCGCGATTGAGCGCGGCCGTCGAGCGGTTGAAGTCCTGAAACAGCCGCAGTATGCTCCGGTGCCCATTGAGAAAGAAGTAGCCATTCTCTACGCCCTTTCCCGCGGGCATCTCGATGACGTGGCGGTAGACGCGATTTCTCGTTTCGAGAGCGAACTTCTCATATCGCTCGAGACGGACGGCAAAGCGGTGCTTGATGCAATCCGGACCGAGAAAGCACTGACCGAGACCGTCGAGCCAATCCTCAAAGATTATATCGTTTCATTCAAGAAAGGCTTCGTCGCCTAAATGCTATGCCCAGCGGGAAGGACATCCGAAGACGTATCAAGGGAGTAAAGACCACGGGAAAAATCACTCGCGCGATGGAGATGATTTCGGCTGTGAAGATGCGGCGGGCTGTCGAACGAGTACTCGCTATCCGGCCCTATGCCCAGTCGGTGCTGTCCGTTTTGCATCGTGTGACGGCCGCCGTCAAATTCGAAAAACATCCGCTTCTGCTCGAGCGTCCAGTGGTACGTGAGCTGTACGTTGTCATTACCTCCAATCGTGGTCTGTGCGGCTCGTTCAATACGCAGGTCCTAAAAAAGTTGTGTGAAGCGAGGGCTGAGGACAAGGGACGCGAAGCCTCTTTCATCACTTTGGGGAAGAAGGGGGATCAAGCTATCCATCGCATGCACGGTAATATCATCGCGTCTTTTCCTGACGTTTTCGATTATCCACGCGTGACGGATATGCAACCGGTGACTCGTGTCATTCTCGATGAGTTTCTTTCTGGTCGCGTGGACCGGATTGTTATGGTGTATACCGATTATGTTTCAGCTCTGGTACAGAAGGTGAAGGTTCGGGCACTTCTACCGGTGACCGAGAAAGACGCCAAGAAAATGTTGGACGAGATTGGTCTCGAAACGAATGGTGCAATCGGCGGAGAGTTTCTCATCGAACCCTCGCCGGAGACAGTGCTCGAGACACTCATCCCGCGCCTGATCGAAGCTGAGCTGTACCATGCTGTCCTGGAGTCGAATGCTTCGCAGGAAGCCGCGCGGATGGTCGCCATGCGGAACGCGACCGATGCCGCGGGGGAAATGACCGATGATCTGACGCTTGCCTACAACCAACTCCGCCAAGGAAAGATCACACAGGAGATTGCCGAGCTTTCCGCGGGCATGGCAGCGGTGCAGGGATAATTTTCAAATAATGAAACTCGTATGAATAACCAGGGAAAAGTCATCCAGATCATCGGGCCGGTCATCGACGTCGAATTTGCGGACGGCATGAAGTTGCCGAAAATTTATGATGCGCTCGAGGTCGGAACAGGCAGCGGGAGTATCGTCGCGGAAGTCCATCAGCACCTGGGCGGTGGTCGCGTCCGGGCGGTCGCGATGGATTCGACCGATGGCTTGAAGCGCGGCGTCGTTGCCATCGCTACGGGGGCTCCGATCAGTGTCCCAGTCGGAAAAGAGGTCCTCGGCCGTATGTTTGATGTCCTCGGTCATGTCATCGATGGCAAGCCGGAAGTGGCGGCGACCAAGAAAAGCTCGATTCATCGTGCGGCTCCATCTTTCGAGGAGCAATCAACCAAAGCCGAGGTTTTCGAGACCGGTATCAAGTCGATTGATCTCTTCTGTCCCTTTATGAAGGGTGGCAAGGTCGGTCTCTTTGGTGGTGCTGGAGTCGGCAAGACCGTTGTCATTCAGGAGCTGATTCGCAATATCGCTCAGGAGCACGGCGGGTATTCCGTCTTTGCTGGTGTCGGTGAGCGGACCCGTGAAGGTAATGATCTCTACCATGAAATGAAAGATTCTGGTGTGCTGGACAAGACGGCACTCGTTTTCGGCCAGATGAATGAGCCGCCAGGCGCCCGTCAGCGGGTCGCTCTCTCAGCCCTGACAATGGCCGAAGATTTCCGTGAGAGTGAAGGCAAAGACGTACTCCTCTTTATCGACAATATCTTCCGCTTCACTCAAGCTGGATCGGAAGTATCCGCACTCCTCGGTCGTATCCCGAGCGCCGTTGGTTACCAGCCAACGCTGGCCGAAGAGATGGGTGGTTTGCAAGAAAGAATTACTTCGACCAAGAAAGGATCGATCACATCCGTTCAAGCGGTGTATGTGCCAGCTGACGACCTGACCGATCCGGCACCGGCGACGACGTTCGCTCATCTCGACTCAACGGTCGTCTTGAACCGTGCGCTCACCGAAATCGGTATCTATCCAGCGGTCGACCCGCTCGACTCAAGCTCGAACATCCTCGACCCGCAGGTGGTTGGCGAGCGGCACTACAAGACGGCCTGCGGCGTGCAGCGAGTGCTCCAGCGCTACAAGGACCTGCAAGACATCATCGCGATCCTCGGCATGGAGGAATTGACCGAAGAAGACAAACTGACGGTTTCCCGCGCCCGTAAGATTCAGAAATACCTCTCGCAGCCGTTCTTCGTTGCCGAGCAGTTCACCGGCACGCCGGGACAGTACGTGAAGCTCGAGGATACAATCGATGGTTTCGAGAAGATTCTTTCCGGTGAACTCGACGAAGTTCAGGAACAGGATTTCTATATGAAAGGAACAATCGCTGAAGTGCTGGCAGCTTCCAAGAAAGATGCATAGACATGACTTCTCTTACTCTCAAATTAGTAACACCGGAGCGTTTGGTCGTCGAAATGATGGCGTCGGCGGTGACGCTGCCGATTGCCGATGGTGACGTGACTATTTTACCTGAGCATGAGCCGTACATTGGCGCCTTGAAATCGGGCGAAATTATCATCCATAAAAGCGATCAATCGACCGAGAGCCTTGTCGTTTCAGGTGGTTTCGTCGAGTTTGATTCGAATACGCTTTCGATCCTGGCTGATACGGCGGAACGGGCAGAAGAAATCGATATGGAGCGGGCTGAAGCAGCTCGGGCTCGGGCGGAAGCAATCAAGCAAGAGAAGGTGGCGATGGGCGAAGAAGAATATGCCCGTGTCGCGGCGGCGCTCGAGAAAGAGATGGCCCGCATCAAGGTCGCGCGGAAACATCGTAGTCATTCAGGCAGCATCAGTATCAGTTCATAGCTATGCCCGCAAGATAATTTAGGAATGCCGATGTCAATCTGAAATTATGTGACGAGAGCGGCCAGTACCGTCAGAGGTTCTGGAACTAAAGTGATAAAGAGGCTGTGGGTTTCAAAAATATCTGTACCAGCCCTAGCGTGTTCAGAAAACCAGGAGTAGAATAAAGAGGCGAAATGTCTCTTTATTTTTTTCGTAATATATAAATAAAAAAAATAGTATGGCAGCACGTCGCCCATTGTGGAAAAAACACGTTCGGATCGGTGGGTTTCTTCTCATGTTTGTACTCTTTGCCCCGGTACTCGGAATATTTCTTGCGAAGTCTTTCACATTGCTTCCAAAACGTCATCAGGTGCCGATAGCCAATGTTGGTGAAATGATGCCGATGATGGATGACCAACAGGGCATGTTCAATGGTTTGGGGATGGGCAAGTTGCGGCACAATGAGCTCGGCAACGCCCCGACCGAAATGGGCGACATGTCGATGACGATGGTAGCGACACCGGTTTCAGTCGCTGATCGAGAAATTGCCAAGAGCGCCTCACTTGATCTTCGAACACAGAGCTTGCAACAGATGGTTGGCAAGATTCAGGAAACAGTGAAGAATGTCGGCGGGTATGTCGAAAGTACCAATGTCTCTCAGCCGGTGTATGGAGTGAAGACAGCTTGGCTCTTGGTCCGTGTCCCGGCCGATCGCTTTGATGTGACAATGGATGAGGCAAAAAAAGCATCTTCGTTCGTCGTCAGCGAAAATATGAATGCGGGCGACATGACTGACCAGGGCATCGACTTGATGGCCCGGCTCAATGCCAAGCGAGCTGAAGAAAACGCACTCGTGTCTCTCCTTGATACAGCGACCAAGGTGAATGATGTCATCGAAGTGACAGGCCGGTTATCGATGGTCAGAAGCGAAATTGAACAGATGGAGGCTGAAAGTCGCATGCTTGAAGGCCAGGTCACGATGGCATCAATCACGATGAGCGTGACCGAAGATCCTCAGGTTGTCGTCGATACGAATCAGATGCGTGATGGGAATGTGGTCAAGCAGTCGCTGACGGATCTTTATCGCTGGGGTATCGCGCTCGGCAGCGCCTTGGTCGCCTTCATTATCAGCGGTCTCCCGATAGTGATTGTTTATGGATTTTTCCTCTGGATTCTCTATCGGTTTGGTCGTTTTGTGACAGACCGGATCTTTCGGAAGAAGTAATAGCCGCACATAAGAAATCTCGCCCAGGTGGCGGGTTTTTTTATCCCAAAGAAAACACCCTCCATCAGTCGCAAGACGTTGCGCAATTGAGTGGTATTTTTCGCTTGAAAAAAGGCTCTATTTAGGCTAGAGTGGGGGAGCTAATGTACACCTATGGACCTGAAGTACGATCCGAAAAAGATTGAGAAGAAGTGGCAGAAAGCCTGGGAAGAGGTCCGCCCAGAGCCGAAGGGTGCGAACGGGAAGTATTACGTCCTCGATATGTTTCCGTATCCTTCGGGCGACGGTCTCCATACGGGCCATGTGGAAGCTTATACAGCGACCGATATCTATGCGCGTTTCATGCGCTATCAGGGTTATGACGTGCTCCATCCAATGGGTTGGGATGCGTTCGGATTGCCGGCCGAGAACTTCGCTATCAAGACTGGTATCCATCCGGACAAACGAACAAAAGAATCGATTCGGAATTTTACCCGCCAGATCAAGTCGATTGGACTGTCGTATGATTGGGAGCGCGAATTGAATACGTCGAGTCCTGAATACTACCGATGGACTCAGTGGATGTTTCTCTTTCTCTACAAGAATGGACTTGCCTATAAGAAGAAAGCGAAGGTGAACTGGTGTCCGTCGTGCCAGACAGTGCTCGCCAATGAGCAGGTGATTGACGGGAAGTGCGACCGTTCGGGTGATATCGTCATCCAGAAAGACTTGGAGCAGTGGTTCTTCAAGATTACGGACTTCATCGAGTCGACCAAAGGGAAGGATGGCAAGAAAGTTTCGGGTTTACTTTCTGGTTTGGATACGATTGATTGGCCCGAATCAACGAAAGCTGCTCAGCGCCACTGGATTGGTCGCAGCGAAGGAGCTGAAGTCGTTTTCTATGTTGCAGAGACGGAAGAAGAGGTCCGAGTCTTCACAACGCGGCTGGATACTATGTACGGCTGTACGTATGTGGTCGTCGCCCCCGAACATCCGCTTATCAAGAATCAAGAATCAAGAATCAAGAATTGGAAGGAGGTCGAAAAATATCTTATGGCGACCAAGAAAAAGACTGATCTCGAACGGACTGAGCTGAACAAAGATAAGTCGGGTGTCCTCCTCATGGGTGTCGAAGTAGTGCATCCGTTCACGGGTGAGCGTCTGCCAGTGTACGCTGCCGACTATGTGCTCGGTACCTATGGGACGGGCGCGGTGATGGGTGTACCGGCGCATGATGAACGCGACTTCGCTTTTGCTAAGAGATATGAGCTCGAGATTCGCGAAGTAATTATGGGAAAAGAAACGGGCGCTCTGGAAAAACCATTCATAGCTGACGGCATACTCCTAGCATCAAAAGAGTTTTCCGGACTGACTTCGGCTGAAGCGCGCGAGAAGATGGTTGAGTGGCTCAAGAAAGAAAAACTTGGCAAGAAAGTTGTGAACTATCGGCTTCGTGATTGGCTCATCTCGCGCCAGCGTTATTGGGGCGCGCCGATCCCGATTATCTACTGCGAAGACTGCGGAGCACAGCCCGTACCTGAGAAAGACCTTCCCGTGAAGCTTCCGACGGATGTGGATTTCCGGCCGGATGGCGAGTCGCCGCTTGTCCGTTCGAAGAGCTTCCACAAGGTGAAGTGTCCGACTTGCGGAAAGAAAGCCCGACGTGAGAGTGATACGATGGACACCTTTGTTTGTTCTAGCTGGTATTATCTCCGCTATGCCGACCCGAAGAATACGAAACGGTTTGCCTCAAAGAAAAAACTGGAACAGTACCTCCCGGTAGACTTCTATATGGGCGGTGCCGAGCATACGGTGCTTCATCTCCTCTACGCGCGCTTCTTCACCAAAGCACTCCGCCAGTATGGGTATGTTACGTTCGATGAACCGTTCCAGATGCTCCGCCATCAAGGGATGATTCTCGCGCCAGACGGGAACAAGATGTCGAAATCGAAGGGAAACGTCATCAATCCAGATCAGATGATAGCAGAATTCGGCGCGGACAGCCTCCGTCTCTATGAGATGTTCATGGGACCGCTCGACGAGATGAAGGCCTGGAATACGGCGAGCATTGTTGGACTCCGACGATTTCTTGAGAAAGTATGGAAGCTTGAGTCGAGAGTGCAGACTGACGAATCGAAAACTATCGACCAGAGCCTCGAAACATTGCTCCACAAGACGATCAAAAAGGTGACTGACGATGTAGCAGAGCTCAAGTTCAATACCGCAATCAGCGCCCTGATGATTTTGGTTAATGAGTTCGAGAGAGAAAAAAGATTGTCGGTCATGAGCTATCGGTCAGTGCTCGTTCTCCTCGCCCCGTTCGCGCCGCATATCGCCGAAGAGCTCTGGGAGAAATTGGGAGAAAAGAAGTCCATTTTTCTCGCGCCTTGGCCCAAGTATGATGCGAAAAAAATCCGAGAGGAAACAAAGGTTATCGGTGTCCAGGTGAATGGCAAGGTTCGCGGTACGATCGAGCTGGCCACACTTGCGACTGAGGCCGAAGCGACGGCACTCGCACTCGCTGACCCTAGAGTGAAAGCTAGTATCGATGGGAAGCAGGTGCGGAAATGTGTCTATGTGCCGGGCCGCATTCTCAATTTCGTTGTTACTGACTAATCATCCACGCTATGTGCGGCATCGTCGGCTATACGGGTAAGCGTCCGGTCAAGGATTTTCTCATCGAAGGTCTGCGACGTCTTGAATATCGGGGCTATGATTCGGCCGGGGTGGCTTTTGTCGAAGGCAATCGGGTGCGGACGGTTCGGGCGATGGGTAAAGTTGCTGTACTCGAATCAAAAATCAGCACGCTTTCAGTCGAAGGGATGGGTATCGCCCATACTCGTTGGGCGACACATGGCAAGCCATCAGAGAAAAATGCCCACCCTCATGCAGATTGCCAAGGACGAGTCGCGGTCGTTCACAACGGCATCATCGAGAACTATCGTGAATTACGAGCTACATTGGAAAAACAGGGGCATCGTTTTCGCTCGGAGACGGATACGGAGACAATCGCTCACCTGATTGAAGAAGAGATGAAGGGCGCTTCCTTTGAGGAGGCATTCGTGAAAACGCTCAGGGCGTTGCGGGGCGCCTATGGCATCGTTGCGATTTCGAGCGAGCATCCGGGCATGATGCTGGCGGCCCGCAAGTCGAGCCCGCTTGTTCTCGGTATCGGCAAAGGCGAGATGTTTGTCGCGTCTGATGTGTCGGCGATGGTCGGGGATGTAAAGCGAGTCGTTTATCTCGATGATGGAGAAGTAGCGATGATTGATAGCGCCGGCTATGTGGTAAAGACGTTGGGGAGCCGGAAGCGCGAGAAGGAGGAAATCGCGCTCGAATGGGACCAGAAAGTCGCAGAACGCGGAGGGTATCCCCATTTTATGCTGAAGGAGATTTTTGAACAGCCGAAGAGTTTCGCTGATGCCCTCCGTGGGCGGCTTCTGGTAAAGGAAGGTCGAGTCAGGCTTGGCGGGCTCCGGTCAGTGGAAAAGCGTTTGTGTCAGATCAATCGCATTGTCATCGTTTCTTGCGGCACGTCGTATCATTCTGGCCTCGTCGGGGAATACTTGATTGAGGAACTGGCGCATATCCCGACGGAGGTCGAGATGGCCTCGGAATTCCGTTACCGCAAGCCAATCGTTGATAAGCGGACAGCCGTCATCGCCATCTCTCAATCGGGTGAGACAGCCGATACACTCGCGGCAATTCGAGAGGCGAAGTCCCAAGGAGCATTGACCATCGGTATCGTGAATGTCGTCGGGTCAACCATCGCGCGAGAGACGGACGCGGGCGTGTATTGTCATGCCGGACCCGAGGTGAGTGTCGCTTCGACCAAAGCTTTCACCTCGCAGCTCGCCATCCTCTCGCTCTTCGCGATTTATCTGGGTCAGGAGCGTGGGCTGTCGCCACTCGTCGGCCGGCGTATCACCAAGGCACTCGCCCAGATTCCGAAACAGATGGAAGCCGTCTTGGCTGAAGTGAATCAGATGAAGAAGCTTGCCAAGAAATATGCCCACCAAGAACACTATCTCTATCTCGGGCGAAAATATAGCTTCCCGAATGCGCTCGAAGGAGCGCTCAAGATCAAAGAGATTGCGTATGTTCCGGCTCAGGGCTATCCGACCGGCGAGATGAAGCATGGACCCATCGCGCTGATTGATCGGACGTCGATGGCTATCATGCTCATCCCGCGGGACAGTGTCTATGAGAAAAATATGAATGGCCTGGAAGAAATCCTCGCTCGGGGTGGCCGATTGTTCGCCATTGGGACGGTGGGTGACGAAGTCCTCCCGCGCAAGACGAATGACGTCATACTCATTCCGAAGACGATTGAGATGTTCACACCGATCCTTTCGGTCCTGCCACTTCAGTTGTTTGCGTACTTTGTTGCGGCTTTGCGTGGCTATGATATCGACCAACCGCGCAACCTGGCAAAGAGTGTCACGGTTGAGTAATATATCAAGAGGCCCGAGCGCCTCTTTTATCCATATTTTCCGAATCCATGAAGAGTAGTATCCCGGAATTTCTCACGCTTGACCGGCCACTTATCATATTTGACCTCGAGACGACCGGACTGTCGGCGGGTGAAGACAGAATCATCGAGATCGCGTATGAGAAAATCATGCCCGATGGGACTGTCACAGCATCTGTCTATCGGATCAATCCGGGGCGGACCATACCCCCAGAGGCGAGTGCGATTAACGGCATCACCGATGCGGATGTCGCCGAGAGTCCCAGTTTCGCCAAACTTTCCTATACACTGTGGAGCGCGTTCGAAGGGGCGGATGTCGGCGGTTTCAATATCACCGGCTTTGACCTCCCGTTCCTGAAGTCGGAATTTGCTTCAGTGGGAAAAAGTTTCGACTACCAGTCGAAGCGGGTTCTCGATGCCAAGATCCTTTACCACAAGAGGGAAAAGCGTGATATGTTCGCACCGAGGAATCTCAGCGCTGCCTATCGGTTGTATTGCGGCAAGGAGCACACGAGTGCTCACACCGGGGCGGGGGATGTGCGCGTGACGGTCGAGGTTCTCGAGGAGGAACTCCGTCGCTATCCGGAGTTCCGTGACTGGAAATATCTGGCCGAACTGCACGGGAATAAGGATCTGCTCGAGAATGCGAAGACTGAGCACGCGAGCTATGAAGACACTGTCGCGCGGGCTAATACGCTCTTCTAAGGATTCCTTATGGATAGTCTACACGCTGTCATCCTGGGAATCGTCGAGGGTCTGACTGAGTTTCTCCCGATCTCCTCGACCGGTCACCTCATCCTGACATCGTATCTGCTTGGTCTGCCGGGAACAGACTTCCTCAAGTCCTTTGAGGTGGTGATTCAGCTCGGTGCCATCCTCGCGGTGGTGACGCTCTACTGGCGGAAACTTTTCTTTGACCGGGTGCTCATTCAGCACATCATCATCGCGCTTCTCCCAGCGCTCGGTATCGGCGCTCTGTTTTATGCGACCATCCGTTCGCTCCTCGAATCGGAACGAGTCGTTGTCGCTGCACTCTTTGTCGGTGGCATCGTCCTCATCCTCTTTGAGCGTTTTCGTACGGAGCCGGCGGACCCCGTGACCGTCGATACCCTGACCTATCGTCAGGCGTTTCTCATCGGTCTAGCGCAGGCACTCTCGGTCATACCAGGTGTTTCGCGGGCAGGAGCGACGATCGTCGGTGCCCTCGCCATCGGACTTTCCCGCCCTGCCGCGGTCGAATTCTCCTTTCTCTTGAGCGTTCCGACAATGGTCGCTGCGACGACGTTTGATATCGCCAAGAATCACGCCTTCTTTTCCTTCGCGGATGTCCAGTCGCTCGCCATTGGCCTTCTCGTCTCGTTTGCCGTTGCCCTCATCGCGATCAAACTCCTCATGCGTTTTGTCGAGACGCATTCGTTTGTCGCTTTCGGCGTCTATCGGATTGTCATCGCGATTCTCTTCTATCTCATCATCCTCTAAGGTCATGCAGCTACTCCTGGGAAAACCCATCGCTGATCGACTGCTTCGGCACGTCGCCGAATGTATCGCGCTTGGTGGTGTGATACCTGGCCTCGCAGTTATTCTGGTCGGTGACGATCCAGCCTCGGAAATCTATGTTGGCCTGAAGGAAAAGGCCGCCCAATCCGTCGGTGTGCATTTTGAGAAGCATGTGCTGCCGACCATTGCGACGACCGAAGAGGTGTGTGCGCTGGTAGTATCTCTCAATCAGCGGGCGGACATTCATGGCATCATCGTGCAGCTTCCATTGGTGGACAGTATCGATGCCGATGCCGTGATTGCTGCCATTGACCCGGCTAAAGATGCAGATGGATTTCATCCGAAAACCGTTGAACGGTTCATCACCGGGACGACACTCGTGCCACCAGTTTTCCCCCGGGCTATTTTGACTTTGCTGGCGAGCGCGGGCGTTCCGCTCGCTGGGAAACAAGCCCTCGCCTTCGTGAATTCAGCCCTCTTCGCTCGGGTGATGACCGTTGCGCTCGCCCGTTTCGACATCCATACCGACACGAGTCTCGGCCTGAATCCGGAAGCAATCACGTCGGAAGTACAGGCAGCTGACATCGTGATTTCTGCCAAAGGGGATCCACATTTTCTCACGGGCGACATGGTTCGGCCGGGTGCTATCGTCATCGATGGAGGAATCACGCGTATCGGGGAGCGCGTGATGAGCGATGCCAATCCGGAAACCTTTCTTGGAAAAGATGGTTTCATCACTCCGGTGCCGGGGGGCGTCGGACCGGTTACGGTCGCCCTCCTCATCGCTCGGACCGCCGAACTCGCGTTGGGCGAGGACATCGGAGAGAGTATACTGTAGCCATATGCCGATTGGAAAAATAAAACTCAAAGGGTCAGTGCTTGGTTTCTCACTCCTCCTTCTCTCACTCTTCCTCTTTTCGGGTATCACGCTGGTGAGTGTTTCCGTTGTTGAGCGGAAGGCGAGTTTTTCGACCCAGAAATCCGTCATCGCATTCCAGGCAGCTGACAGCGCAGCGGAACGGGTCCTGAAACGTATCTATCGGGACAACTCACCGAGCTTGGCGTTTGTCCCACTGAACACGCCGATGCTCGGCGATGTGACACTGAGCACGCTCGCGAGCAACCTCGCCATTACAGCGGGGGCGGGTTGTGCGGGTGGGGTAGTTACGGGGTTAAATCCCGCCGAGCCGAGCTATTCGTTCCAGGTGACGTTCTATAATGCGGCGAGCGGCGTCATCGCCTGCAACGATACGCAGTGGCGGGACAAAGTCATCCGTATCCGCGCCGAAGGGTTCTACCAACGGACTTCGCGCGTTATCGAAATCGGTATTCGGCCGAGGACCTAGTTGAAAAAAAGTGTGCCGGGAGAGGGACTTGAACCCTCATGATATTGCTATCGCGGGATTTTGAGTCCCGTGTGTCTACCATTCCACCATCCCGGCAAAGAAACAAAAGAGCTAAAATCATGGCTCTCTTTAGGGAAGAGTAGGTAATTGAAAGAGTGTTGTCAATCGCCTATAATACTCCTATGGCCAAAGTAATTGCGTTCGTCAATCAAAAGGGTGGCGTGGGGAAAACCACCACCACGATCAATATCGCTCGCTATCTCGCGGAGGCGGGGAAGCGCGTCCTCTTGGTCGATCTCGATCCTCAGGGCAACGCGTCCTCAGGCCTCGGCGTCCATGTGAGGAATCTCGAGAAGAACCTCTATCACGCGATGACGCTCGGACTGCCGACGGTCGAAATCATCCTCGACATCGGTATCGAGAACCTCTATCTCATTCCGGCGGCGCAGGATTTGGCCGGCGCCGAGATTGAAATGGTGCATATCAGCGACCGTGAATTCCGTCTGTACCATGTCATCCGGCAAGTGCGCTCCGAGTTCGACTACATCCTTATCGACAGTTCGCCCTCCCTCGGCCTCCTCACGGTCAACGGTCTCGTCGCGAGCGATGGTGTCATCATCCCGGTCCAGACCGAGTACTACGCGCTCGAAGGTCTGTCGCAGCTCCTCGGCACGATTGAACTCGTCCGTGAGCGGCTGCAGCCGAACCTCCAGATTTTCGGTGCGCTCCTCACGCTCTTCGATCGGCGCAATCGTCTCGCTCGACAGGTGGTCGAGGAAGTCCGTCGGCATTTTCCCGGTCCGGTGTTTGACTCGGTCATCCCGCGCTCGGTTCGGCTCGCGGAGGCGCCCTCATTCGGCAAGTCCATCCTTGACTTCGATGCCTTCTCTAAAGGCGCGCGCGCCTATCGAGCGGTTGTCAAAGAGATCCTCGATCGCGAGGAACAGGAAAGAGAAAATAATAAAGTGGTATGATAGGTAAAAGGGTTGTATCGGCATCTCTATTGTCGTTCACTGCTCGCCCCTAAAACCTAAACTATCGTTTGATATGGCACAGCAGTACGGACTCGGCCGGGGACTCGCCTCCCTCATTCCGCCGAAGAAAATTCCTACTGACACTCCGTCAGTCGATCCGCTCCCGGAGATGGCTGTTTCGGCCCTCCCGCCGGCGACCGATTCTCATCCCGATGTCCCTCTGACACGAGTGATTCCCATCAGTGATATCGTTCCAAACCCGCATCAGCCGCGCCTTCATTTTGATGAGACGAAACTGTCCGAGCTCGCTGATTCGATTCGGGAGCACGGCATCCTGCAGCCGCTCATCGTATCGCCTTTGGGTGACGGCAAATACGAACTCATCGCCGGCGAGCGACGGCTCCAGGCGGCCAAGCAGGCAGGACTCGCGACTGTCCCGGTCGTAGTACGCGAAGCGGGCAACCAGGAGAAACTCGAGCTCGCCATCATCGAGAATATCCAACGGCATGATTTGAATCCGATCGAGGAAGCCAAAGCGTACCTGCGGCTGACTGACGAATTCGGTCTCCACCAGGACGAGGTCGCGAAGAAAATGGGCAAGAGCCGACCAGTGGTATCGAATACGATGCGACTCCTGATCCTGCCGGTTGAAATCCAGCGGGCGATTATCGAAGGGAAGATATCCGAAGGTCATGCCAAAGCCCTCCTCTCTATCGAAAATCCAGAAAAGCAGCGCGCCCTGTTTGATCTCATCCTGAAAGATGAGCTGACCGTCCGTGAGACTGAAGACAAAGCACGAGAAGTGTCCGTCCGCTCGCATCTTCGTACCGCGCGCGACAAGGCGCCCGAACTCGCTGCCAAAGAAGAATGGCTCACTGAACAGCTCGGCACGAAAGTGAAGATTCAAACCAAAGGCAAAGGCGGCAAGATCACCATCGAATTTTACTCAAACGAAGAGCTGAACGGCATCCTCGGCCGACTGGCCTAGAGAAAAGCTTTTTGCTTTTGGCTTTTGGCTACTTGCTTTTGGCAGGAAATGCATCTTCTCTTGCTAAAAGCCAACAGCTAACAGATCTTCCTTCATGTCAGCCTATTCCCTCACTCGCTCCCGCACCACGTAAAGTTTGCCTGAGTAGTTATCGAGGCGGGGACAGATGTTTTGTCGTTTGGGCCGGAATGATATACTGGAGCAGCAAGCAATGAATAAAAAATATATGTTCCGTCGTCAGTGGTTCCCAACGAAGTATTTTGTCCGTCTGAAACCAGCGCGCCTCATCGTTGGGATGAGTCTCGTTGTTGGTGTCATCGGCGGCGGGTTTCTCTGGGCAAACGCACAGGGCATCCTCGACAGTTTCACCGATTCCAGCCGCGTCGCGGCCACCTGGAATACCGCCGTCGATACCGGTGCCGGCCAGGTGACGCTCGCCACCCAGAGCTGCGACGATGGCGTCTGGCACTGTGGCGCGGCCAATATCTGCGGCAATACGCTCGGTGACGGGACCTATATCCTGGTCAAACGCGCCGATGTCGGCGCGGTGCAACAGTGGAAAAACGCCAATACTGCCTGTGACAAACCGCACTGCGGGACGGACGGTGGGCAGGATGGCGACCAGCTGGTGGCCGACAATACGGTCAACTACACCAACTACCCGGCCCGCGATGCCTGCAAGGCGGTCGGTGGGCGCCTGCCGACTCTGACGGAACTCTCCTGTATGTACACGAACCGTACCAGTTTCGGGAACAACTTTGTCGCCAGCAACTACTGGTCGGCTACCGAGTACGACACGGCGTACGCCTGGAGCGTCAATATGTCGAATGGCATCGCGAACTTCATCACTAAGACCTACACCACCTATGTGCGTTGTGTCCGCGGGTGGTGAGTTCGGGTCCATTTGGCATTTGGGTATTTGAAAATTTGAAATGTGGCCCGAATTTTTCAAAGCACAAAACGGAAAATACAAAAGTCAAACAAAGCATATGTCCGAAAGCACAAATCACTATCGTGAATTGGAGAACCGAACGATGTATTTCGCTACAAAAGCTATCCGTCTTTGTAAGGAATTGCCAAGCCATACCATCATCAAAGATTGATAGATCAATTTGTTCGTTCAGCCGGTTCAGTTGGTGTGAATTATCGTGAAGTCAACAAATCACTCGGAAAGAAAGATTTTGTTCATCGACTCCGTATTGTCAGAAAAGAATGTTAGGAAACAGGCCACTGGTTGAGACTTATCGAAGAAACCAATAAAGATTTCGGAAAACAAATGGAAGCATTGCTTGTAGAGTGTCATGAGATAAGAAATATCTTGTCAGCAATTATCACGAAAGCGAGTAACAAAGAAAAATGAAAGTTTTTTTGAAAATTGTAGGTAGGTTTGGAAATTGAATCCCGTGCTTTGTTTGGTTTTTGTGCTTTGAAAGTTGTGTTTTTTAGACTAGGTTGTTTAGAAACGAGAAATTGAAAATTAACAAATGAGATATATCGGCCAGAATCTCGCGCGCTGCTCGCCTCCTCTGAGGGGCGGCGGGTACGGGGGTGTTTGCCGAGAGAAACCACGATCCCTGCCGCCCCACAGGAAAGGGGCATTGATAGCGACCAGCCATCTCGCTACCGGTTACGACTGGAGAGACATGAGAGTGCGGGGATATCACGCTAGTGTCGCCAACAACTACTGGTCGGCTACCGAGAACAACACGACGAACGCCTGGAACGTCAATATGTCGAATGGCAACACGAACAACAACACTAAGACCAACACCAACTATGTGCGTTGTGTCCGCGGGTGACATCTCTCGTCGAAGTTCGCTGATGTATTTTGCACGGCTGTCGCGTTACTGAAACGTAAAGAGTTTTTTTCTATGGCGCGTGGTGAAGAACTTCCTCTGTATCACAAAACGTACGGACTGACCAAATACCTCTACGAGGCGGTTCAGAATTTCCCCAAGGAATACAAGTATTCCATCGGAAGCGATATGATTTCTTTGGCTTGGGAGTGTCTTGATCTGGTTTTGGAGGCGAACGCTGCTTCGAACGCCGGCAAATCGGCGGTCATCAGACGGTTGGATGGAGCGTGTGAAAAACTGAAACTCCGCGTTCGTATGAGCCAGGAGATTCGTCTGTTCTCGCCTGGACAGTTCGCTCATATCCAAGAACAGTATTTGTTCGAAATCGGTCGGATGATCGGGGGCTGGAAACAGTGGGCCGAGAGGCTGCGGTCATGAGGACGATATTCACCTATCATAATCTGTACCTCGCCTATCTCGAGTGCCGGACGCACAAGAGGAAAACAATCAATGCACTCGCGTTCGAATTTGATTTCGAAGTGAAACTGGCAGCGCTTCTTTCGGAGTTGCGCGCCAGGACATATCAGCCGGGCCGTTCGCTCTATTTCGTCGTGACGGAACCGAAACCGCGGGAGATTTTCGCGGCGGATTTTTGTGACCGGGTCGTACACCATCTGTTCGTCCGTGAGTTGCTACCATTTGCCGAACGGCAGTTTACGCGGGATTCGTTCGCCTGCCGGACAGGGAAAGGGACACATCGAGCCGTGGCACAACTGCGCCATTTCATCAGAAACAACGGAGAAAAGAGTAAACCGTATTATCTTCAACTCGATATCCGGACGTTTTTTCCTCGTATCGACAAAGTCATACTGTCTGATATCGTCGAGCGGTTGATACGGAGTATCGCCAAGAGTGACGTCTGGATGAGCGAAATGCTCGCGCTGGCACGACTCATCATCTGGCATGATCCGACGCTTTCCTATGTGTACCGTGGCAATCCGCAACTCAAGGCGCTGGTGCCGATAGAAAAATCGCTCGTGTTTCAACCAAAGGGCAAGGGTCTGCCGATCGGCAACTATACGTCCCAGTTTTTTGCTCATCTGTACCTGCATGAATTGGACGCATTTGTGAAACGGACACTCCGCTGTCGGCAGTATGTCCGCTATGCGGATGACCTGATACTGCTCGACCCCGACCCCGTGTGTTTGCGACAATGGCAGGACGAAATCGGCCAATTCCTTGCCGCGAGACTTAGCCTCCACCTTCAGCCGAAGAAAACCCGTCTCCAGCCAGTCAGGAATGGGATTGATTTTCTCGGATATTTTTTGAGAACGGAGTATACTTTGGTCAGGCGGAACGTCGTGAACAGACTGAAAAACAAACTGTGTGTTTTTCAGTCTGTACCGGTAAATGAGGCGGCCAGGGTGCTCGCCTGTCTCAATTCGTACTGTGGTCACTTCCGGTATGCGCGGAGTTTCCGTCTGCGCCGGGCGATTGCCGAGCGCCACGTAGGCGTGTGGCGACGGAGTATAGAACCAACTGAGACATTTGCGCATTTCAAACGAAATGGAACAGAAAAGCACCAGGATAAAAACAGCGGTTCAATCCCTGCAGAGTGGCTTGGATAAAACCATTTTTTCACCGGGAGGTTTGACCTTCAAGTTGGTTTGGAGGGGGTGCTTTTTTGCCTGTTTGCTGCTGTTGGGGTCTCTTGTCTCGGCCGCACCGGCGGAGGCGGCGTACTATAAACAGGGGATAGTACTTTCGACCAATATGCTTTCGGGGGCGACGAACGTCACGGCGATAGCGAGCGTCACCATCACGGCCACCCTCCCCGCCAATACCACCGCCCGGATCAAGTACTCGCAGAACAATGTCAACTTTTATAACGCGGCCGGTACGGCGGAGGGCTATGACACGGTAGCGGCCGGTACCAATACCATTGACATCAGCGCCCGTGGGTGGAGTGATAGTATTTTTTATTACAAAATCGAGCTGGCGACCACCGATAGCGCCGCGACCCCGATCATCTCCGATGTCCAGGTGAACTATACAGGGAGCGCCACGCCTGCTCCGGGAGGAACGCGCTATCAGTATCAGGGGACACTTCTTTCAACTAATGTGCTCTCGGGGACAAGTAATGTGACCGCCATCAACAGCGTCGCCGTCACCGCCACGCTCCCCGGTGGCGCGACCGCTCGGATCAAGTATTCGCAGAACAACGTCAATTTCTACAATGCGGCCGGTACGGCGGAAGGCTGGGATACGGTGGCCGCTGGCACCAATACCATCAATATTGGGGCACTCGGCTGGACGGGCGAGATTTTCTATTACAAATTGGAGTGGAATACGATCGATAACTGGCAAACCCCCGTGATTTCCGACGTCACGGTGGATTATACCGGTGATGTGGCCGGTCCGCCCAATTGTAGCGGTGGGTGTCATACGGCTGGCGCTTTTGTGTCGACCGATTTGATGACGGGTATCGGCTATCCGATGCGCGGTACCGAGCGTTTCGCATATGACATAGCCACTTTGCCCGGTGGATCGACGGTGACGGCACAGTTCAGCCAGGATGGGGCGACCTGGTATAGCGCGGACGGGACGCTTTGGGGCGCGACGACGCTGTCGAGTGGCGACCATACAGAATACATGACCGCTATTTCCCTCGCGGCGCTCGGTTGGCAGGGCAGTACCCATTTTTACTACAAGCTCAACCTGTCGACGACGGACAAGACCCAGGTGCCGGTCATCGCCTCTGCGGGACTGCTCCTGGTTCAGATGAACCATCTCAATGCGTCACAGAATAGCATGATGACCAACGGTCTGGTCGGTCTGTGGTCATTCGATGGGGGTGATATATCGGGCACGACCGCCTATGACCGCAGCGGAAGTGGGAATAATGGCACACTCACTAACAGTCCCGCCATCGGTGAGGGTAAAGTGGGTCAGACACTTGATTTTGACGGCACCGATGACTATGTCTCCATAGCGGACAACGCGGCTCTCGACTTCGGCGACACCGCCGACTTCTCCCTCTCCGGTTGGTTCAATCGTGATACGTTTACTACCGACGATACCATCATCGCCAAACGCAACGGCGTCGCCAATACCGACGATGGCTATATTCTCTATATCGACGATACGACCGACAAGCTCACTTTCGAAGTTTCGGAAGCGAGCGGAACCGATGAGTACCAGATGGAATCTACTCAAGCCTTCACCAGCTCTGGTTGGCATCACTACACGATCGTTTGGGATGAAAACTCGGCTTCCGGAAGCGATATCTATATAGATGGTGTGGCCAGTAACGCTACCAAGACAGGCACTATCGGTAACCTGGGTGATCTCAGTAACTCAGTCGCCCTCGCCATCGGCGCTGAGTCCGATGCCGGCAATCCCTTCGCGGGCTCGCTCGATGAAACGAGGATGTACAACCGCGCCCTCTCGGCGAGCGAGATCGAGTCGCTCTATGCGCTGGGGCAGAGCGACAAAATCAATTCGAGTGTCTCGCAGAAGCAAGGCACCGGCCGTCTCGATAGTGGCCTGGCCGGGTACTGGAAGCTCGATGAAAACACTGGGACGAGCGCGGGGGATGCATCAACCAACGGCAATACCGGTACCCTCACCAATGGCCCCACCTGGACGACGGGACAGATTGGTAGTGCTGTCACTTTTGATGGGAGTAATGACCACGTGTCCGTGGCAGATAGCAAGAGCTTGGATATAACAAACACCCTCACTATTGCATCTTGGATTAAGCCAACATCAGTAAGTCCAACTGGTGATAAAAGTATAGTACGAAAAGAAGGTGCAGATTATTCAGACAATTACAGCTTGATTCTTGGGGGTGGCGGAGATGCTGCGAGCGGGAATATAGGATTTATCTACAATAGTGTTGGTTGGCGAGTTTTTGATAGTGGATATAAGCTTCCTGATACACAGTGGCACCATGTGGCAGTTACTTTTAACTATTCGAATACGCAACTTTTGTTTTATGTTGATGGTTTACTTGTTTCTACAAAGACGATTGTGGCCAATCTAACGACCAATACCAATGCTTTGAATATCGGCATGGATGTGAATAATAAATATTTTTCTGGATCCATTGATGAGGTCCGCATCTACAACCGCGCCCTCTCGGTTGACGAGGTCTCACAGCTCTATCGTCTCGCTGCTCCGACGGGTGTCGACACCAGTCTGAAAGGCTACTGGTCATTCAACGGCCAGGATATGTCTGGCACGACGGCCTATGACCGCAGCGGCAGTGGCAACAACGGCACCCTCACCAACGGCCCCGCCATCACCGAAGGCAAGCTCGGCCAGGGTCTCAATTTCGATGGGAGTAATGACTATGTGTCAACAGCGGATTATTCGTTTACGAGTGCACAGCCGTTTACCATGAGCGCTTGGTTCAAGACAGATAGTGTCTCTGGAAATCAAGTAGTTTTCGCAAAGCCCAATCCGAACTGGGAATACTCTATGAAAATAACCGGCTCGACCCTCACTTTTATTTATTGGGTTACGGATGCTTCGGCGGCAATATCCTTATCAGCACCGAGTGCACTAGTTGTTGGACAATGGTACTTTGTGACAGTGACACACGATGGTTCAAGTGCCTATATGTATGTTGATGGTGTATCAGTTGCCTCAGATACAAGTACGTCTGGTACATACCAAAATCGGACGGACAACCTCCAAATTGGAAGTGGGTATTTTAATGGAAATTCGGCATTTTTCGATGGTGTTATCGATGAAGTCCGTATCTACAACCGCGCGCTGTCGGCAGGGGAAATCCAATCCCTCTACAACGCCTCCCGCTAGTGATGAACGTGGACGTCGAACCTTCAATTGAAAAAAGCTTCCCTATAAAACCGTTCCCCATCCTCTACGCTACGTGGAAGCTTAGCTTTCAAGTAAACTTCTAGGTGCATACACGCTAAACCCTCATCGCTAATCTCTATTATCCAGACGGCCGTCAGTTCGTGCTAAAACGGGGGTGTTGGCTTAACAGGTGAAGTGTAAAAAAGGTTCGTGCAGCTTGAAAGATCGGCTTTGACAAGGATTTTTGCCTAGTGGTATGATGCTTCTGCGATGAAAAAGAAACCGAAGAAAATCACGACTATCGAGGATTTGGCTACGCTCATGCAGGGAGAGTTTTTGGCTATTCGCGAGCGATTTGATGGTGTAGACCAGCGATTTGACGGCGTAGACCAGCGATTTGATGAGATGAACAATCGTTTTGATACGCTCGAAAACGAAGTCAGGGAAATCCGTCAGGATGTCGAAGATCTGAAACTGAGGATGGTCGAAGTGGCTTATCGTTTCGAGGTCCGCGAACTGGAAAAACGAATTCACAAACTCGAACTCCGACTCGCGAAATAAGTATCACTCGGAGGTCGAACCTCCAAGGGCTTCAAGGACGATCCGCGGGTCGTTTTTCTGTTTTTATCACACGCTGACTTCGAGTTTTTTCATCGCCAAAGCAGATTTTTTGGCAGAATGAAAATGACTCGAAAAGAGTATCAGAAACTAGGGGGAATATGGTACAATACTATGGATATAAAGCTACAGATTGACTCGTCTCGAGTCTCTCCCGTCACCTTCACGCCCGTATGGCGGAACAGCCATCCAATTCCAACCCGTTTCTCGGAAATGAGAAGCCTCAGATAACGGAAAAGCCAGTCAGCTCAGGAGGAGAAAGTCAGTCTACTCAGTCTTTTGTCGCAACCGAAAACGCTTCACCTGCGACGGATGACGCAAAGATCGATGAATACGTCATTCCGACGCCCGCGAGCAAGTGGCGGCACAAGGCCGTGCGCCGGAGCGGCATCGCGCTCCTCCTTGTCCTCATCGTGGGTGGGGTCCTGTACTGGTGGTTCCGCGATGTCGGTACGACCGTCCTCGAGCCAAAGCCAGTGGCCGAAGTACGAGAGTCTACACCGCCAGCGCTCGCTCCAGAAACAGGGAAACTCTCTTTGCCTGATGACAATGTGAACTACACGAGTGAGAACTTCAAGGCTGGTGAGATCGTCATCGGCGGGGAGTTGCAATTCCTCGTCGATGAAGACGAAGTCGGCGCCCTCGTGATTGAAAATATCCGCGGCGAGGCCTTCACGGAGAAGAACAAACAGGATGTGAAACTCGTCGTGACCTGGACAACGAACAAACTCGCTCAGGCGTCGGTGAAATACTCCAAGGGCATCGGTCAGACCGAGCGGGCAATCGATGAGACTGACTACAGCTACAACCACAGTGTCATCATCTCTGGGCTTGATCCAGCATCGACCTACCTGTACACGATTGACGCGGCTGACCGTTATGGAAACCGGGTGAAAAGCGAGCCGCATGCGGTGTTTACGGGAGCCCGGACCGTCTCGCTCTTCGATCTCATCGCTGGTGCGATTGGTGAAGTATTCGGTTGGGCGGTAACGAATAAGTGACCTTTGCCAAGACCATGAAAATCACGATGTTTTATGATATAATTCTTCTATGGCATGAATGTCCGCCATGTACTGGTATGTAAAAAATAAAAACCTAAAAAAGCAAATAGTTCTCCTAGCGATCGCACTGGCGACGGGGAGTGGAATTGGTTGGGGAATACGTTCCCAATTTGTTTTTGCGCAATCAATTAACAAAATTTCAGTCTCAGTTTCCCTCTTTGACGCCGAGAACAAGATCATCACGAACGGCGAGTACGATGCTCGTTTCGCTCTCTACCGGACAGATCGGACGACACAGGATGTCTATCCATCGAATACTGATGCCGGTAATCGCTTGTGGGAAGAGACACAGAAGGTCGTCGTGAAGAATGGTGTGCTCCGGGTGTTCCTCGGATCAGCCACGCCGCTGCCAGCCAACCTGAATTTCGAAAGCGGCGATTATTATCTCGGCGTGCGGTTGGGGACGGATTCAGAAATGGTCCCACGCAAAAAACTCGGTGCAGTCCCGGCGGCACTCAACTCGCAGTTCCTTCGTGGCAAGACCTTTGGCACGGCCGAAGGCGATATCCTCGTCCTGGGGAAGAATGGAAAAGTGAATATCAAGCAGCTGCCGGTTGGGACAGGGAACAATCAGCTCGTCCGCGGCGACGACTCACGTTTTGGCGACCTCCACCAGCAGAACACGGACATCAGCACAGATTCGGAAGTCTTCACGATCGGTGATGGCACCGGGCCGACCGCTGCGAACTTTGATCTTGCTGTGTCGAATTCATCCACTCCTCCGGCGATTCGTTATAACGGCACGACTCAGGCTTGGCAACTTTCGAACGACGGCTCAACTTTTAGTAATATCCTGACCTCCGCGTCAGGCAGCTTCCTCCCACTCTCTGGCGGTACGATGACCGGCGCTATCACGTTCGCGGGGACGCAGACTTTCACCAACCTGATCAACCTCGGCACCGACACGGTTGGGAATTATGTCGCGACGATTGCTGGCGGGAATGGTGTCAGCGGATCAGCCGCGAGTGAAGGGGCGACGCCAACCTTCGACATCGACTTGCTCGAAGCCGTTGACGGTACGGGTACTACTTCATCGAATTCAGGTCTGGAGTTCGGCGGTGCGGGTTCAGACGAGCTCGCTCTCCTTCAGGGCTGTGCCAATGGTCAGGCTCTCTCCTGGAACGATACGACCAATGTCTGGGAGTGTACGAGTTTTGCGAGTGGTCTCTCGGGTACCGGTACGGCGGGGTATGTCACCTACTGGAGCGGTACCAGCTCACTCGGCAGTGAGGCTCAGCTCAACGTCTCGCGTGGTGGAACCGGCGTGAACGGTTCCGCCGCCAGTAACGGTTCCCTCCTTATCGGCAATGGTACGGGCTATACGCTGAATACGTTGGGGAGCGGCAATGGTGTGACGATTACAAACGGCTCGGGGACCGTCTCGGTCGGACTCGATGTCACGACGACGAGTACGACAGCGACGACATCGTCGAACTCTGGTCTCGAACTGACTGCCGGTGGACTCCGCATCATCGGTGGTTGTAGCAATGATCAAGTCTTGTCCTGGAATTCAACACTTGAAACGTGGGGTTGTTCGAACAAGACTGGCGGTACGAGCGACTGGACGAGTGCTGGATCGTTTACGTATCTGACTGATACAGCTGATGACCTCGTACTCGGAGGGTCGACAACGGACACGGGATTCTTCTTCGATGTGTCGGCTTCGACACTCGCCTTCGAGGGTGCGTCACCGGATACCTTTGAAACAACACTCGCGGTGACAGACCCAACAGCGGATCGGACAGTGACGTTTCCGAATGTGTCCGGTACAGTGGTGACGACCGGAAATCTCACTGACATCACCACGGTTGGAACAATTTCGAGCGGTGTCTGGAATGGCACGACGATCTCGGTCGCGAATGGTGGCACGGGAGCGACCTCCTTGACCAACCTCATCGCGCTCGGCACACACACGACCGGTAACTATGTGCAGAATGTTGCGAATGGCAACGGTATCACTGGTGGTTCGGCCGGGAGCGAGGGAGCCGCACTCACACTCGGCATTGATCTCCTCGATTCGGCTGATGGAACGGGTTCAACATCGTCAAACTCGGGTCTCGAGTTTCAGGGTGCGGGGAGCAATGAGCTCACGATTCTCCAAGGCTGCTCGAACAATGAAGTGCTCTCGTGGAATGACACGACCAATGTCTGGCAGTGCGCGTCGGTGACGGGCGTCGGCGGTATCGATGGTACCGGAACGAGCAATTATGTCGCGTACTGGAACGATTCCAATACGCTCGCAGCTGAAGCGCAGCTCGCCGTTTCCCGTGGTGGCACCGGCATCGGGAGCTATACGATCGGCGATATTCTCTATGCCAGCGGTGCAACAACACTCGCCGCTCTCCCTGATGTGGCGACGGGCAATGTGCTCATCTCCGGCGGAGTCGGTGTGGCACCGAGTTGGAGTAAGGTAAACCTCGCAACGGCAGTTTCCGGCATCCTCCCAGTTGCCAATGGCGGCACGGGAGCAAGCTCGCTCACCGATCTCATCGCCCTCACGACTCATACGACGGGTAACTATGTCGCGAGCGTCACCAATGGGAGTGGCATCACCGGCGGCAACGGTGGAAGCGAAGGATCTGCGCTCACCCTCGCTCTCGGTGCTCTCACTGCCGATTGGAATCAGACCGGTGCCTTTGACATCATCCTCAACAATGCATCGAGTGAACTCCGCATCCTCGAATCAACGGGTGGAGCATTCTATGGTGGTCTCGACGTCGCTGATCTCTCAGCTGATCGGACCTATACCTTGCCGAATGCGAGTGGGACGGT
>JBATNS010000089.1:0-2397 GCA_049290475.1 Candidatus Moraniibacteriota bacterium | reverse complement strand
TCCTCGGGCTCGCTTTTCCTGGGACGGTTTTCGCGATGCCGCTCGACCTGTTTACCGAAAACTTCCAAGGTTTCAAAATGACTGAGGTAATCGCAAAGGTTTCGGACGGCGAGGCTTTTTGCTCGGTCCTTGGAGCGACACAGGCCAAGCTTTCGGAGGCCGTTGAAACGAGAGAAAAATCGGTATCGGATTATGTCGCTACGCTTCCGGAGCGGCTCGAGGACAAGCGTAATGGTCGCGACGCGAAGCGAGAAGAGGCACGGTCCGAAGCCGATCAAGTACGGAGCGAATGGTATGCTCGGCTCGAGAAACAGGCTGACGGCGATGATGAGGAAGAGTCAGTCACAAAATATCAAAAGACTGTTGAAGAGGCAATCGACGATCGTCGCGATGCTGTTGATGGGGCTATCGCTGCATTCCGAAAAGATGTTGATGCTCTCGCAGCGAAGCGTTCGGCCGGCATACAATCGACCCGAGATACATTCCAGACGGCTGTTGAAACCGCGGTGGAAAAGCTCGCGGCGGACTGCGGGCGAGGCGTGAAGACAGAGGCCCTTATCCGGAATTTCAAAACAGCGCTCGCCGCTGCTCGTAACAGGCTCGCCCTCGATAAGAAAGCAGCGACGGCACTCGAGACCGAGGTGAAGGCTTCGGCTGAAGTTCGTCGAAAGAGCATCTCTGCCGCAGAGGATACGTTTCGATCGGAACTCAAACAGGCGAATGAGAAGCTGCAGCAGGATTTTATGGCCGGTGAATAAGGATTCGCTGGCTGATTCTCGCGTTATTTGATATGCACCTCCCACCCAAAGCGAGTTACCAACAAGCGACTTCACTCACGGCATTTCGGCGGGCGGTATACTCGGCTGTATCTCGAATCCCGGAGGGGGAAGTGCGGACATATAGCCAAGTTGCCCGACTCGCCGGATTTCCTGGGGCCGCGCGGGCCGTTGGAACGGCCATGAGCGAGAATCGCTACCGTGACGTGCCTTGTCATCGAGTCATCCGCGCTGATGGCAGCGTCGGGGAGTATGCTTTTGGTGGGGAACGAGCGAAGGCTCTCCGACTCAAAGCTGAGGGGGTTGAAATCATCCGTCAGCGGGTCATCTTTCCGGCATAGGAAAATTCTGCTATACTTTCCCTTTGCCAGCCACTTTTTCTTTGCCCGTCTATGCACATCACCGAACAGGCCAAAGCGCGTCTCATCCTCTCGGCGGATGACTATGGAATCCGGGACACGGTCCGTCAGATTTTACCGTTGGCGGAAGCGGGTAAACTGGATCGGGTCGGGGTGATGATACAGTACTGTTCACCCGCGGATGCTCAACGGCTCCTGGCAACTGGGGTAAAAATTGATATCCATCTCGACCTCATCAAGCTCTTGGGTCGGGGCGCCGAAACTGGTCAGGGGACACTGCGGCGAGGGCTCCACTTTGCCATCCGGCACTTCTTGGGCTCGGTACCGGCGACGGCTGTGGACACTGAGTGGCGTCGGCAGATTGTCCGTTTCCAAGAGCTTTTTGGTCGGCTGCCGGATGGATTGAACAGTCATGAGCATGTTCATTTTTACCCCAGCTTCTTCCGCGTGCTCCTCAAGCTTGCTCACGAACTCCATGTACCCTATGTCCGTTTCGGCCAGCGAGGGATGCTGCTCAGTCTCCATCATTCGGCCATTGGCCATATCCTTGCTCAATTGAATCGGACCAATCATCGCCGCTACGCCGCTTCTGCACTGGCCACCTCCACTTATCTTGTTAGTCTCGACTGGGTCGTGGGGAAGCAACGCTTTTTTCAGGTGCTGGAATCTCTCTCGAGCGAGGAGACCGTCGAGCTTGTGGTCCATCCGGCGCGCGAACGGGAACGCACGTTTATCGAACATCATTTCTAGCTACACCGTATGACTGACAAGAAAACTGAAAAGAAAGAACCGAAGAAAAAGAAGATAAGTGGTCCCTCTGAATGGATCGTTGTCAAAGGTGCCCGGACGCACAACCTGAAAAACATCACTGTTGAGATGCCTCGCAATCAGATGGTCGTCTTCACCGGACTTTCGGGTTCGGGCAAGTCCTCGCTCGCCTTCGATACTATCTTTGCTGAAGGTCAGCGCCGGTACGTGGAATCGCTCTCTGCGTATGCCCGGCAATTCCTGAACACCATGCAGAAGCCGGATGTCGATGAAATCACTGGCCTCTCGCCCGCAATCTCAATCGACCAAAAATCTGCCAGTCGGAATCCACGCTCGACGGTTGCGACCGTGACTGAAATCTATGACTATCTCCGGGTCCTCTATGCCCGCCTTGGCCGTCCTCATTGTCTCGAATGCGGCCGCGAGATCTCACGCCTTTCGACCGAAGAGATGCTCGATACGGTGAAGACGAAGGTGCACGCCGTGATGGCTGA
>JBATNS010000088.1:0-29565 GCA_049290475.1 Candidatus Moraniibacteriota bacterium | reverse complement strand
TTTACTGAGATATTGTCACACCGGAGACACTTTTTTTGTAGCTCATTGCAAATGTTGTACTGATTATGCCTCTAGTATGCCATGGAAGACGCTTTTCAGCCTCCCGTTTTTCCTATTAAGTCAGAATGTAACATCACCGTGCCCGTCGGTAAACCCGAGTAATCCTCATGTCGAAGTTATTCTATATCCTCCTCTTCTTCGCTTCGGACCGCTATCTCTCGCAAGATCTCAGCCGGGATGGGGTCGCGCTCTGGTGAGACACCCGGGTACCGCCAGGCCGAGATGATTTTGAGCTCGGATTGATTGAGTGCCTGTTCCAGTTTTGACTTCGTCAGTTTGTCGTGTCCCATGACCTTGTACATGACCCAGAGTTCTTGCGACCAGGTCTCTTTGCCATTCGTCCGCTTCGTCGAAGCCGGCTGCATGACGGCGACAGTGTTCTCGACGATGCCTGTTTCGGTGCGATGTGGACTCCGGATGATACGAATCACACGCTGGCGCGACAGGTGATATTCGCGCATCTTGTATTCGGAGTGGAGGGTGAAATAGTAGCGGCCACTTTTTCCAGCAGAAAGTAATTTCGGTTTCTTCACTTTCCAGCCGGAGAGCATAACTAGCGATCGAGGTTCATATTGCGCAAAGCAGCGAGACGCTCTTCTACGGGTGGATGTGTCATAAAGAGCTTCATGACCCTCCCCGACTTGAATGGGTTCGAGATATAGAGGTGAGCGGTCGCACCACTGGCCGTGTCGAGTGGTTTCGGATCGCCCGAGATTTTTTCGAGTGCGCTGGCGAGGCCTTCGGGGTAACGTGTCAGCAATGCGCCAGATGCGTCGGCGAGGAGTTCGCGTTTGCGACTGATCGCCATCCGGATGAGGAGCGCTGCCAGCGGGGCGAGGATAGAGAGAACGATACCGACGATGACGAGCCCTCCACCACGATTATCATTGTCCCGGCCACGGAAAAGGAGCGAGTGCTGGAACATATCAGCGAGGATGGAGATGAAGCCCGCGAGGATAACGACGACGGTCGAGAGGAGCGTGTCGCGATTCTTGATATGCGACAACTCATGTGCGATGACCCCTTCGAGTTCGGTCTTGTCGAGCCGTGCGAGGAGACCCGTTGTAAGACAGACCACACCATGTTCTGGGTTGCGACCCGTTGCGAACGCGTTCAACGCCGCATCCTCAGCGATATAAATCTTCGGCACCGGGAGACCCGCAGCGATGCAAAGATTCTCAACGAGATTATAAATCTCGCGGTTCGATTCACGATCAACGGGTGTCGCATGCGCCATGGAGAGGACGATCTTGTCGCTCCACCAGTAGGATGCGAAACTCGTCAGGACTGAGAAGCCGACAGCGATATAGAGGATGGAACTATTGCCGTAGACCTGAGCAAAGAGGTAGCCGATGCCGATAACAGCGAGAAAAAAGATGCTGAGGTAGAGCCAGGTGAGCTCGATATTTTTGCTGCTATGAGAGTAGGCCGTAGCCATACGTTTTTGGTGTGTAGAGATAAAAAAGAATGAGCGCGCACCGGAGGTGCCCGCCCATTATAATGGAAGAAGTTTTATCTGTCGAGTATGAATCGCCGAAACTCCTAGTCGCCAGTGCTGCGACCCGCCCCGATACACTCATTCTTAAGCCAGACATTCTCTATTTTTGGACACAAAGTAAACCGCTCCTGATCTTTTATAGCATCCATGCAGCGATAGCGATCATCAGTGAATACAATCTTTTGGCATGCCAAAGCATACTCTTTCAACCAGTCACCTGTTGGTTCTGCGGGCTTTTTCGAAAGAATCCGCACCAAGTCTTGGATGCACCAATCTTTGAGTTCGGTATTATTCGGCCTGTCACAAACAGAAAGATTCTTTATTTTCCTTGATTCGCAGACAATTCCTCGGACAAAATCGGCACGAGTACAATCTACACCGGACGGTTGATCAATCGCCATCCATTGGCCATGACAAGTTGCTACATCACGATCTCGAGTGAAACTTTCACATGTAGCACCCCCCTCGGACTCAGGCGTCGCGAGCTCAGCAATACCATAGCAAATCGGCTTATATGGCTGCATAAGATGCCCTTCGCATTGCTGCTGATTTTTGACTGCAAGCTTCAGACAACTAACAACCTCTCCATCGTCTCGGAGTTCGAGACACAGTGCAGGGTCGTCTAATGCTCTCGTAGCTATGGGAAGCAATCCAATACACTGCTCCCTTTCCATAATATTATCTGAATACCATGAAAGACAGTTATGCCTTGAGGGTCTCAAGCCCAGCTCTTCCCTGATTCTTTTACGGCACTCCGATCTCATTTCGCTTGAACTAATGTTAATACATCCCTCTATTTTGCTGGTTTCTTCGAGGTAGCATCGATCTCTTCCCTCAGCCAACTTAAAGAACAGGCAACGATTTGTGGTATCAATTACATCACTAGTTGATTGCTTCCAATTCTCGCCATTAAATGCCCGCTGTAAAATCATAAGGGAAAGCAGGGCGATACTAAGAAAAATGAGAGTGCCGATATACCCCGCTGCAATCTTGATTACATTTCGCATGCGAAAAGATGCGAAAAGGAGGATGATCAGAGCAATGCCAGTCAAATATGAGGAATGAAACGGTCCGAAGCTGGGGAAAAACTCCAGTCCTACAAAATTCATCAAAGGAGCGGTGTAACCATCGTTGACGAAATCAAAGATAAATTTTGAGAATATCGCCAGTATGAGCAAACTGTGATCTTTCTCTTCTTGTGCCTGAGGTTGGCTATGAAAACGAACTGCCTGAAAAAAAATAATCCCCACTACGCCGAGGTGAAAGACGACCGAGAGAAATGCTACTGGATAGTTAATGTAATCAACCTCAAATACGTCGGAAAGATCAAACAGGACTGCTAGGCCGAAAACGAATAATGCGATTTGTACCAACTTTCTTGAGTTCATAATTTAGGTATCGTCTCGACAACTGCTGTACATTTTTACTCGCTGTTTACTTACCAGCTTCCGCCGCCACCACCACCGGAAAATCCTCCACCACCCGATCCACTCCCTGATGGTGCCGAAGCGAATGATGATGCTGCTGCGGCATGAAAGCTGCCGAGATCTGTCGCGAAAGATGCGGCCGAGAATGATGCAACATTGCCGCCCTGGTACCACTCCGGTTCCGAGAGTGAGATATCGGCAAATTCTTTGGCCCAGATGTCGGAGACACCAAGAAGGAGTGCCGCTGGGAGCAGCCGTTCAAAAAGCTCAGGGGTCTTTTCGGGCGCATTGTGGAATTCGAGCCGGTTTTTCTCAGCAATCCGGAGATAGTCTTTCAATCCAAGCAGTTGCTCTTTCGTAATCGCACCAGCACGAGTCACACGTGGCATGAGGTAGACAAAGACGAAGTAGATCGGGATTGTGACGAAGAGCGCCGCGACGCTCGCTACCTGAAGATTGAGCATGGGGATGAGGAAGAAAGCGGCAAAAAAGATAGCTACTCCCGCGAGTGCGTATTTCTGCCAGATTTCCTGAGGACTGGCCTCGTACAGCTTCTGCGCCACCAGGTCAGCCACCGCACGCTTCTGGAGTTCCGGTATCTGCGTATAGAACTTATTCTTGAGTTCCGAGACCTTGACCGAACGGAGGGTCATTTCTGCAGCTGAAACTTCTTTCGGCAGACTCGCCTCGATAGAACGCTTCAGAAAACCCGGAAGAAACTTGGCCTGCGGAGTAGCGAGAAATTTCCGGACACCAGCGGTATCTACTGATGACTGAGTACTCGTAAAGAGCGCTTCAAGAAGTACGGACTCAATCGATCCGGTCTCCGGACGCTTAGTTGTCTCGAGGAGAGAATAGTCCGTCGTATCGAAGATGAGACCGTCATCCGTAACCCGCTGGATCACGAGATGACCTTTCACAGCGAGATCGATGATCGCTGCAGGAATTTCTTTCCCAGTGAGCCGACCATCCTGGAGCGCCGCAATATGGAGCGGCATGAGGCCAGACGGAACATCGTACTCAGGAATGATAGTGCCCCGCCCCTCTGGATCCCGACCTTCCCGCCGCCAGTGTCGAAGCATGATTACAAAAACCACGAACGGTAGGAAAATGAGTGGATTGTTCGCAAAAAAAACGAATTACTCGGACAAAAAGTGTCGGTTCAACCACAGCGCCTTTGCCGAATCCGAGTGCTACCGTAAGACCAGAGCCCGCCGGGAGAGGCTCGTTCCAGCTTACCCGTATCCCCCGCTTCGTATCGAGCGGCTCCGAAATTCCCGCATCGCAGCGCACCTTGCTCTCGTACTGTCCAACATAGCAGGCGAAGCGCACATCAGTCGCTGACTCGACCGTCCGCACAGTGACTGAAGATGACTGAATCGAGACAGTCCATCCATGGCCGATGGCATCCCAGTAGAGCTCGTCAAAATTCTCGAAGAACGCGACAGCGCCGATAGCTCGGTACCGGATAACATACGTCATCACACCAGAGACGAGTCGGTCCGGATCACCAATCTTGATGCGGAGATTTCCTCCCACCTGACTTTCTTCATAGGCCACACCTTCTCCCATGCCATCTTTGACACTATCTATGGAAAGCTTGATAGATTCGCGCGTACCAAAAGAAGTGACATAGTCTTCGGGGATATCACGATAGATGCCGTGTTTTTCACCAGAACCAAAGCGGTACCGGATCGTTTCCATCACATCTACCTCCCCTTCCCTTCCAATCACGAGATCAACATCAAACTGTTCAATATACTCAGTTCTCCCGCTATCCACCAAGTCCTGTGCTGATGCGAGCGCAGGGGAAACGGCAGACAAAACAAAACAGGTAAGCGCAAACGCCCACCTGTTCCGGCTGAACATCATACGACGCCTAGAACTCGACCTTCACCGGTTCATTCTCGCCTTCTTCAATTTCAAAGAATTCACGCTTCACGAATTTGAACATGTTGGCGACGATATTCGACGGAAACATATCGACTTTTGTATTCAGCTCCATCACCGTGCCGTTGTAGAAACGGCGCGAAGCTTGAATCTTATTCTCTGTGTCAGAAAGCTCGCGCTGCAGTTCAAGAAAATTCGTGTTCGCTTTCAAGTCTGGGTAGTTCTCGGCAACAGCAAAGAGACTCTTGAGTGCCCCCGTCAGCATATTTTCCGCCGCTCCGTGATCCACGACCGATCCAGCCCGCATCGCCTGGCTCCGGGCCTCAGTCACCTTCTGAAAGAGTCCACTTTCATGGGCCGCGTAGCCCTTCACGGTGTTGATAAGGTTCGGGATGAGGTCGTAGCGACGCTTCAGCTGAACATCGATATCACTCCAGGCTTCTTCAACCCGGGTCGCGAGTTTCACAAAACCGTTATAGAGGGAGACACCGTACAGGAGTGCAAGTACAACAACACCAACGAGAATGAGCGGGAGGCTCAGCATAAGAATAGAGTTAGTGATTTCGATAGCTTGATTATAGCAGAAAAAGCCCGTCTGAGAAGTGTTATACTAGAAAAAACTCTATGCACTCATTCTTTCAAGAACACGCTGTTTTTCTCATTCCGATAGTCGTAAGCGTCATCGCTCAGTTGATCAAATTCGTCATGTTCAGTCTGAAACATGGTTGGAAATTGGAGTATATCGCGACCCATGGCCATATGCCGAGTGCTCATACCGCCTTTGCCGTCTCGCTCCTCACCTCGATTGGCTACTACGAAGGTATCGGTTCAGGCGCGTTTGCGGTTGCAGTGGCCGTTTCCTTCCTGATTGTAGATGACGCTGTCCGTCTCCGGATGTATCTCGGTGATCAGGGGCGCTATCTAAACACCCTCGTCCAAACGCTCAAACTTTCAGTTGAACAATTTCCCCGCCTGAAAGAGCGCGTCGGGCACCGCACGAGCGAAGTGCTCGTGGGCGGCTTCATCGGCTTCTTTCTCTCAACCATACTCATTCGCATCCTCAGCTGAAACTATTGGCATTTAAACGGAAAAAGAGTACTGTGAAACGGTGCTCTTTTGTTTTCTTCACAACCACCCACACGTAAACGGAGGTTCTTCGTGTCCATCCAATCTGTCATCCCCCTACTCCTCTTTGCTGGCGTCGCTTTGGGCGGCTGGCTCTGGTGGAAAAGCGTCTAGCGCCCCACGCCAGAGCCGAGTCCGGGAATACCAGATGTCTACACTGCCAACAGTGTCCGGCAAGGCGTCGATTACTACATCGAACAAGACGGCGTGGTTCAGGCATTCAGGGTCGTTTCCATCCACCGAAGCGGTTACTTCTTTGTCGAGGTACGCCCTCGCGGTAACCGCCCACCCACTCTCGACTACTTTCATGTTCGCGGCTGGACACGAGAACTCTCGTCGAGCCAACTCATCGAAGTTCGAGGACTTTCGAAGGCGCTCCCCGTCGAACACCTTTTCGTCGTCAACTGACAGGCAGCAGCCTGTCCACTCCGCAGTGGCCTAGAACCTTATGGCCACTGTCTTTTTTTTTGTTAATCAATCTTGTTTCCTTGACTTTTTGATGGTTTTTCACTATTGTGTAGTGTATTTCAGTTCTTTCCACCACCACGCAACCTACATCGGAGGACTCATGGAAATTGTTCTTGGCTTCGTTCGGGACTATTATCCCCCTACGTGGGCGCTGCTAGCCGTCGTGTTTATCACTGGCAACGTTCTCGCATGGTCGCTGCTCGCTGGACGGCAACCACAACGGGTGGCTGCTCCCGGCCCGACGGAAGAAATTCCCGCGATCTACACCTCACACGACGTGATGGTCGGCAAGCTCTACCCTGTCACCGAGTACCATCCGAACGAAGGCTCCTATTCCTTCCAGAAGTTCGAGGTTCTCGAAAAGGAAGGCGGGCGCTTCCGCATCGGAGTTTTCTCCCACAGCACCCCAAGCGCGAAGCACTGCTTTCATGCCTTCGGCGGCTGGGCAGGGTCACTGCCCAGCGATCGGATCATCCACAAAGCGGACCTGTCGCCGGACTGACCCAAGTGCTGTCGTCATCGAACGCGATTACCATCAATTGGTAGTCGCGTCTTTTTTTGCCAACGCTTCAAGTACTTCATGTATCACGTCGCGCTCTTTCCAGGGCATCCGCCTATCACCGATGACCATCATCTCCTCGGCGCCCTTGCCGGTAACGAGGATGATGTCGCCCGCCTCAGCAATACTGATTGCTTTTGTCAGAGCTTCCCGGCGATCAAAAATACGGAAATACTGTTCGCTGTTTTTCCGTTCGACTCCCACCGCGATCTCATCAATAATCCGTTCTGGATCTTCATGGTAAGGATCTTCATTCGTCAGAATAACGACATCAGCGTTTTCAGAGGCAATTTTTCCCATCACGGGGCGTTTCCCCCGATCGCGTTCACCACACGCTCCGAAGACGTGAATGATTTTTGTTCCCGGAATCTGCATCGGTTTCACCACTTGATAGAGTTTTTCAAAGGAATCTGGTGTCACCGCGTAGTCGATGAGAATATCAATCTGTCGATTATTAGTGACCGTCTCCATCCGGCCCGGGATACCGGTAATTTTCCCAAGTGCTCGCTTCATCGTCTCGATATCGATACCCAGTGATTGGCCAGTGGCGATAGCGGCCAGCGCGTTTTCAACATTGAAGAGTCCGGGGAGTTTGAGACGAAACGATGTCCCAAGTGCGAGGAAACGCGTACCTGAAAGATCGAGTTCAATTTCGCTCGCCACTACAGTCGCATTCGAGTCTTTCGTGCTGTAGGTGATGGTCTTGCCCGAAGCAGGCAGGTAATATTCTTCAGGCTGTTCCATATCATCATTCACGATTGCCGTTTGAACACCTCCAAACAATTTTTTTTTGGCCAGCCGATAGGCAGCCATCGTCCGATGATAGTCGAGATGCTCACGCGTCACATTGGTCATGACCGCAATGGCATACGATATACCCCAAACACGGCGCTGATCGAGTGCGTGTGATGATGTCTCCAGAACGACATAGGTACAACCAACCCGCTTCGCATCAGACAAGAATTTCTGGAGCTGCCACGCCGAGGACGTTGTAAACTTCGAGGCATTCACCCATTGTTTTTCTCCGATACCATACTCGATCGTCGAAGCATAGGCTGTTTTCTGGCCACTTTCGGATAGCACTACGGCAATAAGCTTCGTCGTTGTGGTCTTGCCGTTTGTCCCCGTCACGCCGATAATCGTCATCCCACGCGATGGAAAACCGAAAGCAACATTCGCCACTATCGCGAGTGGCCAATGATAGGAATAATTTTTTATAGCCTGTGGAAGAAGCTGAGAAATGATTCGCTTGAGAGAAAACATAGGTATTACGCAATTACGCTTTTTTCTGTTCGCATTTTCGTGAGAAAAAGAATGGCGAGCACTGCTGTCGCCAAGAGCGGCAAAAGGAAATAGTATTTCGGATGAGCAGCCGTGAGGATAATCCCGCCGAATACTACCATTCTCCCGAGGACCGTTGGGATCTCACGGAGAATAATGAATTCTTCCTCGTCATCACCCTTCACGGCGCGATAGATAACGCTGAAATATGAAATAAGGAAAGCCGTCATCGCGAATGATGCAACGATACTCACCGCATACGCTGCCATTTGACTTTCGACAAATATCCTTGAGAGCGATACTAGCATGAGCCCGAGCGCTGACCACAGAACAATTTTTCGATCCGAATGATTCGCTCGCTTACCGATAAGCAGAGTAAAGAGCACAGCTCCAATGGTCTCGAGGCTGCCGATGATACCCGGGACCGCGAGCGAGCCAACGATGAGAAAGACGTATATCCCCCAAAACCATTCTGACTCCTCAATAATGTTATCGAATCCTTCGAGGAAAAAGAGGAGTTTCCGCGCTTTAATTTTCTGCCAAGCCTGACTGAAATTGAATGTCACGGAAATCTCGCTCACACTGATGCCGACCAGTGGCAAATACGAAAGCACCAGTCCGAGCATAGCAATCAGAAACGTCGGCCAAAAACCAACAAAGTAAACGAGTGCAGCACCGATGAGTGGTCCAACGATGGAGAAAAACTTCGGTAGTGCAAAGAAGTTTGCGAGGTCAGTTCCCATTTTATCAAAGTCCGCATTCTTGATGAGGAGAATATTCAGCGGTACCCAATAAAAGAACGTCGCCAGACCCCCGACAAAAGCAATGCCGTATATGGGAATTGGAAGATGCGGGAGAAGGAAAAGAAGAACAAAGTATGTGATTTCAAATAGGTAATTGAGCTTAAACACACGGATGAGCCCAAGCCGTTCGATCAATCGAGGAATAACCGTAAGCGCGACCAAAAGACCAGAGAGGTGCAGTACCGCATAGTACCCGACGACTTCGAACAGTGAATGCCCTCGGGTAAAGAAATAAATCGGGATATAAATACTGACGCAGGAGAGAGCGATACCACGAATCGTATGAGAAACAAACACTCGGTAAATCTGCCGTTTTCCGGCAAGTTGAAATTTCTTAAGAAAGGCACTCATGATACTAGATGATGACAATTACTACTTAAGCAGTCGACGTATATATCTTCGCAAACCAGCCAGTTGTTGCAAGTACCGATAGAACGCATAGCGGACAGGCGACACGATAATATCATAGGTGCCGGGAAAAAGGAGTGTCTCAGC
This sequence comes from Candidatus Moraniibacteriota bacterium, assembly GCA_049290475.1. Taxonomy (GTDB): domain Bacteria; phylum Patescibacteriota; class Minisyncoccia; order Moranbacterales; family UBA1568; genus SSEF01. The sequence continues at coordinate 19,959 of JBATNS010000088.1, read as the reverse complement.
CTTTGGATCGAATCCTTGTTTGAAACGAGTGATGCCGTCCCAGGAGGAATCATCCCCTTGCTTCGATCGGATGCGGACACCACCAAAGTCATAGCGTGTGCAACCGCGGCGCAGTGCCTCTTCCATCACTTTGAAATGCAGGAGGAAGGGTGCCATAAGCTCGCGCTTCGTATCGGCTGAACCACCATGCAGATATGAGGCGGTTTCGTTGAAAAAAACAAGGAGGCTCGCCGCAATCACTTGGCCGCCATGTTCAGCGAGCGCTATCGTACACATCTCTTCGGGCAATGCCGTAAAAAAATTTCGATAGTAGTCCTTCGGGTGTGGAGCAATCGCCTTTCGATTCGTGGTCGCGTAGATGAGATCGATAAATCGCTCAATATCTTCAGCCGCCCGCGAAAATCGAATCACTACGCCATGTTTTTCAGCCAGCCGTACGTTGTACCGTGTTTTTGATTTCATCCGACTAAGCCAATCATCTGGCGTTCCCTCGAGCGATACCATAAATGTCTCTCGCGGATTGATGTCGCGCGGCGATGATACGACATTCGCCTCACCAAAAGATTTTTTCAGACAGTTCAGTATTTCTTCGGTCTGCGGTTCAACCCGGATCCAATGTGCCCGACACTGTTCGGCCACCCGTAAGATTTCTTTTCGAATATTTGATTCTTGATTCTTGATTCTTGATTCTTCAGCTATTGGTCCTCGCGGAATGAAAAGATAGTTACCAAGAAGCGGGAGCACGTATTGAAAAGCCATTCCCTCAAATCCCTCCCCTGCAAAAGGAAAGCTCCTGTGATCAGAGACGGCTTGAAGCCGAGCCCATTCATCCGACTGGAGGAGACCACCGTCTGGCGCATGCATTGTGAGAAAAGATCGAGTAGTCACAAACATTATTTCTTGCCGAGACTTCTGAGCGCGAGTTTCAGTCGTTCACCGACGCTTGTGATATCGGCCGGTATTCCTTTCAGCGCATCACGCGCTTCGGAGACAGTATAGCCAAGGGCGGTCAAGGCTTCGATTGATTCTTGTTCCGCCAAGGCGCCCGCTTGGTCAGTGACGTCGGCAGATGAAACCTTATTCTGCAATTCAACAATCACTTTCTCCGCTGTTTTCTTCCCGACCCCAGACACCCGAGTGAGAATCGACGGATCCTTGTTCACGATGGCGGTTCGAATTGTCTTTGGTTCCGCGATGGCGAGGATCCCGAGCGCCGCCTTTGGTCCGACACCAGAGACAGAGATGAGGAGTTCAAACATGGAAAGCTCGTCCTCCGTAATGAAGCCATACAGATTAAATTGATCCTCCCGGACATGGGTATGAATATGGAGTTCAACCTCCCCGAGACCGGCGAGCTTGCCCGACGTATAAGCCGAAACATAGACCTGATAGCCCACGCCACCGACAAAGATAATCGTGTACTGAGGATGAATGGAACCAACGGTTCCCTTGAGTGCTCGAATCATATATTGAAATTGTCAGATAGCCCTATTGTACATGCTTCTCAAAAAACTCGCTTCTTCACCCGTTCCTCCCAAATCTGCATACACTTTCCCGGGTTTTTCCGTCCGGCCTCAGCTCCGTATCACATAAACCACGACCGTAGTTTTTGTGAATATCACCGTTCGATGGATATTACTCGTTGTTCGGTTCGCTTTGAGTGAGCTTCAACGCTCGCGGCTCATCATATTTCCCTTCAAGACCCTTCCAAAGGAGTTCAAAGACTTCTTGCATCGCCTCTGCAAACTTCGGCGACTCGATGATGAGTGCCTCCGCACTTTCAATGAGGCAAATGCGGACAAATTTGCCATCACAGGCCTCAATCGACGCCTTGGCACTATAGAGTTCGGGTGGCATAAATTTAGCAGTGATACTTCCTTTTCCTGGCGTGAGGTACTTAACGTAGTCTTTCAGTTGCGAGTCATCGACGGTGAGTCCCCGTACCTTGGGACCGTATTTTTCCTTATACTCATTCCATTCGAGAAAGACTTTAGTCACCTCGGGCGTCGCATCCTCGGGTGAAGCGAAGAAACCCACGATTTCCTTACCATGTAATTCCTTTTTCCTGTACTCGTAGGCCTGACGAACGCCTTCGGGCCCTTCGTAATACATGATGCTTGGCTTTTCGGCTGTCCCCCTCTGGAAAGAACGCAGTTCCGGTAAGACACTCTTCGCCTTTTGTAATTTACTCTCCGCATCCGCAAAGAAGCTGTCTGGCGTCCGGGCGATGTATTTCTTGGGGCTTTCCCCCGGTACATGGACGATAAGCCCCTTTTCCACCAGCTCCTCAGCGATAACATAGGCTGTCGGACGTTTGATCTCAGCCTTTTTCGCGATTTGATAGGGCGTAGCTGGCCCAAGCTGAAGCAAAGCGAGATAGATCTTCGCCTCTTTTTCACTCAGCCCGAGATTTTTGAGCGGTTCAATCAAGTGTTCCATGACTCTATGATACTCCCCTTTTAATATTTAGTCAATACTTTTGACGAATAATAGACATTGTTTAATTATTTAGCTTTATATAAAGCATAATATAATACTTTTTAGCCTCTATTACTTGCATATATTTAGTCCTTATTATTGACAATACGCTTGTTTCGGAGTATACTGTGTCTTCAAGGTTGATAACAGAACACTCTGAAATCCCTTGAAACAGTTCTTTCAAACCACGGCATACGCCGACCTGCTCCTCGGGGTTCTGGGGAAAGGAGACATCATGTTCGCAATCGTTCGCACTCTGCATACCGGCACCCAGGGCTATCTGGTTTATTCCAGCTTTGAAGAATGCCGCATGATGGAGGGCGGATCTTGTTCAAATAACCCGACGACGATCGAAAGGCATGAAGATCTCGAAGGTGCGAAAGCTGCTCTCTCTAAGTACGACCCCAAAGAGGGTTGTTACAACAACAAGGGAGAAGGCGGTAAGTACTGCTTTGTTGGGTACGCGATCGTCGAGGTCGGCAAGAGGCTCCGTTCCCCGATCGAAAAGATCGGGTACTGGGAGTTCAGCTGTTTTGATGAGCGCAAAGCAGAATGAAAGTGGAGCCTATTAGGGGAATGCGGTCCCTCTCAATAAACTGCCGTCACGTTCGGAGACGTTACTTCCGAAAGTTTCGGAGAAGCATTTGAACCAAATGTTTCTCCTCTCCATCAGGTTCATCACAATTCTGTGGTGGGCTCGTAGAGATTCAGTTCTTTTCAACTCATGGAGAAAGTCATGCACAACGCATACGGACATTTGGAAGGCACCGTGATTGAGGTTGAGTATTTTGGCCCAGGCCATTACCTCATCGCAGTGAAGGCCGCGAACGGTGTCGAGTGTTACGCGAGTGACATCTATGGCGACAAGCGGCCATTCCCGATCAGAGTCGGCATGAAGATACTCCTCGAGGAGGCAACCGTCATGTTCGACAACGGACGCATTGTCTACTGCATCGACGAAAACCTCAGGGGCGTTGAGGTAAACGGCATTGATCTCGGGCAGTTCATTCGAAAACGAGTCTAACGGGCTCGAATGGGGAAATCTAATTTCCCCACTTTATAAAGATTTTGAAACGGTTTGAAATCTTTTAGAGAAAGTTCTTTGAAACATCTCCAATCTTAGGTTTTAGGACAGAGGGAGTTCGGCACATCATTCCCTCTTTCCTAAAACTTAGGCTCACCTCTTGATCGACTCATAACGAGTAACGAAAGATGGTGTGAAGGAGTAGCTATGCGTAATGTCCCTACCAATCAAGAAAAAGCGATTTGGCTTGAGATCGTCGCCACGCTGGAGGAACAGCGGGCGAGCGGTGCAACAAAAGCCACCGTGGACGAGAAGCTCGAGGGGTTGATAATTAATCAGCTCTACAGCCATACGGGCGATTCCTGGGGTATGGACGGTTACAGCACATGGGTAAGGTGTCATGTCCTGACGTATTTTTATCAAGACATTGACATCGACCGAACCATCCTAGGAATCAAAAGTTCCTATGCATGGAGGTCGCGGTCACCCTGGCCACCCGAAATAAACCAGGTTTAGTCCCCAACCGCAGCGCTCGCTGACTGCGGTATACAAGTGAACGAGTAGTGGCCAACTCGAGGGCCTGTACAATGTGTGATGCTGGTAAAACAGCAGTGGCACAAGGTGAGACTCTGGTATATGGAATGGAAACCAGAGACAAGCGCTAATACTGGTAGATACGCGCGAACTACCCGTGGCCATGTGGCTAGCCCGAACGTGATCGGTGCCGAGGCGAGTTGAGCTATTTGTTCCTCTCCTTTTTTCTTTTCCTTTCCTCTCCCTTCTCACTACCTATCACATAAACCACGACCGTAGGTTTTGTGATAACTAAAGATCTGACGAATGATCATGAGTAAATCACGTAGGATTATTTTCGAAAGAATTGTTTCCGTAGCTCCTTTTGATTATCAACAGTCTTCACAGTCAAAATACGGACATACTGATTGGCGCCATAGAGATCTACCAGACAGCCAATTTCCTTCTCGCACGGATAGGGGAAAATGAAGACGCTGTGCTGCAGCTCATGGAAACCAATATCCTTCAGATGCTCGCGCAAGATGTCACGAAACTGGCGCTTCTTTTCTGGAATATCAAAGAGCACAATGCGCCAATACTTATCCCAATGTGCAGGTTTAGCTACTTTCAGACCCTTGCCAAAGATATTTAGATACTTCGCACGCTTTCTCCCAGCTTCAGTAAGCTGAAGAACGGTCGTCCCATCTTTCTGTTTCACTTCTTCGAGGAGCTCTTGGGTGGAAAGTGATCGAAAAGACCGACGAAGATTTGCTTGATTTATCCGTTTCCACTCTTTCGGAATATTGTCAAGAATTTTCCATGACTGAGTCAGTGTGCCAGCGGAACCCAAGGCCACCCCACTCAGAAGGAGGAGTAGAATCTTTTCTTGTGTTGGGCCAACTTTTTTCAGCATATATTTTACCTGCTTCTCATCACTACCATTCTATCACATAAACCACGGCCGTGGTTTATGTGAATACTACTTTCTGGGTTTTAGAAGACTGCTGAATTGTCATACTCATCTAAGGTATCAGCGATCTACCCGAACTCGATGGCTTGCCAAAGCGGCTCAGTCGTGCTAAAAATGGAGACGTCTCAGGTTTCTCTGTTCTGTCGCTTTTTTAGTTTTCATCCAATTTTAGTTTGAAGTAAAGCATATGCCGATCAAAGCATCCGCCAAGAAGTACATGCGTGTCACGGCCAAGAATACGCTCCGCAATCGCTCCATCAAAGGTGTGATTAAGAGCACGGTCAAAGGTACGCGCGAAGCCATCGCCAAAGCCGATGTCGCTGGTGCGAAAGAGTGGTTCCTGAAAGCGCAGAAGGCACTCGATAAGGCTGCGGAAAAGAATGTGATCAAGAAGAACAACGCCTCCCGCCGTAAATCCCGTCTCAACGCCGCGGTAAAGAAACTCGCGACGAAGAAATAGTTCTCTGGCACAAAATAAAACTCCCCACATCGGGGAGTTTTTTGTCACTAAAATTTCCAAACGAAGAGGTCGAGGGCGACACCGGGGCGGATCTGCCCAGTCTTTATCCCATGATCGAGATCGGAGAGATGGGCGAGCGACCGCTTCAATCGATCCAGTGAAAGCTTCGGGATGAGCGGCAATAGCTTTTTCACGGAAAAAGGTTTGGCGCCAATCGCGGCGGCGATATTATCGGGTGACGTACTACCCCGATCATATTCGTCCCGGACCATGAGTGCCTGACGTACCTGCCAAGCAAAAAGGCCGAGCAATTTGAACACCGCATCGTCATTCGTTTCCTCGCGTCGGAGAAGTCCAATGGCCAATTCCCGATTGCCTCGAACTAAAGCGTCGAGGAGAGTGAAGGAAACGCTTTCGCCAGTGGGCTCTTCGACGAGGTTACGGACGTCTGACTCGATGATGATTCGTCCTTCAGTCGCGAGAACGAGCTTTAAGAGGTCGTGATAGATATGACCAGTCACTCCGCCTGTCCGAAGTCCGAGCAATTCGTTTGCCCGCGATTCGATCTCAGCCTTCACATCGATACTCCGCAGCAGTTCGAGAATAGACTGTGAAAGCGCCCGGCCCGTGAGCACATTCACCTCTTCGGTTTTGGCATTCTTCGCGAGCCAGAGCTGTAGCGTGTTCCCTTTCTTGACCCGGCCGGAGAGCTCGGCACTCGTGATGAGACAAACTTCTTCAGGAATTTTCTGCGTCATGATACGTATCATCGCGTCACAAAGTTTCTCATCAAAAAGTTCGACATGACGAATGAGAATCACTCTCGGGTTGGCAAATAGTCCGCCCGAAAGACTCTCTTGCAGGTTCGATAGAATGCAATCATCAACGTCGCGACCATCAAAAATCCGTTCCTCAGAAACAGGATGCGTATCCTGAAACTCTGTCATCAGAGCACGTTCGCGGAGGCGGAGACGAAAGTGATCAGTACCGGTGAGAAATTGAAGCATATGACCCAGTATACCAAAACCCCGTTTTAGACGGGGTTTTGGCTAACGAGATTTGCGAATATAGACGAGGGTACTATGCTGCTGGCTCCCACTTTAAACCCTGGCCTGGTTCGAGCACATCAACCCAGATCTGCCCTGGAGCGAACTTGACTTCGTTCCCAGTCTCATCGAAAAAGGTGAGTTTGCTTTCGAGTTTGCTCTTATCTTTTTTCCATGATCCATGGTACTGCTGCCCGTTGAAGTAGAAGTAGGCGTCACCCGAATCCTTCGTGTCAAACCACGGGTCTCCCATCTCAAGGTTATTGTAGCGACCCACTCCGCCGTAATCAAGTCCAGCCCGTTCTTCCTCGGGAACGAGTTCCCACGGATCCTGTACGCCGCGTGACTTGTAATCAGTCGCGAGCTTTATCTGCTCTGACTGAGCGAACATCACCACTACATTCTTCGGAGCGATGCGCTTGCCGTTATTCTTGTCAGTATCGGCGGATTGGTCCCAGGTACGGAGATACGAATTCGTCGCCTTGTCATAGTCGTATGAAACATCGTACGGATTCGGAAACGCCAAGCGCAAACGTCCGCCTTCAGGGCGCTGCTCGAGTGGTTTCTCATCCTGGTGCGGATAGCCGGAGAAGGTGCCAGTCGTGCGATAACCGTACTTTGCGAACGCCTGATCAATCCCGTCTTTGGTGATATGGCCCGTATCCTCGTACTTCATCTTGCCAGTCTGGAGCCAACGCGGACAGAACGACGTCGTCAAACAATTGATATTATCGATGAGCTTGCGTTCGAGCAGTGTCTCAGCAAATTTCGAATACCCCCAGTGAATGAAGACAGCATCGAGGCTCTTCGCCAGCGGAATATAATCATGACGAGCGCTCCGCATCGAACCAATATCGAGTGGGATAGTGCAGAGATACACACCCATGAGCCGCGTATTCGAACCCGTAAACACTGGGAGTTCAAAAACCATATCAGCTTCCGAGAAACCAGCGGCCGGACGAGCGCTCACATCAGCCGGTTGCATGACAGCAATCGGTCGACGCTGCCAATCCGCACAGGGCAGACCTGAGATGGGACTGACATTCTCGGGATTTTTCGGTGAGTCATCAACGACCCCAACCTTCGGTGTGTTATTGATATCAATTTGCTTATCAGCTTTCTTTCCGCTATTCCCGAAGAAATAGACGTAGATAATACCACCGACGAGAAGCAGGATGACAGCGATGATCACCTTCTGCCGAGTTTCCATAAAAAAATATTTAGAATGTTTACTTTTGGCACCGTGGGCAGTAAAACATGCTCCGGCTACTCAGTTTTTTTCGCACCACTATTGTATCACAGCGCTTGCAGGGCAGTCCTTCGCGGCCATAGACAAAGAGCGTCTTTTGGAAGCCTCCCGGCTTGCCCGAAGTATCGCGGAAATCGCCATCCGTTGTTCCGCGCAGCCGCACCGCTTCGTGGAGCACTTCTTTCATCGATTGAAACAGCTTCGCCCGCTCAAGCCTCGTAATTTTTCCGATAATCCGAAGTGGACGAATGCCCGCTCGATAGAGCATCTCGCTCCGATAGATATTACCGATGCCGGCAATCTTGTCCTGTTCCAGGAGAAGTGTCGCGATACGTTTCTGCGCGCTTTTCTTCAGTAGCGTCTCAAAAAAGTTGAGATTACACTCCCCGGCCAGCGCGTCACAACCGAGCGTAGCGATCGATTTCAACTCTTCGACTTTTGCTGTCGCAACACAATCAATCCAGCCAAATTTCCGGAGGTCCGAAAAATCTACCCTTGATCCATCTGTGAAATCGATTCGGTGATGGATGAAACGATTCATCGGGTCCTGCCACTCCTTTGCTCCCGCGTTATCTGCGTCCTTATAGAGGAGATGGCCGGACATTTTCAGATGAATAACAATCGAATACTCGTTATCGAGATCGATGAGGATGTGCTTGCCAATCCGCCGAGTACCCAGCACTTGGCCCCCGATTGCGAGCCGAGAAAGCCGCTTCGGTCCCGGATTTACCTGTTTTTCCCAATCCGACCAAAAACCGGCAATCGTTTTGCTGGTAATTTTCTTCGCGAGCTGACTGACCACAGTCTGGACTTCGGGGAGTTCGGGCATATCAGGACTCAGAAAAGTGATTATTCACAGCATTGACTGATTGAATGTAATATGTTATCATGTTCATTCGTGTTCTTTTGGGAGATTGCTATGGGTTTTGACCAAAGCTTCGTCACTGAGATGGAGCGGTATCTGCGAGCACGGCTTGCTTCGAAGACCGAGATACTCCGTCAGGGCGGCCAACAAGCCCTCGTTCATTCGCCGGCCGACCTCGTCCAGATCAAACAAGCCCTGTCGCGGATCAGGAACCGATCTTATGGTCTCTGCACCGCATGCGGTACCTGCATCGCTGCCGAGCGACTCCGGATCATCCCGGAAGCCCCGCTCTGCACGGAGTGCGCTCGCTCAGTCGAGACCCATTGAGGACTATGACGCCATCGCGCGATCATAGTCCTTTTCATTTTGGCTCGCCACAAAATGGCGGATGACAAAATCTCCCCTACCTTCTTCATAGCGATCAATTTCCTCCTCAGTCAGGTGTTCCCGTGGAAAGAGCTTGGTCGGAAAACGAAAAGATACCATCTGAACATCTTCGACGGTGACGCTCCCTCGCCCTCGGACAGATACACGAGCTGTCTCCGGCTTCGTCTGCCAGAGCGATGAATCGCGATTTATCGAGGGCCGAGCCGCAAGATGTTGGCCGATAAAAGTAAGGACAACTTTGGTGGCAGCGTGAACATCCTTTCCCGAAAAACCCTCAAGCATAGCGACACGAAATCCGGCACCGCCATCGGCATGACACATATTCGCATCATCATCATGATTAGGAATAGATAATTCCTGCTTATCTAGGAGAAGCTCCATGACCCTGGTAAAGGATTCGCTGCGACACATCGCTGCCGGGTTATGAAGAATTTCTACAACATCATAGGCATCGGCGCGCTCGAAACCAGCGGCAACGAGATCACTTTCCAAATCTTCGAAGACTGCGTCGGCATTTTCCTCTGACTCTCCGAGCTGACGAAAAAGACTAGCTAGCCGAGCCGTTTCACTCAAATATTCACTTTGTGGAAAAGCTTCAATCGGCATGTGACAAGGATTTAATTCTTGCTAGATTTCCCCCCAATTATCACCGATTTCAACTGAGACGGCCAGCGGTACGGAAAGCTGGTACACTCCTTCCATTACCTGCTTCAAATCAGCCGCAAATGCCGTGGCGACACTTTCATCGACTTCCGCGATCAGTTCGTCGTGAATCTGGAGAAGGAGTCGGGCTGAGTTTGTGTACTTCTCCTGAACGAGTTCGTGTGCGGCAAGCATAGCGAGCTTCATGATGTCGGCCGCGAGTCCCTGAATCGGCATATTGATGGCCATGCGCTCTGCACCACGAACCAGCGCTTGGTTGGTGGACTGAATCTCGGGGAGGAAACGTCGCCGACCAAGGGCCGTTTCGACATAGCCCTTCTCATGGGCGAACTTTCGCATGTCGTCCATATACTTTGCGACACCGGAAAACTTCGCGAGGTAGTCCTTGATGAACTGCGCTGCTTTCTTCTGATCCATGTCCGTCGCCTGAGCGAGACCATACGCGCCCATACCATAGATGATGCCGAAATTGAGCGCCTTCGCTTCGCGGCGGAGACTATCACTCACTTCTTCTGCCCGGAGCCCGTGCACGAGCGCGGCGGTCGCCCGATGGATATCCTCGCCATCAACGAACGCCCGTGTCATATTCGCATCGCCTGAAAGATGCGCCGCGATGCGAAGCTCAATCTGGGAATAATCAGCGCCGACCAGCTTCTTGCCGGCAGGAGCAATGAAACCATCGCGGATGCGTGCGCCGAGTGCAGTACGAATCGGGATATTCTGGAGATTCGGATCAACCGATGAGAGACGTCCTGTCGCGGCTACATCCTGGCGATAGGTCGTATGAAGCCGGCCGTCAGACTTCACCAATCCCGGGAGCACATCAACGTACGTGGTTTTCAACTTGAAGGTCTCGCGATATTCCTCAATGAGCTTCACGATTGGGTAGTCGACACGCAGCTTCTCAAGCTCCAGCGAGGCGGTGGAGTAGCCGGTCTTGTTTTTCTTGATGCTATCAGTCGGAATCGCGAGATCAACAAAGAGAACATCGGCGAGCTGCTTCGGCGAATTGAGATTGAATTCCTTGCCAGCGAAAGTATAGATTTCTTTTTCCAGTGATTTCACCGAGGCATCAATCTCTTCGGCGAGTTTCTGGAAAACGGCCGGATCAAGAAGCACCCCGGCCTCTTCCATCGCGAAAAGCACCGGCACGAGTGGCAGTTCGATGTCCTGGAGTAGGGTCACCACCGTATGTTCTCCGCCCTGTTCTTCGGCCAACACCTCGAGTTTTTCTCGAAGCGATAATGCGAGTACTCTAACTGTCTTCGCTTTTTCTGGAAACGATAGACCATTCCAATCCGCACCGTTTTCCTCAACCACGAGCGTCTCGATATCCGAACGTTTTCCCGCATGCAGAATATAGACCGAAAGCAGCACGTCTTCTACAACGCCAGTAAGCATGATGTCCATCGGAAGAAGCGCATGCATGATTGCCTTGCTATCAACGGTGATCTTCTTTCGATTCGCATCAGAAAGAAATACGGCGAGCGATTTCTCGGTCGCTTCATTCCAAGCGATCTCTACCGCTTCGCTCAGACCAGCAAGACCGACTGACTCGATACCGGCGTTACCGAAGAGCGACGCCTCTTTTTCATTCAAGACGACCGTCACAGATTCGCTACCGAAACACTCGAAACATTCCTTTGCATCAGCCTCATTTTCAATTCGTTTCGTTTTTTTGACCTGTTTTTTCGGCCTTTCAAGCGATTTTTCGACACCATTTTTCACATCGCCGTTACCCGGGATACGCTTGATGAGACTGTAGAAATCGAGCGCACGGAGGAAACTCTCAATCGTTTCACGATTGAAATCGTGCGTCGCACATTCATCAAGTACAAGCGTTACCGGTGCACTCGTATCGATCGTCCCCAATGTCTTTGAGAGGAACGCTATCTCGCGGTCGGCCTCGAGTTTCTCTCGCACTTTCGGCTTTACCTTTTCGAGGGCTGCATAAATATCTTCGAGCGAACCAAACTCCTGGATGAGATCGGTCGCGCCTTTCTCACCGATTCCTTTTACGCCTGGGATATTGTCTGACGTATCACCACGCAGACCCTTATAATCGACAAGTCGTTCCGGCGGAAAGCCGTACTTCGCTATCACTTCTGGAATGCCGTACAAGACCATATCCTTTAGCCCCTTCCGGAGTGTGTAGACCTTAACCTGCTCGGTCACGAGCTGGAGCGTGTCCGTGTCGCCGGTCACAATCACGACATCCGTACCAGCCACCTCTCCCTGCTTTGAAAGCGCACCCACACAATCATCAGCCTCGAATCCCGGCAATTCATAAATCGGGATATTCATCGCTTGAACGAGTTCCTTCACCTTCGGAATCTGCGCGTACAAGTCATCCGGCGCTTTCGTGCGCGTCGCCTTGTAGTCCGCATAGAGTTCATCGCGGAATGTTCCACCGGACAGGTCGAACGATGCCGCGATATAGTCCGGCTTGAATTTATCGATAACGGAAAACAGTGTCATCGCGAAGCCATAGACGGCGTGCACTGATTCGCCCGATTTGGTCGCCATCGGTGGTAACGCATGGTAGGAGCGATGGATAATCGCATTCCCATCGATGAGGACGAGTCGTTTTTTCTTGCTGACCATACGTGATATCGCTGTGAGGTTAGGCGGTGAGATTCAAGATATCAATAGACCGCTCACTGTCGGACACGTGCTTCAAATGAATTGAGACTCGCTGCTCCGGCACCAGATCGCCGAGCCGCTCCGGCCATTCGAGGAGCACGACCCCCGCCGGGTCAGCACACCACTCTAAAAAACCGAGCTTTTCAAAATCAGTGCGGCCAACGCGATACGCATCAGCATGATAAACGCGTCGAATACCGGTGGCTGTAGATCGAGGAAGTTCGTACTGGTTCATGAGGACGAAAGTCGGCGACGGATAGGGCGGCAGCGCCCCGAGCCCCTCAAGTATACCCTGGACAAACGTCGTTTTTCCGGCACCGAGATCCCCTTCGAGGGTTACGAGCGTCCGAGATAAAAGCGCCTCTCCAAACTGTTTTCCGAAATTCTGAGTCTCTTCTTTGGAGCGTGTGCGCATCGTATTCATCATGAAAGTTTCCTTTATTCTAGCGGAATTTCCTCATTTTGGGGAGATATACGCCTACTTCAGGAAGGCCGCCTTTTCCAGATGCAACGGTTTGACCCAAGAGAGAAAAATTGCTAGGGTAGAGAACTTATCTCGACCTTTCCCCCTTATGTCCCTGACGAAAGAAGCCCAATTTCTCGAACTGCTCAAGCCGGCTGAACACCCGCTCATTCTCTTACCTCCATTTCCGAGCCGCGATGCGGTATCGAGCGGAATTGCCCTCTCCCTCTTTTTTGTTGCGCTCGGAAAAAAACCATCACTCGCGGCCGAACGGATTGAGGAACGAAAAAATGAGCTCGACTTCCTTGTCTGGCCCGAGACAGTCCTTTCAGCAATTTCGGGAGCGCGAGATTTCGTCCTCTCTTTCAATACCGAACACAATGTGATCTTGGACATCCGGACGGAACGCCTCAATAATGAGCTTCGCATACACCTCACGCCCGAACGCGGAACAATCGACCCACGAGACTTCTCTTTCATCCTTGCTAAATACAAATTCGACGTCGTCCTCACTATCGATGCACCGGACAAGGAAAGTCTTGGCAAGCTCTATGAAGAAAACCCGGATATCTTCTACGAGGTGCCCATCATTAACATCGACCGTCATTCCAACAATGAGCAGTACGGCCAACTGAACCTTGTCGAAGTCACCGCCTCATCAGCTTCGGAAATCGTATCCCACTTCATCGAGACGGTCGGGAAAGAGTTTATTGACGTCGCCGTCGCCGAAGCACTCCTCACCGGTATCATGTCAGCTACTGACTCCTTTCAAAAGAAGAACACAACGCCCCGGACGCTCCAGCTGGCCTCTGCTCTGATGGGCCATGGCGCTGATCAGCAGAAGGTTGTGAAAAATCTGTACAAAACGCAGCCCCTCCATATCCTGAAACTCTGGGGCCGCATCATGGGAAATATTCGAACCAACGACGCCCTCTGTCTCATGTGGGCACCCGTCACACTTGAAGACCTCGTCGAATCACGTTCGAAAAGCGAGGACTTGCCAATTGTCCTCGACAAAATCAGGAATAATTACGCTGGGGCCACCGTCTTCGCCCTCTTCTTCAAGGAAACAGCGACCACCATGCGTATTCTCTTAAAGACTCAGCGGGAAGATCAGCTCGAGCATATTCAATCCGCGTTTCCCGATAGCCATCTCATTGGCGATATGCTCGAGGGGACGCTACCAGCGACAGACTTCGCGACCGCCGAACACTTCCTTTCTGAACGACTCCAAAAAATGAACGTAGAAAATAACCAAGGCTAAGAAATACTTGCCTCAGAGAAATTTCTTTTGGTGCTCAAAAGAGCGTCTTGGCAGCCTGATGAATGGCTCGTTCGGCACAGAAAATGCTAGAATGGAAACGAAAATATAATATCTCTATGCCGAAAGTTAGTCGCCGAATCGTACCAGTATCGCTCACCGAAAAAACACAACGGGCTACCGATCTCCTCAAGAAGCTTCGCGAACAGTCAATGGAGGACCGGGCACACACGCTCGCGGAACGTCTCGGGCTCCCCTACCTTGATCTCCATCTCTTTCCGGCTGATCCAAAAGACGTCGCCCTGCTTCCTGAAGCAGATGCAAAAAAGTTCAGCGCCGCGCTCTTTCGGAAGAACGGTAGCCATGTTTATATTGCACTTGAGAATCCCGAAGATCCGGCCAGCCTTCAATACTTCCAGAAACTCTCGAACGACAACGGCTGGCGAATCACCCTTTCGGTTGTTTCTCGTCAATCGCTCGAGAAAGTTTGGTCAAGCTATTCCAACAAGCCGCTCCTCGAAAGCCTCGACATCCTCCGAGTTTCCCTCAAGGGTGATGACCTTGAGCACTTCGAAAAGAATTTCGGCGACCTCCTCGCGCTCGGAAACGAAAGTACTACCATCTCCACCTCACAAATTATCGAAATTATTCTCGCTGGCGCGTCCAAGATGCGCGGGAGTGACGTCCACATCGAACCAACGGAGACGATCGCGCGCCTCCGTTACCGTATCGATGGACTGCTCCAAGATATCGGTGACCTACCCCAACACATGTACCAGCTCGCCCTTTCGCGAATCAAGATGCTCGGCGGAATGCGTATCAATGTCCGCGACCGTGCTCAGGACGGCCATTTCTCGATTCAAAATGGAGAGAGTCGCATCGATATCCGCATCTCGCTCATCCCGGGAAATCATGGAGAAAATATCAATATGCGTCTTCTCAATAGTGAGGACGTGAATGTTGATATGAACAACCTCGGCATCTATGGACATGCCTTTGAAGAAATACAGCGAGCCGTCGAGCGGCCGAACGGCATGATTCTCAACACCGGTCCGACCGGCTCCGGTAAGACGACAACCTTGTACTCTATCATCAACAAGATCAATAACCCCTCAATCAAGATCATCACTGTCGAGGATCCGATTGAGTACAACATCGAGGGCATCGTTCAAACTGAAGTCTCGAAAGATCGCAACTATACTTTCGCCGCTGCTTTGCGTGCTATCGTCCGCCAGGATCCGGATGTTGTTCTCGTCGGCGAGATTCGTGATGATGAAACGGCCGATGTCGCCGTGTCTGCCTCTCTTACTGGTCACCTCGTCCTCTCCACCCTTCACACCAACAACGCAACAGCAACAATCGCTCGACTCATGGAGCTCGGGGTGAAACCGTCACTCATCGCGTCGGCCATGAATGTCATCATCGCCCAACGACTCGTCCGTATTCTCTGTGAAGAATGCAAAGAGCCGTACCTTCCGGCAGCCAGCACAATCGAAGCCATTCAGAAGCTGCTCGCAATGATTCCGGAAAAAGCAAAATCAAAGAAATTCCCGACCATTGAAGTCCTCTACCGCCCGAAGGGTTGCGTTCACTGCAACCTCTCCGGCTACTTTGGTCGAAAGGGTATTTTCGAGGTTCTCCCAATGACACAAGAGATTCGCGATCTCATCAGTTCCATGGCGACAGAGAAAGAGATTTTTGATGCCGCCGTACAAGATGGCATGGTGACGATGGCTCAGGATGGACTCATCAAAGTCATCGAGGGCTACACGACGATGGACGAGGTCTGGAGCGCATCAGGCAAAGAAGATTCACTCCGCGATCTCTATACCGCCTTCGATGACAAAGAGCTCGATGATGAAAATGCGGGCGATGTCAGCGGAGTGACTGTCCAGGAAAAGGCTGCTGAAAACTCAACTGAGCTGCCGCGAGCGTAGGAAATAATTCGTATAAAAAATTCGAGCCCGGGCAGTCGTGAGACCACCCGGGCTTTCTTCATGGTCGACTTGGCGCCGATGCTGGCCGCGCTTGCGTCTTTGGGTCGGCATCGTCCTTGAACATTTCGGCGAAATCCTTGGTCGAGACAGTCCCGCGCGTCACGCGCACCTCGGGCCGAACCACTTCCACTTCGGAGGTGCGGAGATGGTGGATGTATGCCGCTCATACCAAGCTCAAGATGAGGAAGAAGAGCATCACTCCCAACACTACAGCAACTACTTTTCGGTTCATCAATGTCTCCTTACTTCGCTACCGGGAAGCATCGGCCATCGTGCGATGGAATGATGATGCGCTTTACGCCTCTGCCTTCTGGGAAAGCCGGTACAGTTCGGCACCGACTCGGAAAGCGGTTTCGACGAAGGCAATCCCATTTGCCCTCGCCATCAAGCTCGTCCATGGCCTGAAGAATGGCCAACTGGCGACTGAAGTCCCCGGTTGCCGGAATCGCTTGCAAATCCAGTTGCACGTCAGTTCCGGGCCTCATGTCTTGGACAGCCACCGGAACGAACAACTGACCAGGCGGTATTGCCAAGGGGCAGAAGACGCCCTCGTTGTCGAGGTAAACAGCGAACAGAAACCCTGCGCGTTCTTTCGTCATTTCAGCACTCACTTTCTGCGCATTTGCGCGTTGGTTGTCAAAGATACAAAAAAATCCCTCACCTGTAGACAAGGCCCTGAGCATGGGAGCCCGGGGAATGGATTGGTGTCGAGGTGTAACGCAGCCGAAACCACCTTACCCGATCTTGACGAAGCCCGAAAGCTAGACCCCTCCTAAGCTGAAGAGAAAAGATAGTACTCTCCAGTTGTCTACATGTGAGGAATTTCAAAAGAACACCTGTTTGACTGACCGGGAGAAAAAATAGGCTGCTTTTACTTTTTGTTTGAAAAACTAGGATAGCACGGCTTTTGATACCTGTCAAGCCTACGGTAAAAAAATCTTTTATGGCTTTAACAAGCCTCTATTTTGTAGAGTTTTTCGACACTTGGCATCGGAAATAATCCAAATAGACCATTTTTTACGGCTCGGTCAAGGAATGATAGAATACCAGAACATACATTAGAAACTGTGGCTTCTTCAAGCCAAAAATCTATCCCTCTTATGCTCAATACAACTGAACACGTTGAAGAAGATGTTGTCATTGAAAATACGCTGCGGCCCCGCGGTTTCAATGAGTATATCGGGCAGGAAAAAGCAAAACGAAACCTCGAGATTTTCATCCAGGCAGCAAAACAGCGGGGTGAGTCGATTGACCATGTCCTCCTCTATGGCCCAGCCGGTCTCGGCAAGACAACGCTCGCCCACATCATCGCCCGTGAGATGGGCGCCGGTATCAAAGTCACCTCGGGCCCAGCGATCGAACGTGTCGGCGATCTCGGCAGTATCCTCACCAATCTCGAACCCGGCGATGTGCTCTTCATCGACGAGATCCACCGGCTGAACAAATCGATCGAGGAGGTGCTCTATCCCGCGATGGAGGACTACAAGCTCGACATCATCATCGGCAAAGGCCCGGCCGCGCGCACTATCCAGCTCGATCTCCCCCGTTTCACGCTCATCGGCGCGACGACACGGCTCGGCGCTCTCACCAATCCGCTCCGCAATCGCTTCGGTTCTATCCACCGCCTTGAGTTCTACACGGCCGACGAGATCCAGACCATTGTCCAGCGTTCGGCGGGCATTCTCGGCGTCACGCTCGACGGACTCGGCGCACAGGAAATTGCCGGGGCGAGCCGGCGGACGCCGCGCGTCGCCAACCGCATACTGAAGCGCGTCCGTGACTACGCCGAGGTCCATCATAGCGGCATCATCACCAAAGATGTCGCCAATAAAGCGCTCGCGCTTTTTGAAGTTGATAAGCTCGGCCTCGAGCCCGCTGACCGAGTGGTGCTCCAGACCATCATCGAAAAATTCAAGGGAGGTCCGGCCGGGCTCCAAGCAATCGCTGCTATCACGAGTGAGGAAATGCACACCATCGAAGACGTGATCGAGCCCTACCTCATCCAGATCGGCTTTCTCGCGCGCACCCCGCGCGGTCGCATCGTCACACCTGAAGGCTATCGCCACCTCGGTCTCGAAGCCCCTTTCGGCATTGAGGAAAAGCTTCTCTAGTCAGTGTTCAAAAAATAAAAGGGTATGTCGAGAAATATTTGGGAGCTTCCTTCCAATGTTGTCCAACCTGAAAATAAGCCGAGCGAGATTCTACCTTTTCTCGCTGACCAAGACCGCAAGCGCTTCGAACAAGCTACTGGTCATGAAATGGCTCCCAAAGCCTTCAATGTCTGGGTCGTTCAGACGCAAATGTCTCAGCATACAGGCGTTCCAGTATCCGATGCCGAAACATTGCGCTCTTCCCTTAATCCTACTGACCGAAGCGCTGACCAGCGCTTTAACGCGGTAACTGTTCTCCCTCAACACGAACTTCGTCACGCTCTCCCTAATGCCTTTCCGCGCTACGGTGAAGTTCAGGCCAACACACTCCCTGATCTTGTCGTCGTTTCTGGTGATGCCGCCGGCTACATTGATAGCGAACCGGAAAGCGCGTACGGTCGTTCCCTGCTTGGTAGTGAAACTCAAACCGTCCGTGATATCCGCAAAGCCGCTGAGTCTGCACTCTATCATCATTTCCCTTCTGGCGAACGCCTTGACGGCGATTGGGAAGAAGAATTTCTGCACCTGCATGCTCTCGGTAATGCCTATGCCTCTTTGTCTCTTGAAAAACACGAGATAACCGATGAACTCGTCGCCAGATATATTGCCAGTTGTCTCTTTGATAACAGCAACCACGACTGGCAGCTTTCCGGTAAGGCTTTTGATGAATATGTGCGTACGAGTGATGACAGCAAATTGCGACGAGTAGTCACTCCTGGTCGTATTCGCCACGCAATCGCTCGTTATGGAAAATTTTCACCCACAAGAGAACTGGAGCGGTTCCGCCAAGATACTCTTGGAGATGCAGATCCTAACGGCTTTACCGACCAAGCTGACTACCTCGCCTATCACCGGTCACTCGCTGAAGCAGTACAGAAATTTTCACAAGCAACTGCATCAAATGAAACAGCAAGAATCGAAACTATTTTTACCGCCCTCAAAAAAATTATTGATGAGCGAAAGGATGAATACCTGCGCGATGTCGAAAGTGAAGCGGCCGAAGAGCGCCTCCTCCAACCACTCATCGTCGCTGTCGGAAAAAGTAGACGCTATCAAGACGCGATGCTTGAGGCGGGTGCTGATGCTGCTCTCGCAGAACTTTCCTCTGATGATTTGAGAGAACTCGTCACTCTGGCCAAACGTATCCGCACCAGCCCTGCTTCAGTCGCTACCGAACGACTTCGTCGCAACAAATCAGAGTTCTACGCCTCGGTGGTTGATCAGATCGAGAATCGTTCCGAACAAACTTCGGACACCGAAAAAGAGCTGGCTCTCTTGAAATCGCTGTTTGAAAAAATTGGCGCGAAAAAACTCCTCGATGTTGGCAGTGGTTATGGCCGGCTCGCGAAACCCCTCGCCGAGGCCGGGTTTGATGTCACTGGTATCGACGCCAGTCCCACTCTCCTCAAGCGTGCCAAAGAGACCAGAGAAAAAATAAAAAACCTCCACTACGCGAAAGGTGATATTATCGACTATCGCGGTACCGTCGAAAAAGGAAATTATGATGCCGTCTACTATGGTTGGCATTCCTTCCTCGAGGCTTACGGCCTCGGTAATGCCCTCACTTCGCTTCGTTCTGCTCATGAGGCTCTAAGAGCTGGCGGTACTATTGCCTTTGATCAACCCGCCCGCACCAATCCCGGTCTCGGAGATGGTTGGTACGGCGATGCCGAGCATGGCTATATGGCCTATCTCATGGATGAGAAAGAACTTCAATTTCTCCTTCGGCTCGCTGGTTTCGAAGATGTCCATATCCTCCACTGGACCACCAAACCAAGTGAGCTCTATCC
>JBATNS010000087.1:0-3388 GCA_049290475.1 Candidatus Moraniibacteriota bacterium | reverse complement strand
GTGGAGTGATGAGTGGTGTCGGCAAGGGCGTCGCTGCCTCGTCTATCGGCAAGATTCTTCAGGCCAGGGGGTTGACGGTCACGGCCATCAAGATCGACCCATATATCAATGTCGATGCCGGGACGATGAATCCGACGGAACACGGCGAAGTGTTTGTTCTTGCTGATGGGTATGAAACGGATCAAGATATGGGGAACTATGAGCGTTTCATGGGCCTCAAGCTGTCACGGGATAACTATATGACCACTGGGTCGGTCTATCAACGCGTCATCGAGCGTGAGCGTAACCTCGAGTATCATGGCAAGTGTGTCGAGGTCGTGCCACATATTCCACTTGAAGTGATTGGTACGATCAAGCGGGCAGCGGAAAAAGTCGATGCGGATGTCACGATTATCGAAATTGGTGGAACCATCGGTGAGTATCAGAATATTCTCTTTCTCGAATCGGCCCGGATGTTGAAAAATGAACAGCCCGGAGACGTGCTGTTTGTCCTGGTCTCCTATCTCCCTATCCCAAATAAAATCGGTGAAATGAAGACGAAGCCGACCCAGTATGCGGCCCGGACGCTCAATAGCGCCGGCATCCAAGCGGATTTCATTATTGCTCGTGCTGAGCGGCCACTCGATGAGCGGCGGAAAGAAAAAATTGCTGTTTCGTGTAGCATGCGACCGGAGTCAGTCATCAGTGCGCCGGACGTCGAAAGTATTTACGATGTGCCGGTCAATTTTGAGAAGGACCATCTCTCGGATGTCATCATCGAGCGACTCCATTTGAAATCACGGAAGTCAGTCCTCGCGCCCTGGAAGAAAAAAGTATCTAATATCAAACACTTGAAGCGGGGAGTGAAGATCGCGGTCGTTGGTAAGTACTTCAAGACGGGTGATTTTGTCCTTTCGGATGCCTATATCAGCGTCATCGAGTCGCTGAAACACGCCGCCTTCGCCAATCACCGGAAACCGGAGCTGACCTGGATCGATGCAACGGAGTATGAGAAGGATCCGAAGAAACTCCGTGAACTCGCTGGCTTCGACGGCGTGCTCATTCCCGGCGGTTTCGGTGCGCGCGGGGTTGAGGGGAAGATCCTGGCGATTGAGTACTGCCGGAAGAAAAAGATTCCGTATTTTGGCATCTGCTACGGCATGCAGCTCGCCGTGATCGAGTACGCCCGCCACGTTGCGGGCCTTGCCGGGGCTAATACGGCCGAGGTTGACTCAAAATCACCACACCTCGTGATTGATGTCATGCCAGAGCAAAAGGCGAAGATCGCAAAGAAGGAATATGGCGGGACGATGCGACTTGGCGAGTACACGGCGGTCCTAAAGAAAGGTACGCTGGCTGAAGCTGCGTATGGTACGAGGAAAATCATCGAACGTCATCGCCACCGCTACGAGGTGAATCCAGAATATGTCGTCCGGCTCTCAGAAGCGGGTATGGTATTTTCTGGGACTTCGCCGGACGGCGTGCTCATGGAAATTGTTGAACTTCCAAGGCGTGAACATCCATTCTTCGTTGGGGTGCAGTTCCATCCCGAATTCCAGTCTTCGATTCTCGCACCGCAGCCAGTCTTTAATGCCTTTATCCAGGCGGCCGTGAAGCATCGGAAAAAATAAAATATGTCTGGTTTTGAAAATCCAGGACAGAAAATTGATCCCTCAACAATGCTTCGAGATCTCTTTGAGGCTGATCAACAGGATCGGTCAAGTGGCCTCATGGAAAAGGATAGACAGCTTTTTTTGGAACGGGAGAGAGTTCGATATGAGGAAGCTCAAGCGCTCTATGTGCTTTATGAAAAAGATCCTGCACTTTTTTCTGGAGAAATGAAATTTGATCTCGCACTCCTTTTTCAGCACGGAACGAATACGGAAGATTATGAGAGGGCGTTGACGCTTGCTCAAGCTGCCGAACAAGATGGCTTTGATGGAGCAGATATGCTGGCTCAGGCGGCCGAAGATAGATATCTCCTTTCTATTGGACAACCGCAGAAATGGGGAACACAGATGCTCAAAGAAAGGAATTAAAAAAAACCTCCCGAGCGGGAGGTTTTTTGCGTTTGCGAGAGGAGAGATACTTTTTAGGCAGCTTCGCCCGGGATGACGTGGACGAACATCCGCTTTTCGAGCTTGCCAGTAAAGGCCTTCACTTTGCGCTCTTCAAATTTGACCATGCCATCGACGAGGGCAAAGAGTGTGTCGTCAGCACCACGCTCGACCTTCTTACCGGCGTGATACTTCGTACCGCGTTGTCGAATGATAATATTGCCTTCCATGGCAATCTGGTCGCCATAAATCTTAACGCCGAGGCGTTTCGAAATCGAATCACGTCCGAGAGCTGTTGAGCCACCTGCTTTTCTGGTTGCCATATGGGTGAATTCAGCCTACAATGGAGCTTCAAAAGATATACGGGAGCAGTATAGCGATTTGTCACGAGTCTGTCAATAATTGTATGGAGTGGTCAGCTTCAAAAACTGCTTTCCGAGAGCGATTAGGGAAAATATGGCTTTTTATAGCCTTTCTTTTGGTCTCAATTCTCGCGTTTGAAGCTGGTTGGCTGAAGCGGAGCTTGGCTGAAACAGCCCCGCTCATCATCACCACTCCGACAGTGGTCCCGGCCGAAGCATTGCCCGAGTGGCAAGCTTCCGGAGTGGTCCAGTCGGCCATTTCTCCTTCTGAGATGAACAAGCAGGAAGTCCCGGCCAGCTGTTCTTTCGTGGGGAGTAAAAAATCAAACAAGTATCATCTGCCATCGTCACGCTGTGCAAAACAGATCAAGGCTGAGAATCGGCTCTGTTTTGATTCGGTAGAGGGGGCGAAGACACAAGGATACCTGCCGGGCTGCCTCGAATAAGTTACGCGAGAATGGCGAGCGTATGGCATAATGGAATCATGTCAGACAAAAATCAAAATAATCGAGAAGCTTTTAATCGTAATAAAGTCCGTCTCCTTTCCGGACTTTCCTTCGTTCTTGGATTCCTTGATGCTTTCCTCCTGTACATCCTTTCTTCATACTTCGTTCAGATTTCAGGAGAGCATCTCGTCGGAAGTTTTTATCTCGTCGCGTTCGTCGTCGTGCTGTGGCTGCTCATGCGCCTCCAGCCGATGGTTCACACGATCGGCTCGGTCCGTTTCCTGGGCATTCTCCTCGTCGGACTAATTACTACTAGTTTTTTCCTCAGTCTTCGCGATCCGTCGTGGGCCGGAGTAGTCGCACTTTTAGCCTATCTCGTCTGTAGTAACATGCTCTGGTCGGTGATGGATGTGCTGGTCGAAGATTTTTCTACCGATCAGGTTTCCGGCCGAGTGCGCGGACTCTACCTGACCGTCATGAATGCCGGTTTGCTCTTAGCTCCGATTTTGTCGACAAAAACGCTCGCTCTGGCCGGGTATCAAGG
>JBATNS010000086.1:0-2362 GCA_049290475.1 Candidatus Moraniibacteriota bacterium | reverse complement strand
CCCCTGGCTCTTGCGTCGGTACGCATTCACTCTCTTCCCCTTCTTTCTTCTCGCTACTATCGTCCTCTGGGAATCCTGGGAAGAGGCACTTCCGGAAGCAAAGAAAAAACTCGCTGGCTTCGCTCTTTTTTTCCTGCTGTTCGGCAGCCAGCTGTATCCTGCCTATCAAGCGCTCTCGGTAATCGAATACTCGACGCTCCGAGAGCAAGCATCCGCCTTCGGTGCCCAGTTTTCCGATGAAGACCTCATCCTGATCAATCGCGGAGCCACCGGAGATCCGTTTGCTATGATCGCTGGACCATTGGCGGCCATCGACAGAAAAAATGCCGTCTATTTTTTCAATCCCCAAGACTATGCCCGGCTTGATCGAAACGCCGTCGAGCATGTCTATCTCCTAACGACCGAGGACAGTCTCGGGCGCTATGCTGAAATTTTCGGTGATACCCTTCTCCCGGTCGAAGTACGCTCTTTCTCGTTTCCAATTCTCACTGTTACGAAAGCGTTCGCCTGGCCCGAGCAGTCGAAAACAGAAAGCGACGCTATCTTATTCGAAATCAACGATTAAGCTCTTATGCGCGCACCTTTTCTTCCCATTCCAACCGAACTCGTTCCGCTCTACGCGAAACTCCGTATGACACTCGGCATCATCCTGCTCTTCATCAGCATTGGTATCGCCTATGTCTTTCTCTTCCCAACTATTGTCACAAGTTTTGATTTTCGGAATCCGAAGTCGAGCAAGAACCAGATTTTTACTCCGCGCTCAGAAAATGGCGACGCTCGAACGAACGGAAAGCTCGAGACGAACGGGACATTCATTGCCAACACGAGCCCACTGGGGGATTTCTCGCGCCTCACGGTCGGAATCGATCTGGAAAAACGATCCGAATCGCCAAGTCACATCGCCGTCACGGTCCGGAAAAATTACAACGCATTCCTCTACCCAATCGGTGATCCAGTGACGGAATTCCCCTCAGACGACGTCTTTCGTATCGGTGATACGTACTACGCTCTCCGTGAGAAAATACTCTACCCATTCGTCAGTGAAGCCGCTTTCCTCTCGCGTTTTCCCAAAGAACGCGCTATCGTTTTCGACGCTTCATCCTCGATGCTTAAACATTTTTCTATTTCGGAAGAATGGATTGGTTTCCGCATCGGTAGCCTCGTCTCCTTTGCTGATGGTATCTATATCGTCACCAGCGAGACCGACATCCGACCAATCGGGAGCGCTGAAATCTTTCTCGCGCTCGGATTTCATTTCGAAGATGTCATCCCCGTCAGCGAAGAGGACCTCGGCATCTACAAGCGCGGACGGATTTTCTTGATGGGTGCGACGCATCCGGACGGCACACTGTTTGAAGATCGTTCATCTGGTACGCTCTATCTCATCGACAGACTTGCCCGCCGGCCAGTACAGAATACCGAGTATCGCGAATTTCTCCTCTCGAAGGTCCACCCAATCCTCGCTGATGAACCGAGTCCTGCAACTACTGGTCATTGCTCTGCTGTCGCTGGACTCGTGCCACGAGTGTTCGACTGCGATATCAATCTAACCGCGGTCGCCAGCACACTCGGCGCCGACTACGAAATCCGACTCACTGATAATGATGTCGATGTCGATATCGCGACTCTCTCCCTCGCATTCGGTACCAGGCTCGATATCGCGAATGCGAAAGTGCTTGTCGCCAAAGTAAAAGAGCGAATTCTCGCTCGCTTCGGACTTTCTTCACGCTAATACCTATGCGTCATTTGATCAAAAAAATCATTACCCGAGATAAAAAAAACGGCTGGCTCGCTATCGCTACGAACCTCTTGTATGAAACCGTGTTGGTCGGCTGGATCGCGTTTGTTGGCCTCTACGGAATCGAAGCCCTCCTGCCGACCTTCGTGACGGCCCGACTCTCACTCGTGAAGTTCGCTATCATCCTCCTCGCGCTCTCAGGCCTCCTCGCCTGGCTTGGTCAGCGCCTGAAATCAAATGAAATTCAAACCGAGGAAAGAAAGAATTCACGACTTTTTCTCGCACTCATCTTCCTCGGCGCGGGAAGCATCATCACACTCGCTCACTACCGTTTTCCTTGGTGGAGCATCCCTATCTTGCTGGCTGGCTATGTGCTCACTCTCTGGCTCTTTAACAAGTTTCCAAAAACGAATTCCTAACAGACCGACCGAATCAGTTACTCGGGCCGCATTTTACGAGTATTGAATCGATAAATTTTCGTTTTCTCTTCGTGTAAAATTCTGACTTAATAGGAAAAACGGGAGGCTGAAAAGCGTCTTCCATGGCATACTAGAGGCATAATCAGTACAACATTTGCAATGAGCTACAAAAAAAGTGTCTCCGGTGTGACAATATCTCAGTAAA
>JBATNS010000085.1:0-2374 GCA_049290475.1 Candidatus Moraniibacteriota bacterium | reverse complement strand
TCACACCATTCTCCCCCTTTTGCTGCACAATTTTTTTCCGCCAGGAGAGCTCATCATCCTCTTCAGTTTTCGTTACGAATGGAATTTTTACTTCCTTCGTCTCTTCGCGAATCTCAACTCGGGTAATAATGATTTTCGTGCCATCTGAAACCGTCGCCTCGCGATCCGGGACAACCAAGTCGTCGGCGGCGAGTGCCATCCCCGCTTCAGCAATAATAGCTGCCGTCGTCGGTGCAATGACAGAGATCATTTGCTCCTTGCCATCAGCGAAAATGCGAACTGTCCGGGCCGGTTGCCAAAGAATATTTGTCCCTGGAGAAAGCAGCGTATCAGCCGACGGATAGACTTGATCCTCCTCACGAAAGCGAAACCCGGCTCGACGCAATGCTTCAATGACTGTTAGACCGGTGTCAAAGGAAATTGGGAAGGTATTCCCAGAAAGCGTAACGGTTGCTGCCAGTGGCCGGCCCAAAGAAAATACGTCTCGGGAATCAGCAAACGGCGGCGTAAAGAACTGATAGGCAATATATCCACCGACCGAGAGTAGGAGCAAAGAAATGATTTTCATTTTTGGGTAGCTAGTTGCGGAATCGGTACTGCAGCGCCTCAGCGAGGTGAGTATCAGCAATATTTTCAACCCCGGCCAGATCAGCAATCGTTCGGGCAGTCTTCAGAATCCGAGTATAGGCTCTCGGCGATAAGTGATAGTGTTCAACTGCTTGCCGGAGCAGCACCTGACCGGCTTCATCAAGCGCACAATACTTCTCAATCAACTTATTATCCATCTCTGCATTTGACTGTTTCCCCATCTCCATAAGCCGTTTGCGGCTGCGACTCCTTGCTGCTTCAACACGTTTCCGCACTTCGCTACTCGCCTCACTAGTAGAACGGTCTCGGAGCTCATCAAAGGAAAGTCGCGGCACATCGACATGGAGATCGATGCGGTCCATGATAGGGCCGGAAACTTTCTGGCGATACTTCTCAATATGATACGCACTACAGCCACATACCCGATCCGGATCACCATGGTGGCCGCAAGGACATGGATTCATCGCTGCAACGAGCATGAAACGCGCCGGGAAAGTGAGCGTCCCTTTGGCCCGCGAGACTGTTACGATGCCGTCCTCAAGCGGCTGGCGCAGACTTTCCAGGAGTGATCGTGGGAATTCGGCGAATTCGTCGAGAAAAAGCACCCCTCGATGAGACAGGCTGATTTCTCCCGGTTTCGGCAGCGTTCCGCCTCCAATGAGTGAGATACCGCTGGCCGTATGGTGTGGCGCCCGAAACGGTCGGCTTTCCACCAATGCCTCACCTCGGGACAATCGCCCTGCCACTGAGAATATCTGAGTCACTTCGAGACACTCTTCAAAGGTCAGTTCTGGCAGTATCGTCGGCAGTGCCTTAGCCAAAAGCGTCTTGCCAGACCCGGGCGGGCCAACCATCAGAATATTGTGCCCTCCTGCAGCGGCAATCTCGAGTGCCCGTTTGGCATGCTCCTGGCCTCGAATCACCGAAAAGTCCATCATTTGAGACGTGAGTTTCCCTGCCGCTGGTGTTATCGGAGGAAACGCCATCAAAGGCATTCGACCTTCGAGGTGAGCGACCAGGATATCCAATCCTGAACTAGCAAAGACTCGAATTCCCGGCACTAATCCTGCCTCACGCGCATTGGCTTCTGACACAAAGACTTCCTCGAAGCCAGACCGCTTCGCAAAGAGCACCAGTGGGAGAACACCCGAAACTGCACGAAGTCGCCCGTCAAGTGCCAATTCCCCAATGAAGAATTTCTTTTCGGGAGAAAAAGCGATTTGTTTCGTCGCCAAGAGAAAGGCGAGTGCCATGGGAAGATCGTATGCCGAAGATCCTTTTGGCAGATCAGCCGGAGCGAGATTGACCGTCACGCGACCGCTCTGGTGAGGCGGACGGAAACCTGTGTTCTTGATAGCAGCGCTGACGCGGTCCCGTGCTTCCTTTACCGCCATATCGGGTAAACCGACTACGGTAAACTGGTGCAGACCCTTGGTCAAAACATCTGCTTCGATCTCGACCAGAACTCCATCAAGGCCAACAGTAGCTCCAGAATAGACTTTAGCTGACATAGGACTTTGCTTTGGAAAATACCCCCAGGGTCGTGATAAGGAGAAAGACTACCCCGAGAAAGAGCATAATATCAGCCAGATTAAAACTTGGGAAGAACGCAAAATGCAGGTAATCCTGGACGCAACCGTGAAGAAGGCGATCGAGAGCATTGATGAAGCCCCCGAACAGTATTGAGGCCCAGGCCAGGCGTTCAGATGAGGCTGGCAGAGAAAGGATTTGATACAGAGCTAGGCCAAGAAAAATCCCTATTCCAAGCCAAATGATGGCTGTTGGC
>JBATNS010000084.1:0-10378 GCA_049290475.1 Candidatus Moraniibacteriota bacterium | reverse complement strand
GTCCGGCGCGGTTATAGTCGACGAGCGTGTGGTCGGCCCCGTCCGGATGCGTCAGCTTGCCGGTATCCTCTTCGAGATGGATGCGCGTCACATTGAACGGCTTGCCGCCGATCTCCATCGTCCCGTGCTCGCAGAACGGCTCGTCGAATTGCGAGATCTGATACCCTTTCGGCAGATCAGGATAGAAATAATTCTTGCGGTCGAATTTCGAGTGAAAGCGAAGCGCGCAGTTGAGCGCCAAGCCGACTTTCTGGACGCCCTTGATCGCTTCCTCATTCGGTACCGGCAATGCCCCCGGCTGACCCGTACAGACATGGCAGACATGGACATTCGGTTCCGTCTCCATCCCGCGGCTGTTTTTGCAGCGGCAAAACATCTTGGAAGCTGTTTTCAGCTCCACGTGGACTTCCATTCCGATCGTCGGTTCGTACTGTGCCATAACGCTAAAGGTATTTCTCGAGAATAAGTTTTGTTTTTTCAGTAATTGGGATTTTTAGCATTTCATCTTTGGTGAAATAGCCTGCACCCGCCCCTTCTTGAACTACCAGATCTTTCCATTCTACCGTGGAGAGGTATTCAAAAACATATACCATTTTTTCGCCTTCACCAACTGTCCCCTTAAGTTGAAAATCATTTTCAGAAGCATCTTTTCCCAGCTCCTCTTTAAGCTCTCGCACTGCAGCCTTGAGCGGCTCTTCATCTGAACCATTCAGACCACCTCCGAACAAGTTCCAAAGAAGCGGGTTGCAAATACCTTCACTCCCATCACGCATCTGAAGAAGGTACTTCCCCTGACTATCTCGAATGATGTTATTCACGCTCTGTGCCATAAATGCTTACCCTAGCAGTTCCTTAAGCTTCTCTTTCGCCTCCTCGATACCATCGTATTCTACCACCGTCAACTTGGGGTTTCCGCGTATCATCGGCGAGAGCCGGTGATCGGAGCGAGTCCGGTACAGGCAGATGATTTTCTTCCCGAGCTGTTCGGCGAATCCGATTTCATAGCCGACGCCGAGCGAAACCGTCGTCACCTCCGCGACCACAGTGTCCGACTCGCGAATCCAGTCGACGTCGCGCCGGAACACCGCCTCCGGCGTCATATCCTCGCCTCGAGCGGAAAGCTTCGAATCGCCGATATGCTCCGTCGGCACTTCTCCGTATTCCCGGAGATATTCGATGAGTTCGGCATAAAGCGGCGCATCCGCGCGGCCACCGCTGATAGAACCGGCAAAGTAAATCTTCATAGAGAAAAGCTAGTATACTCCCGTTGAGCCGAAACCTCCAGTCCCGCGACTCGTCTCATCAAGCGTTTCGACCACTTCGATCTCCGGATGTTCGACTTTCTGGATGAGGAGCTGAGCGATCTTCTGCCCCTTTTTGATCTCGAAATCAGCCTGTCCCAGGTTGACCAGTCCGATCAAGTATTCGCCGCGGTAGCCGCTGTCGAGAACGCCGCCGAGCGTCTTCACGCCGAACTTGTGCGAGACGCCACTCTTGTCCCAGATGAGAGAGACGTAACCGTCCGGGAGGGCGATCGCTATGCCTGTCGGTACGGAACGCCGTTCGCCAGGCCCGATGACGAGGTCCTCAACCGAGTACAGGTCCATCCCGGCATCCCCGGGATGAGCGAAGGCCGGGACGATCGCATCAGGATGCAGTTTTTGAACGAGAATATTCATCGCTTTATCCTTTGATAATCTGCGCGACGGTCGCATCGAGCTTCGTCTGCAGTTCGGAGAGATCGCCCTCATTGATGATCATGAAATCCGCGAGCGCGATCGGTGTCCCCTGCGTGAGCCGGTTGAGCTGCGCCCAGTCGCGCTCTTCGGACTCCTGCAGCGAAAGCGGGCGCTCCGGCCGAACCAAAAGCCGGTTATGGCGGACGGACGGGCGCGCATGGATGGCAATCATGAGAAAATCGTCCTTGAACCGGTCTCGAAAGACGCGGTATTCGGGAGCGCTATAGAAGCTCTCGAGGAGGATCACTTCGGCCTCGGGCAACGCCTCGACCTTCTTCACCGCTTCGCGAGCGTAGAAATCCTCGCCGTGCAGGTTGCGGAGATCCTCGCGAACGAGGCGTTCATTCGCCTGATTGCGCTCGAGCCCGCGGCGCTCCATCTCGTCGAAGGTCGGCTGCGCGAAATAGATTTTCGGCCACCGATACTTCGTCATGAGATATTCGATCGCTTCCGATTTTCCGCTCCCCGGCATTCCGAGCACGGCGACAATTTTCGACATAGGCAGGTATTCGTTAATTTCTTTCGAGAGTGAGGTACGTGAGGCGATGGCCAGCTTCTTCGAAGTCTTCGGATTCGACGACCGTTCCGAACGCATCGGCATACTCCGGGAAAAAAGCGTCTCCATCCATTATGACGTGGATCCGAGTCAGATACAAGCGGTCCGCCAAAGGGAGCGCTTCAGTATAAATCTGCCCCCCACCAATAACGAAAATCTCTTCGGTTTCAATCTCTCGCGCCTTTTCTAGGGCCATCTCGAGACTCCCCACAATGACACAGCCCGGGACATCTCTCGTCACATCACGTGTGATGACAATATTGGTCCGGCCCGGAAGTGGCCGACCGATTGATTCATGGGTTTTTCGGCCCATGATGATCACATGGCCAACCGTGCGTTCCTTGAAGCGACGGAAATCATCTTTCAAATGCCATGGGATCTTTCCCTCTTTTCCGATGACGCGATTCTCAGCGAGAGCTGCGATAAGGCTAATTTTTGGTGTGTTCATACGCCTACAGTATTGTAGCAAATAGCCGGAAAATATGCCCCGATGCTATACTGGAATCGTAAATCTAGCCTGTCTCGCTATGATGGAAAATATTGCCCAGATGAAGCCTTTCGCCGAGCGAACCCCGGATAATCAATACAAGCAATTGCTCCGAAGTGTCTTGGAGCACGGTACTCGGACAAATACCCAACAAGAGGTGGATGCCATCACCCTTATGGGAGCGGTGCCGATGCGTTTCCGGCTCGATAACGGTTTTCCCATCATCACCGAGCGCAATATGGCGCCAAATATTCCCGTGACGATCTGGCTTCAGGCGATCGCCGAGATCTGTGCGTTCGCCAACGGTGCGCGAACCCAGTCTGAGCTCGAAAGCTTCGGCTGTTTCTGGTGGAAGGCCTGGGTGACCGAGGAAAAGTGTAGGAAACGCGGGCTTGAAGCAGGCGACCTCGGACCGGGTTCCTACGGTGCCGCCTTCCATGATTTCCCGACAGCCGAAGGCGCTCCCTACAATCAATTCAAGAACATCATCGAGCAGATTATCGAATTTCCGCACCTCCGCACCCACTTCATCTCGCCATGGATCCCGCAGTACACCATCCGCGGCACCGGCAAACAGCAAAGGGTCGTCGTTGCGCCTTGCCACGGCTGGATTCATCTGCGCATCATCAACAATAAACTCACGCTTCACATGTTCCAACGCTCCGGCGATACTCCGATCGGCGTCCCATCGAACATGGTCCAGTACGCTGCACTCACGATGATGATCGCGCACGCAACTGGAACGATCCCCTACGAGTATGTGCACACGATTTCGGATGCACATATTTTCGTCGATCAGGTACCGGCCGTAGAGATGATGCTCGCACGCGAAGACAAAGTATTTCCGACGATGCACATGAATACCGACAAGACTGACTTCTTCGCTTTCCGAAAGGAAGACTTTGAGCTCTCCGATTACACTCCACACCCCGGCATCAAGGGCATACCAGTTGCCATCTAGCCCACCTATGCCCGACGAACTGAAAGCTTTCGTGAATCTCGAAAATGGACGAACTGCGGAGCAGATCAAGCTCATGCAGCGAATCAAAGAAGACGGCGTCTGCCCGTTCTGTATCGAGCATCTTCGCAAGTACCATCCAAAGCCGATTCTGCGCGAGACGGACTGGTGGGTCGTAACCGAAAACATGAGTCCTTACGAAGGTGCCCGGGTGCACTATATTTTTGTCTACAAACCGGGTCACATCACGCTTCCGAGTGAACTCAGTTCCGAAGCTCTCATCGATCTCTTTACTCTCTTCAACTGGGCGACCGAGACCAATCGGGTAATTGGTGGAGCGTTCCTCATGCGTTTCGGTGATACCGCTTACAATGGCGCCAGCGTCGACCACCTCCACGCCCATCTCGTCGCAACCGAAAAAAGCGGCCCCGACATGGAGGGTCTCCGAATGAAAATCGGCTTCAAGAAAAAGTCTGGCGTATAGGCCTCGACAAAACCTTCTTTTCGTGGTAGTTTGGTGCGTGCCCAACTACCCTGTTTTTTTCCAACCTCAAGGAGCCACAACATGGCAACAGAACCCTCTGCGCTCGGCACCATCACAAACGTCAGGTCAGCGGAACAGTTCGCTCGCATGCAAGCCACCGTCGGCCAAGGCATCTGCCCGTTTTGCGATCCCGAACGCTACACGGACGGCAAGATCCTCCGTGAAGGCGACTACTGGCGAGTCATCCACAACGACTTCCCACACAAGCATCACCGGTATCACATCCTCGTCGTCCCCATCGACCACGTGACCGACATCAGCGAGATCAATGCCGTGATGTGGACCGAACTTTTGACCCTCTTCCAATGGGCGGTCGAGGAATTCCAGATACCCGGTGGCGGTCTGGTCATGCGCTTCGGCGACCCCGCCTACAACGCCGGGACCGTCGCCCACTACCACGTCAACATCCAAGTCCCCGATCTGACCGGCCCGGCCAAGGCAACTTTTACCAAGGATCCGTCGCCCGAAGCAGTTGCCCTGCGCGCCGCCAAGATCGCTGGTTTCGCTGACACGTCTGCCACTGTTCCGATCGCAAAAAACACCGACGGCCGAGTCTAAACACCCACAAGGAGGTTCCCATGGAATCGAAATCAGAGGTCCTCAAGCGAATCAACGACGGTTTCCCAGCTTACTGGGAAAGTTTGGTTCAACAGCTCCGGTACCGGGCGCTCAAGAGAGAAGACATCCCCGAGCTCCTCGCGCTGGTAGTCAACAAGACGGTCATCCCGCCAGATGAGTTGCCCAGCAGTGTCAAGGCGGAAATCCAAGCGACCTTTCGGTCGAGCAACGGAGAAATCTTCTCGTTTCCCGGCCGGTTCTGGTCGCTCGACGCGGATAGTTTCGGTGTGCGCTTCACCAGTCCGCAGCAAGCCGAACGACTGACCATTTTCGAAGAGATCATGGAGTACGCTTTCTTCGGTCCACCCGGTATCGACGCCACAATTTGGAACGACCAACCGGACTAGTGCCGACCCGCCAGCCACCCCGGCATTGCAGCCCGCCCGACCCTCGACAGGATCCGGTGGGCCGTTTTATTTCTCCTCCACAAAAATAATTTGCACGCCGCGGCTTTTCAGAATATCCTCACCATCAAGTACGCCGTAGCCCGTGCGATAATAGATCTTTTTAATACCCGAATACGCGACGAGCTTGGCGCAGGGCGGACAGGGAAAGGTTGTCACGTACAGGCTTGTTCCTTCGAGCGTGACGCCTTCCCGTGCCGCTTCAGCGATTACTCCTGCCTCAGCATGAAGTGCGGTCGACAATTCGAGATGTACCCCTTTATGAAAATTGTTCCGTGGATCGCCGTTTACGTATGGCATCTGTTCAGATGGCACATGAGCATTATGAGCGGAAATAATGAGCCGGCCATCTTTCACGATTGCAGCACCCACATGCCGCCAGAAATCCGAGCCCCGTTTCGCTTCTTGTTCAGCGGCCGCGAGCATTTCTTGATCAAACACATCGGCTGAAATCGCGATGTCCGGACTGACCGGACGCTCAGCAACGGTGTTGTGTTTGTCCCAGCGTAGGAAAACCGTATCAAAAACTACTTGCTTTGTCTCAAGATACAGAGCTGCTATCTCGCGCATTATGTCCTCGTCCGGAACGACGACGAGATCCGTCTCGATACGAGCGAGATCCTCCTTACTGACAATCCTGACTCTTGGTCCGAGTTGCCACGCCTCAAGCGCCGTCTTCACTTCAACCGCGTCCAGTGCCCGAATCTCCTTGGCAAGCCAAGGGAAATCCTCGGTCCACTCTGGACCAAGGAGGCAAATCGATTCCGCGTCAGCATGTCGTTCGAAGAAAGCTCGATACCCGCGATGCAGGACCGGAACGAACGCGATAATAGTCTTTTTCGGAGGCATCATTTTCCACCCACTTCTCGAAGCACGTCCTCAATCGTCTTGATGAGTTTCGGCGTGAGCGCTCGCTCGAGTCGCTTTGCAGTCTTGAGCTGCATCAGCCGAATCTTCGCACTCGTCGAGGTCGTCGCCTGAGGATTGAGCACAACCACTTCACCACAGAACTTTTTTAATTCGACCAGTTGTTTCTTTGTGTACGTTTCTTTCGTCGCAATAAGGACATCCGGTCGGACCGCCTTGATGAGCGACCACTTCGGATCACGCAATTGCTTCAGGACAACGAGATCGACTGGGCGCAAATGGGTCAGTATCTCGAGCCGTTCCTGTTCCGGTACGACCGGACGATCGGGCCCTTTCCGCGCCCGAACCTTTTCATCGCTATCGACACCGACGACGAGGAGGTCACCGTGTCGCTTCGCCTCCTCGAGGTAGCGAGCATGCCCGATATGAACGAGGTCAAATGTCCCCTGTGTCAGGACGATGCGGAGCCCGAGGCCTTTACAGTGTTCAATCAACGTCTTCAGCGGTTTCTGGTCACGAATGATACGCTCTTGGAAATCAAATCCGAAGGCACTCTGCTTTCTCGTCACAATCGACTTATCGTTCTTCATAGGTAGTCTTGCGGAATTACTCCCCCAGTATACTGGAAAATACCACACAAAGAAAAAGCCCCAAAACGGGACCTTTTTGGCCGGAAGGCCGGTTTATTTCGTGATGCGGAGACCCGGTCCCATAGTGGAGGTCAGCGTCATCGAGAGGATGAATCGCCCCTTCAGACCATCTGGCTTACCGCGCTCGATTGATTCGAGGAACGTCGCGACATTCTCCTCGAGTGCTTTGGCGTCAAATGAGAGCTTGCCGACAACTTGGTGGATATTCCCGGTGTCATCGTTCTTGTAACTCGCTTTCTTTCCCTTCTGGAGCATTTCGACGGCTTCCCCGATCTTCTGGGTGACCGTTTCATTCTTCGGGGATGGCATCATGCCTTTTGGTCCGAGAATTTTCGCGACCGTTGCGAGCTTCGGCATCATTTCTGGTGTCGCGAGGACGAGATCAAAATCCGTTCCCGGATTCACTTTTCCGTCCTTGATCGAGGCGATGAGCTCTTCACCACCAGCGAGCGCGGCGCCCGCATCCTGCCCTTCTTTCAATTTGGTCAAGGTCACGACAGCGACTTTTTGAGTGCGGCCAGTGCCATGCGGGAGGACAACCGTGCCACGGACGTTCTCATCGCTCTTCTTCGAAGAAATACCAAGCTTGAAATGTACCTCGACGCTCTCGTCGAACTTGGCGGTCTTGTTCGCTTGGAGGAACGCGATCGCCTCAGCAATCGTGTAGCTCTTACCAAGCTCGATCTTTTCGAATGCTGCGTTGTACTTCTTTCCGTGCTTCATATGGTTTCGTGGTCATAGCGCTCTCGCGAGCTCCCACAAATTATGTGAATAAATTATTGACGCTCGAGACTGTCTTTGAGTTTTTGTAGATCGCTTTGGCGAATTTCGAGTCGTGCGAGGACGAGCTGGTCAGTCTCTCCGTTGCGCGCCTGCTGCACTTTTTCGAGTTCATCATCCAGATACACGTTCGCCGCTTCAAAGTCCCCGTCCTCGACTGCAACCAAAGCCTTTGCGGCTTCATGGTTATCATCGTAGGTCACTGACTCTGCTTCACTAGGGAGATCAATCTCCATATATGTCGCCTCCTTTGAGAGAAAGGCTTTGAGTTTGGCTACGTGCGCTTCCCAGTCCTTGTCTGCACCCGCCTCCTGCGCCCCGCTTTCGAATGTCGACATACTCGAGATTGTTAACGGTTATCGTTGTGTGAGACTGACCTTCCAGCGCATCAGTTCGCCGCGCCGCGTTTCGTCCCCCTGCTCCGCCGCCTTGTCGATTTCGTTCGACAGATAGCGGAGGGCGACTTCGTGATTCCCTGCAGTGAGGGATTTCTCTGCGATCGCCGCCGGATGTTCACTCTCCCCATTCGCTTCCCGACTGAGGAATTCGCTGAGCCGCCGGATGAGACCCTCGCGCCGCCGCTTCTCTGCCGCAGCGGCTTGCGCCTGCATGGCTTCGAAATCTGGGAGCGGTGGCTTTTCCATGGCGGAGAACAACATACGTCAATTACCCCTCGATCTTTATCCCCATCGAGCGGGCGGTGCCTTTGATGATGTTCATCGCGGCATCCACATCGTTCGCGTTCAGATCGCGGAGCTTCTTTTCGGCAATCTCGCGGACCTGGGCCTCGGTGACGGATCCAGCACGATCCTTCAGCGGGTTCGCTGCGGCCTTCTCGATCTTAGCGGCCTTCTTGAGGAGGTCAGAGGCCGGCGGGGTCTTCATCACAAAGGTGAAGCTGCGGTCCTCGAAGATGGTGATCTCCACCGGGATGATGTCGCCCATCATCTCGCGGGTCGCCTCATTGTACTTGCTGCAGAAGTCCTGGATGTTCAGCCCATGCGGTCCGAGGGCGGTACCCACTGGCGGAGCCGGGGTGGCCTTGCCGGCCGGGATCTGGAGCTTCACGATCGCTTTGATTGCCTTTGCCATAGTCTTGAAATCTCTTCTCTAATTAGTCTTTCTTGATCTGGAGGAAGTCGAGCTCCACCGGGGTCTCGCGACCGAAGATGGAGACCAGTACCTTCACCTTTCCCTTCTCGTCGTCCACTTCCTGGATCTTGCCTTCGAAGTTCTTGAACGGACCGTCGACGATGCGGACGCTCTCGCCGATCTTCACGTCGATCTTGTACTTCGGTTCAGCGACACCCATACGCTTCTTGAGTCCTTCGATCTCGGCTGGGTCGATCGGGGTCGGTGTGGTACCGAGGCCGATGAAGCCAGTCACGTTCGGCGTATTGCGCACCACGTACCAGCTGGCGTCGGTCACGACCATATCCACGAGCACATAGCCCGGATAGATACGCTCCTCGACGACGACACGCTTGCCGGCCTTGATCTTGATCTTCTTCTCCTTCGGGACGAGGACATCAAAGATGAGGCTCTGCATGTCCATCGACTCGATACGCTGCTTCAGGTTGCGAGCGACATTGTCCTCGTATCCCGAGTAGGTGTGGAGCACGTACCAGGCGCGCCCATGATGCTGACTCTGTTTGGCCATAATGGTTTCGAGAGATTACTTAGGTCAGGAGAAACGTTTCAACGAGATAACTGAAGAGCGTATCGAGTGCGCCGAGGAAAATGGCGACAGCGAGGCTGATGACCACCACGAGAACCGTGTAGCGGATGAGCTGGTCCTTGGTCGGCCAGTTCACTTTCATGAGCTCTCCCTTCGCTTCCGTGAAAAACCGGATGATCGCGTTCATGGCTTTTTTAAGCTATTTTTCTGGTCTAAAAAAAGCCCCAAGGGCTTGTGCCTGAACTATAGAGCAATTCCGACTGAGTGTCAATCGCAGGAAAAGGACAAGAAAAAGCCCGGTCGACAAGGATGTGTCAGACCGGGTTTTCGCACCCCGCAAGGCGGAGTGCTCAGGCAGCCAGGCCGAGTTCGGCCATGGTCACGATGCGCGCGGGCGTCTCGGCGAGTTTCGCCCATTCCTGTCGGGAGAGCACCCGCTCGCGCTGCGGCGCCTGGTCTCGGCCGACGAAGTCGCAGAAGAGCGGCAGAAAGAACGTGCCGATGACTTCCTGGCTGACATACCCCATGTAGGGCACATCGCCGCGGCGGAACTTGCCCCAGTGCTCGGCGATCTCGCGCTCCCCCGGCAGCATGTTGCGCGGGATGACGAAGCCCTTGATGAAATTGCCTTTGGAGCGCCGCTGCGTCCGGGCGAGGCGGTTGATCTCGTCACGGATGGTGGTGAGCTCGCGCTCGGCGTGCGGGATGTCCTCGGACTGGAGCGTCGCGAGGAGCTCGGCGCGGCAGAGCCGGATCATGTGGAGCATGCCCTCACGCGACCAGACCGGCCAGGACACGTCCTCGGGACCGGTGATGAAGTGGTAGTGGCCGTGCTCCTGGCAGCAGTACAGCCGGAAGTGCTTCGGGGATTCGGAAGGAACGGTCATGAATTGCCTCCTTGGCAAACAGAATTTGGTGTCAAAAAAATAGCACGATAAGTGCTATTTGTCAATATAAACGTTATGGTTCATTCAATACCTTGGAAACACCTGCTACACTCATCCGTTAGCTTTAATCAGGCATTTCTACCTATGGCCTACACTACCAATCCCAATCTTCCTAGACTCAGAGCCAGGGCTTGTGAGATGGTTCGACAA